>CANFDA010000021.1 GCA_947445215.1 Alphaproteobacteria bacterium | reverse complement strand
TCCAGATGAAGTCATAGGCGGGGTTGGCGGCCTGGGTGCAATACTGCTCCGGGGTCGCGTTGCCGCTGACCGTGGCGCTGAAGACCTGCTGGCCGCTGCTCAGCTTGATCATCACGGGATTCCACAACGGCGAATTCGCCGGTGCGTCAAAGCGCGGGCCATACTTCCAGGTGTTGGAATTGAAACGGCCAGTGTTGCTGGCGCCGGCGGGCGCCCTGCTCACGGCGCCGGAATCCACGCCGGCGGCGGGCGCCAGCGGAAAGCCGGAGGTCGGCGCGGACACGCCATCACCCTGAATGCCGATCTGCGGGACCTGCGCCCCCTGCTGCGCCATGGCGACACCCGCCGCCAACGGCAATGCGGCGCACAAGGCAGCCGCCATCAAACGCTTCATTTTTTATTCCTCCCCTATCGCGCGCGTCATGCGCGCGGGCAGCGGAAATCTGTCAGCGTCTGGGGGGCAATACAATGAAAAGCATTACAGCACGACAATTTGATGCAATTATATGGCCGCAATATCTCATTTAAGGACCAGAAATCATATTGCGGCGCAGCAAAAACCACAGGCTGTGCCCGCTTGCGACAGGGCCCCTGTTTCATTAAACGAAGCCTCCTCTCAGCGCGCGCGCCATGCTCGAAATTGACAACCTCACCAAGCGTTTCGACACCGTGACGGCCGTCAATGGCCTGTCGCTGACGGTGCGTCCGGGCGAGGTTTTAGGCCTGCTCGGCCCCAACGGCGCGGGCAAGACCACCACCATGAAGATGGTAACGGGCTATCTGGCCCCCGATGCCGGCACGGCCCGCATCTGCGGCCACGACATCGCCATCGACACGCTGGCGGCGCAGAAGACGCTGGGTTACCTGCCCGAAGGCGCGCCTGCCTATGGTGAAATGACGCCGCGCGAATTCCTGAGCTTCATCGCCGATGTGCGCGGCCTGCGCGGCGCCGCCGCCGTCACCGCCTGCGAGATCGCAATGGCGCGCACCGGCCTGGAAAGCGTCTTCGACCGGCCCATCGAAACCCTGTCCAAGGGCTTTCGCCGCCGCGTCGGCCTGGCGCAGACGATCCTGCACGATCCCGAAGTGCTGATCCTGGACGAGCCCACCGACGGCCTCGATCCCAACCAGAAGCATGCGGTGCGCGAACTGATCCGTGTCATCTCGCCGGCCAAGACCATCGTGATCTCCACGCATCTGCTGGAAGAGGTGGAAGCCTTGTGCACCCGCGCCGTCATCATCGACCGCGGCCGCATCGTCGCCGACGGCATCCCCGCCGAGCTGGCGGCGCGCGGCCCCAATGGACGGCTGGACGATCTCTTCCGCGGACTGACCAGTAGCGATCTTGGCTCAGGTAATGTGGGTGGGGCCGCCGCATGAATGCCGTCGCCGCCGTCTTCAAGCGCGAATTCTCCGCCTATTTCGTCACACCGATCGCCTTCGTCTTTCTGGTGATCTTCCTGGTGGCGATGGGCGTCTTCACCTTCTATGTCGGGCACTTCTACGACACCGGCGTGGCCGACCTCACCATATTCTTCAGCTACCATCCCTGGCTCTATCTCTTCCTGATGCCGGCGCTAGCGATGCGGCTCTGGGCGGAAGAAAAGCGCAGCGGCAGCATCGAATTGCTGCTCACCCTGCCCTTGCCGGTCTGGGCCACGGTACTGGGCAAGTTTCTCGCCGCCTGGGCTTTCGCCGGGCTGGCGCTGTTACTCACCTTCCCGGTCTGGCTCACCACGCTCTATCTGGGCCAGCCCGACAATGGCGTGATACTGGCGTCGTATATCGGCAGCTTCCTGATGGCGGGCACCTACCTGGCCATCGGCGCGGCGGTATCCGCCGCCACCACCAACCAGGTGATCGCCTTCGTGCTGGCCGTGGCGGTGTGCTTCCTCTTCACCGCCGCCGGTGCGCCGCTGGTGATGGAAGCGCTGTCGGGCTGGGCGCCCGCGCCGCTGGTGGAAGCGGTAGCGTCTTTCAGCTTCCTCAGCCATTTCTCCGCCATCACTCTGGGCGTGATCGATCTGCGCGACGCGATATTCTTCCTGTCGCTGATGGCGCTGTTCCTGTTCGCCAACATGCTGATCGTCGAAAGCGGCAAGGGCGGTTGACGATGAAACTGTCCACCCGCGCCTATGTCTGGTCTGCCTTGGGGCTCGCCGCCCTGGCTTTTCTCGGGCTGAACGTCTTCGCCAACAATTTCTTCATCGACTCGCGGCTCGACCTCACCCAGAGCCAGCAATACACGCTGTCGGTGGGCACGCGGAACACCATCGCCCAATTGCCCGAGCCGGTGACACTGCGTTTCTATTTCTCGCGCGGCAACGCCGCCGATTATCCCGCCACCGCCGCCTATGCGAAAAGAGTCCGCGACCTGCTTGGACACTATGCCGCCATCAGCCGCGGCAAGATCATCCTGGAAGACATCGATCCTGCGCCCTTCACGCCGGAAGAGGACCGCGCCACCGAAGCGGGGCTGCGGCCCACGCCGCTCGCCAACGGCACCAGCTCGATCTATTTCGGGCTAGAAGGAGTCAACATGGTGGACGACCGCAACACCATTCCCTTCTTCGCGCCGGAGCGTGAGCCGTATCTGGAATACGACCTCACCGCGCTGCTCTATCAGCTCTCCAATCCCGGCAAACCCAAGATCGCGGTGCTGTCGTCGCTGCCGCTGACCCGCGCGCCCGCCAGCGGCCAGCCGCTGGGCATCTATGCCGATCTGCAGCGCGACTATGACGTGGCCATGCTGCCGGCGGAATTCCGCGAGATTCCCAAGGACACCAACCTGCTGCTGATCGCCCATCCGCAGGAGATCACCCCGTCCAAGCTGCGCGCCATCCAGGTCTATGTGCTGGGAGGCGGACGCGCCCTGATCTTCCTCGATCCCTTGTCGGAACTGGTACAGCAGGAGCAGAAGCCCAGCGCCCCGCCCTCCTCCGACCTGCGTCTGCTGCTGCAAAGCTGGGGCGTGGAGTTCAATCCGCGCGAGCTGTTGCTAGACCGCGCCAACGCCCAGCGCATCCGTAATCCCGCCGATCCGCAGCGCGCACTGGTGCCCTATCCGATGTGGCAGCATCTGACGGCGGGCAATTTCAACAAGAGCGATCCGGTCACCGCCAGCCTCAACGGCGTTAATATCGCCAGCCCCGGCGTACTGTCGCCCACCAGGAACGCCACCACCAAGTTCGAACCGCTGCTCATCTCCAGCCCCGACGCCATGATCTTCCCGCGCGACCAGGCGCTGCAATTGAAGGACCCGGGCGCGCTGATGAGCGCCATCAAGCCGGGCGGCAAGCCGCTGACCCTGGCGGCGCGCGTCACCGGCCGCGCCGCCCTGCCCGGCGTCGCCGAGGGCAACATCAACATCATCGTGGTGGCCGATACCGATGTCTGGGACGACCGCTTCTGGGCGCAGACCGATCCGCAGAGCGGCGCGCGCGCGCCCTTCGCCGACAATGAAGGCCTGGTGCTGAACGCGATCGAAAGTCTGACCGGATCGGACGACCTCATCAACCTGCGGGCGCGCGGCAACACCGAGCGGCCCTTCACCGTGGTGCAGCGGATGCAGGCCGAGGCGGAATCGCGCTTCCGCGAGACGCTGGACAGCCTGCGCACCCGTCTCACCATGGCGCAGCAGCAATTGGTGCAAATGCAGCAGGGCGGCAGCGCCGCCACCCTGTCGGCGGAGCAGCAGACCGCGATGGAAGGCTTGCAGCGCGAGATGGCGGGCACCCGCGCCCAGCTGCGCGATGTACAGGCCAATCTGCGCGCCGGGATCGACCGGCTGGGCCGCATCCTGGCCTTTGCCAATATCGTGGGCGTGCCGCTGCTGGTGGCCGCCTTCGCGCTGGTGTTCGGCACCATTCGCCGTTCCAAGGCCAAAAGCAGTGCCCGCCGCACGGGAGCATCGGCATGACCATGGCCCGCCGCCGCACGCTTCTGATCCTGACCGGCGCCGTGCTGCTTTGCGGCCTGCTGGCGGGATACGCCATCTGGCGCCGCGCCGCCGAAGGCCTGCCGCGCTACACCTCCGAACTCTTCCTGCCCGGTTTCGCGGATAAGGCGGGCGACGTGGCCCGCATCGAAGTGGTGGGCCCGAACAGCGCCTTCACCGTCATCCGAGAATCCCCCACCGGCTGGGTGCTGGACCGGGGCAATTTTCCCGCCGATTTCGACGAGGTGCGCCGCACATTGATCAGCCTGGCGCAGCTCGCCACCATCGCGCCCAAGACCGAGCGGCCCGATTGGCTCACCCATCTCTCGCTGGGCGAGCCGCCGCGCGGAAACGGTACGCTGCTGACGGTGAAGGATGCGCAGGGCGGGGTGCTGGCGCGGCTGATCGCAGGCAACATGATAGAGCTGGGTGATCTTAACGGCGCCAAAGGCCTGTTCGTGCGCCGCCCCGGCGAGAACCGCGCCTATCTCTCCCGCGCCGTGTTTCCGGTGCGTGGCGATATCGGCTCCTGGATGACCAAGCAGATGGCGCTGATCGGGCCCGCGCGGCTGAAATCGGTGACGCTGATTCCGCCCGCCGGTCAGAGCTTCACGGTGCTGCGCCCCACGCCCAACGACGCGGTGACGCTGGCGGGCGTGCCGGCCACGGTGCCGGTAGATTTCCAGCTGGTGAACGAGATCGGTTTCGCCATCGCCACCTTCACGCCCTCCGATCTGCGCACCTCGGACGGGGTGGATTTCGCGGGCGCGACCCGCGTGGTGGCACAGTCCTTTGACGGCCTGACGGTGAATTTCGAGCTAGTTCGTCGTCAGGGCGGCATCTGGGTGCGCCTGAACGCGGCAGGCACTGCGCAAGCCGCCGACATTAACGCCCGCGCCGCCGGTTTCGCCTTCCGCCTGCCCGAGGAAAAGGGCCGCGTCCTACTGGTGGACCGCCAGAGGGTGCTGACCCCGCCGGTGCAGCGGGCGCGCGAAGGCGTGATGCCGTGAAGAGCAGTTTGCGTTAGCAAACGAAATGGTCCAGTGGACCATTTCGAGCGACGAACGCCCCGAGCTTAAGCGAGGGGACCGCGGTTAGCGCCGACGCTGATCTCATGCTAAGGACGCACCATGTGGGAAGGCATGACATTGGTGCCGGGCCGGACGTGCGGCGACTGTACTGTTTGCTGCATCTGGCCGGCCATCGACAAACCTGAAATCCAGAAGGACTCGGGCGCCGCCTGCAAGCACTGCACGACGCAGGGCTGCGCCATCTACGAGACCCGCTTTCCCGTCTGCCACGACTATTTCTGCGCCTGGCGGGCGATGGACATGCTCGACGACAGCTGGCGGCCGGATCGCTCCGGCGTCTTCACCTACATCGAGACCGAAGGCATCGGCGAAGACTTCGACTTTTCCATCGGTATCGGACTGATGCTGATAGGAAGTCCACTGAAGATCGTGCGCCAGAAATGGTTTCAGGATTTCGTGACATCTGGGGTTATGAACTCCGTCCCCCTCTTCCTCGCCATACCCGGTCCAACCGGTCACAATGCCGCCACGACTTCGCTCAACACCAAGGAAATGGTGGACGCGATTGCGCGCGGCGCGGAAAAGGATGCGCTGGAAGCGGCGGTGAAGGTGCTGCGGGGCTGGGACTTTCAGCCCCAGCTTTTCCACAATCGCGGCAACGACGTCAGCACATAGACGTCACAGGCCCATGACGGCGCGCAGTTCTGCCACCGTCTTGACGCCCGCACCGGGTCCGCGGGTTTCGAACTTGGCAGAAGCGGCCAGTCCGCCGGGCACCGGCATGGGATCAAAGCCGATGTCCGATACCAGCCGGACGGCGATGGCCAGCGCGGCGGCGTCGTTTGAGGCCAGCGGTATCGCCATCTTCGCGCCGGGGCGCGCCGCCTGCTTGGCGAACTCGCCATAACCCGCAGTGTTGAAGGCGCGCACCAGCCGCACGCCCGGCAGCCAGGCCGCCACCGCGTCGCCCGTATTGCCCGCCTTCTTGAGCGCGGCTTCCGCCGCGGCGCCATCGCGTGCAACATTCAGGTTGCTGGGGTCGAGCACGACCTTGCCCTTGAGCGCGGCGCCATGCTCGCGCGCGACGGCGGGCCAGGCGCCGAACGGCACGGCGACGAACAGGACTTCGCCATAGGCGATGGCTTCCGCAGCGGTGCCGGCGCGCGATCCGGCCACGCGCCTGGCCTGGTCCTGCGCCAGGGCAGGGTCGCGGTCTGAGAACATCACCTGATGCCCTGCCCTAGCCCACAACTCGCCCAGCGTGCCGCCGATATTACCTGAGCCGATGACGCCGATGCGCATCGGCCGGGTGGTTGGCGGAATGGGATGAACGATCGGCTCGGCCACGAAGGGGCGCGCCGGGATCGCGGCGTCCTGGGCAAGGCTGGGGGCCAGACTCGGGAAAAAGGCGAACGCGCCCATCGCCACGCCAATGGACAGGAAACAACGGCGGGAAGGGGTCATGGCGGTCTCCTTTGTGAAGAGACCGCCAGACTAGTCCTAACCGTTAACCGGCACCAGACGCACCACCATGCCGACATTGCCGTTGGTCATGCCGCTGGCGGGTGTATTGCCGGTGGGATTCTGCAGCAGGATGTAGAGCATTCCGTCAGGTCCCTGCTTGACGTCGCGCACGCGGCCTACGCGATCGAGCAGCAATTCGCGCGACAGGATCTGGTCGTTCTTCACCACCATGCGGAACAGCTTCATGCCGGTCATGCCGGTGATGAAGAGGTTGTTCTTCCAGCCCTTGTAGTGGTTGCTGGTGAGGAAGGTGATGCCGCCGGGACCGATGGCCGGGTTGAAGAAGGCCTTGGGCTCTTCCATGCCCTCGCCGCTGATGCCGTTGATGCCCGGCTCCAGCCCGTGGGAGACCTTACCCCAGCCATAATTGGCGCCACGCTTAATGACGTTGATCTCGTCGCCGCCGGTGGGACCGTGTTCGGTTTCCCACAGATGGCCGTCCACCGGATTCCACGCCAGGCCCTGGGGATTGCGGTGGCCCAGGCTCCAGATCGACGGGATCGCGCCCGGCGTGTTGAAGAAGGGATTGCCCGGAGCCGGCTTGCCGTCATCCAGAACGCGGTGGATTTTGCCGATCGGCGTGGAGAGATTCTGCGAATCCGCATGGAAATGGCGGTCGCCCAGCGTCCAGTAGAGGCGCTTCTGCTTGTCCCAGAGGAAGCGGATGCCGTAATGGTCGTTGGGCTGGGTGTACAGTTCGTTGGGCGCGCGGAACAGCTCCTGATTTTCCACCCACTCGCCGTTCTTTACCTTGCCGCGCACGATCACCGTCATGGTGGGCGGTGCGGGGTTGGGCGCGATGTGCGAGTTGGGCCCCGGCGTCACGCCGGGCTGGACATCGACATAGCCGAGATAAATCCATCCATTCTTCGCGTAATCCGGATGCACGCTGATGTCCTGGTTGCCGGCATCCTGACGGACAAAGACCTTGGGCGTGTTGCGGATCGGCTCGGACGCGGTGTTCTTCACGATGTCGATGAAGCGGATCTTGCCGCCGCGTTCCGGGACGATGGCGGTCTTCCTGTCCGGCAGGAAGGCGATGCCCCAGGGCACATCCAGTCCGGCGGCCACGACTTCCATTCGGAAGCTGCCATTCTCGTGGCGGACCACCAGGCCGTTGGGATCGGGCATAACCGGCGGCGTGTTGTTCAGGCGTCCACCCTGGATGCGCATGTAATAGACCAGCTGGTGCGCCAGGGTCTCGCTGATGCGGTCCTTGAATGACGGCATGCCCGCCACGGGGAAGCCGGTGAGGATCGAATTGACGATCTCGTTGTCGTTGCGGTTCGCCAGGAATTGGGCGTTGAACAGGCTGCGCGCCTTGCCGGTGCCTTGCAGGTTGGTGCCGTGACAGCCGGCGCAGCGCTCGCCGAAGGTGACGGCCGCCGTCGAGGGGGCGAAGGGGGGTAACCGGGGGTTGGGGTTGGGCGTCACCGGGCCACGACCGGCCTGTGTGCCACGGCCCGCCTCCGGCGCGGCCTGCTGCGCCAAAGCGGCACCCATGATGGAAACGCCAGTCAGAAAAGCGGCGGCAACCAGAACTTTGCGCATGAGTGTCCCCCCTGGACGGTTTTTGTTGGGTAAAATCATAGACTTTCAGCCGGGGTAAAAAGCCCCGGGCGCGGCTGAAAGTCTAAAAAATCGTACAGAATCTGCCAGGCCTCTTGTAAACACTGCACACAAATCGACCAGGTGTGGCCCGGGCCATAAACAAAGGCCCCGGTTTGCGCCGGGGCCTTTGCGTGGTCATGGCGGTGACGTCAGACGACGTCGATGCGGAACACCCACTGGCTGGTCGGGCTGTCATAGTTTTTCCAGGACGGGTGATAGCCGGCGTCGCAGGAGAGCAGCTGGCCGTTGTGGAATTCCAGGCCATGCGGATCCGCCGAACCGTCCACGAAGGTGATGGTTTCGATGGCGCGGCCATTGTTGGGATCGACGCGCAACAGGCCAGCCTTGTTCTCGGTGTGGCTCTTGCTGCCCAGGTTGGCGATCACGATCAGCATGGTGCCGTCGCGATCGAAGGCGAAGTCGTGGAAGCGGCCCATGTCTGGCGGCAAGGCGATGGGGATCTGCAATTCGCCCGTCCAGGTCTCCGGGTTGATGCGCATGATCGATCGCATACGGTTGTTGGCGACCCACAGCTTGCCTTGATGCCACTTCGCACCATGATTGCCGCCGCTGACATTGTTGGGGCTGAGCGGGATCTGGCGATGCGCCGTCTGCCTGCCGCTGGCGATGTCCACCTGATGGATGCCGCTGGCGGCATCGGAGGTGTTGGAACACACCCAGAGCGAACCGCCGCCGACGGCCAGGCCCGACGTGTTGATGGCGTTGCTCTCGCGCGTCTGCAGCGTCTTGCCGTTCATGTCCAGCAGCCAGACCTTTTCCTTGTTGGGCCTGCTGTAGGGAACGCCGGCATCCACGGCTTCGCTTTCGGTCAGAAGCTGCTGGGCGACCCACAGGCCTTGCGGCGAGCCGGCCATCGCATTGGGATAGACGCCCGGCGCCTTGAAGAGATTGGTGGTCTTGGCCATGCGGTTGGGCAGCTTGCCGCCAGCGCCGGAAGGGCGCGCAGCGGGTGCAGGGGTCTGGGCAAGCCCGGGCGCCATCGCGCCGGCTGCCGCCATGGCCGCACCGAAACCAAGACCGGCCGCCAGAAATTCTCTCTTACGCATGAAAGCCTCCCTATATTCTGTGGTTCTTATTCTTCGCAGTCAGGTCCCAAGCGCCGTCGCTCTTCAGGCAGCCGCGTGTCCGGGGAGCGTAGCTGAGAATGCGCCCGGGTAAAGCCTGTATTTTCCAGCCAAAAAAGATATGGGGCGCCGCCCGACAGGCATGCTGCGGGTGCTTTCTGGCCTGCGTCAGCGGCCCGTGGCCAAAAGAAAAAGACCGGCTGCGCGGAAGCCTGTCTTTCCCTGATCGCCGAGGAACTGGAAGACCTCACGCCGCTGCTGCAGGCGCTGGACGACGGCGCGCCCAAGACGGTGATGCCCAAGGGCCGCAACTTCCACCAATTGGACTATGAGGGCAGCAGGGGATTTTCCGGCCAATTGTGACGGGGATAGCGGCCGCGCATGTCGCGGCGCGCGTCGGCCCAAGCGCCCTTCCAGAAGCCCGCAATATCGGCAGTCAGCGCGATGGGACGGCCCGCTGGTGAGAGTAGCGCCAGCCGCAGCGGCACCCGGCCGCCAGCCAACCGGGGCGTTTCGGCCAGGCCATAAAAGTGCTGGGCGCGGGCCGACGCGATGGGCACCGGCTCGGTGTAATCCACCCGCGCCTGCCCGCCGGGCAACGGCAGATGCGTCGGCAATTCCTTGTCGAGCCGGGCTTTGAGCGCCCAGTCCAACCGGCCGACGAGAAGCGCGGCCAGATCGAGCGATGCGAGATCGCCCAGCCGCGTCAGCCCGTGCAGATGCGAGCCGAGCCAATCGTCCAGCGTGGCGATCAAGCTTGTGTCATCCGAAGCGGGCCAGATGTCCGCTTCCAGCCCCTGCATCAGCCGCAGACGCGCCTGCAGATCGCGCGCCATGTCCGTCCAGGGCAAGCGGGAAGGATTGTCGCGCACTGCCGCCAGCAGCGCCGCCACCGCGTCGGCGGCACCCGGCGGCGCGGCGCGTTCTTCCAGTATCAGCGCACCAAGACGCTTGCGCCGCCGCGCCAGGATGCTGCCACTGACGGGATCAATGCTGGTCTCCACCGTTTCCTGGATGCGCACGACAAGCGTGGCGGGTAGATCGGAAATCTCCAGCGGCGCGGCCATACGGATCAGCGGCGTCGTCTTCATCTCCAGCGCCGCCACCGCGAGCAGCCCGGCTTTCGCCAATGGGTCGGTCACCGGCAGCCAGGCGCCGCCGCCGCCCGACAAACGGAAGCCGCCGGGCTCGCTGCGGCGCTGCGCCAGCCGGTCGGGAAACGCCGCCGCGATCAGCGGCGCGGGATCGCCCGCCGCGATCTCGGCGCGCACGCCCAGCCGCGCGCGATATTGCCGCGCCGCCTGCCGGATACGCTGGATCGCGTTGCGGTCGGCGCCCAGCGCGGCGGCCGCGGACGGATCGGCAATCGCGTCCAACCGCGCCGTAATGTCGGACGGGGTCTGCGGCCCACGAAGCGGATCGCGTTCTTCCAGCAGAGCCGCGATATCGCAGGCGCGCGCCGCCTGCCCGCCCTCGTCCGCCGCCAGCATCATCGCCGCCAGGCGCGGATGCGCGCCCAGCATGCTCATGCGCTTGCCCAGTAACGTGATAACGCCGTCTTCATCCATCGCGCCCAAGTCGGCGAGCAATGCGCGCGCGGCCGACAGCGCGCCCTCGGGCGGAGCATCCGGAAAGGCAAGCTGCTGCGCCGGCGTGCCCCAGGCGGCGCAATCCAGCACCAGGCCGGACAGTTCGGCTTCCAGTATTTCCGGCCGGTCATAGGGGCGCAGACCACGCTGCGCCGCTTCGGTCCACAGGCGGACGGCGAGACCGGGGGCTTCCCGCCCGGCGCGGCCCGCGCGTTGATCCGCCGCCGCGCGGCTGACGCGTTCGGTCGTCAATTGCGTCAGGCCGCTGGCCGGGTTGAAGCGTGGGCTGCGGCGGAAGCCGCCGTCAATGACGATGCGAACGCCCGGCACGGTGAGCGAGGTTTCCGCAATCGCGGTGGCCAGCACCACGCGCCGCCCTTCGGCGGGCCGCAGCGCCAGATCTTGCGCCGCAGGCGCCAGATCGCCATGCAACGGCAGCAACAAGGCATCCAACCCGTCCAACTCTGTTTCCGTGCGGCGGATTTCACCCATGCCCGGCAAGAAGGCCAGGATGTCACCCGGCGCTTCCGCCAGCGCGGCGCGGATGGCGCGCGCCATCGCCGCTGGCAGGTCGCGCACATGGGCGAGATCGCGCACGGCATGACGTGTCTCCACCGGATGCATGCGCCCGGCGCTTTCCACGATGGGCGCGTTCATGAGCGCGGAGAGGCGCGCACCATCCAGCGTCGCAGACATTGCAAGGAGCCGCAGATCCGGCCGCAGCATCGCCTGTGCATCTAGGCAGAGCGCCAGCGCCAGGTCGGCTTCCAGCGAACGCTCATGGATTTCATCAAGGATCACGGTTGAAACGCCGTCCAGCCCGGGATCGCCCAGCAGGCGGCGCACCATAAGACCCGTCGTCACCACTTCGATGCGGGTGGCGGCGGACACGGCGCTTTCCAGCCGGGTGCGAAAGCCGACCGTCTGCCCCACCTTCTCGCCGATCAGGCTGGCCATTCGGGTGGCGGCGGCACGAGCTGCCAGCCGGCGCGGTTCCAGCATTAGGATACGGCCCCTGTCCATGGGGGCCGCATGCAGCAGCGCCAGCGGCACCGTGGTGGTCTTGCCCGCGCCCGGCGGCGCGACCAGCACGGCATTGGGCTGTGCGGCAAGCGCGGCTAGCAGGCGCGGCAGACACTCAGCGACCGGCAGATCAGACAAGGCAAAAACAGGCGATTGCATGATTGCGTACTAAAGCGCCGGGGTCGGCCCGTACAGCCCCGGGGGCGTACCTTCGCCCGGGACAAAAAAAGGGCCGCAGCACGAAGCTGCGGCCCTTGTAGGATGCCGGGGCAAGTGCCCAGCGATTAGAAGTTGCCGCGAAGACCGATGGTGAAGTAGCGGCCCATCAGGTCCTGGCCGGGCGAGGTGCTGATGCCACCCGGATTGCCGCTCGAGCCAGCCACGTCCCCCGGGACCGAGTTGAAGGCGTTCTGCACGTTGAAGTAGGCCTGCATGGCCGCTCCATTATCAAGCGTAATGCGCTTGGAGAGGGTGAAGGACGTCTGGGTGAAACTGCGGACGCGATTTTCGGCATAGTACGTCATGCCCGTGCAATACCCCGCAGTGGGGGACGTCGTGGAGAGCACACAGGGAGGGACAACACCGTTCTTGTTGAAGCCGCCGAAGTACTGCCACTGGGTGTTTACGCTCCAGCTGTCCAGGGTGTAGCCCGCGGAGATCGAGGTACGGCCCTTGGGGCTGGTGGTGTGCGTCACCGGCGCGCCGACGAAGCTGCTGGTGCTGTTCACCGGCTGCAGGTTTAGCATGGCGCGGAGGTTCACATTGCCCCGAATGTCGGACATCACGTCCGCCATGTCGAAGCCATAGCTGACCTCATAGTCCTGACCTTCGAGGACGTTGAAGGCGGCATTGAGGCTCTGGCTCCGCAGCAGCGTCGGATAGTTGGCCGTCGTGGTGTTGCTATAAGCGAACGGCCGGTCATACAGCGAGCAGAACGGAGACGTGCCGCCCGAGCCGATGCAAAGGTTCGCGACCGCCAGGTTCGACCCGCTGATGTTGGCAATCGCGTTGCTGAGGGTGATGCTGTAATAGTCCGCCGAGAATGTCAGACCGGGGATAAAGGTCGGGGTCAGCACCAGGCCACCCGTAAAGGTACGGGCCACTTCCGGCTTCAGGTCGGGATTGCCGCCCGCAATGGTCTGGATGCCGCCCGGGTTGAAGTTGGTCAGCGGATCCACGAAGGGACCGCTGTTCGAGGTAGCGGGCGAGTACAGGTCGTTCAGCGTGGGGGCACGAATGTCGACGGAGTTCGTGCCGCGGAAGCGGACGTCGTCATTGACCTGGTAGTCGAGGCCGATCTTCCAGGTCTGCACCGGACCGGAGATGCTGTAGGCGGTATGGCGTCCCGCCAGCGACAGGTCGAAGCGCTGGACGAACGGCAGGTCGGCAAGGAGGGGAACTCCCATTTCGCCGGAGATTTCCCACACGGTCTGGCTGGCCGTGACAGACGGCAGGGTGTTGTTGTCCCACAGGGTCTGATTGACATATTTCTGGTCGGCGGTGGAGATGAAACCGGTGCCAGGCAGATTCTGGGCCGGATGAAGGGTCGGGTGCGTGAGGCGGGCGCTGCACAGACGCAGGCCGTAGCAGTTCACCACGGCGGTCGGCGAAGCGTTGGAGTCGATCACATAATCGAGCCAGCGCATTTCGATGGCACCGGCCACCTTCACCGGACCAGCCGGCAGGTCAAACAGTTCGCCGCTTATGTCGGCCGCGAGGTCGTCCATCGTGTTGGTCATGTTGTAGTGGGTGTTGCGGCCCCAGTAATCGACGGCGCCCTGCGACGACACATTCCGGCCGAAGCTGTTGATCGGCACGCAACCGGGATAGAGGCGGCCGAACTGAGCGATCGCCGCCGCCGTTTCATTCCAGCACTTAATCGAGCCATTTTCGATCACGGCATCCTGGGCCGCGACATGGAACTGGTTGTTGCCGTTGTGGATGCCGGTGGTGGAGAGGCGATTTTCGCCATGGGTGTAGTGAATGTTCCACTGCCAGTTCTCGAAGGCTACGCCATTCATGCCGGTGGAGAAGACGAGGTTGCGCGCGACGTTGTTGGTTTCGCGCATGCGGTCATCAGCGTCGTACCACATCGTATTCGTGAACGTGTTGGTGCCGTCGCTGGCCCAGAGCGGGTTGGTGGCGCTGTTGTCGCCCAGCAGCGCCCGAGTGTCAGGGCGCAGGAAGGCATTGTTACGGAAGAAGTATTCCGTCTGACGGTCAACCGCCTGCTGCATTGTGAAGAAGTAGTTATGAATGGTGGCTTCGGCCGCCGAGGCCTGGGCGAAGAACTGGATGTCGTCCGTCAAGCGAATGCTGAAGCGAGCGAACGCCGTGTTGTTCACGCTGTCGCCAAAGATCGTATTGTTGCTGGTGCGAGCGCAGGTTGGGCAGCCCACGGCAATGGCAGTCTGGCCCGCCGGTATATTGCCGAAGAAGATCGGGCTGGGAGTGCCGGGGGTTCCGAACTCGTAACCGTTGACCGAACAGGGGAGGCGAAGACCGGCGCCGGCGGCCGTACAGCCAATCTTGCCGGTAGAGGTATTGTTGGTCTGGCCGGCCTGGTAGACATTGGTGTTCGGGGCGAGCGGGGAGCTCCCGGAACCATAGGAGCCCAGCTGATTCCGACCGATGGGGCGGTCCAGCTTCCGGACGCCGTCATACTTGGAATGCTGGAGAGAACCCAAAATGTGGGCGCGGCCGCCGAGCAACGGCATACCGGCCGCGACATCCCACTTGTACTGCATGCCGTCGGCATACATCGAGAGACCGGCGTTGGCGTCGTACTTCACGCCGCTGAAATTCTTGTCGAGGATGAAGTTGGCCACGCCGGTGACGGCGTCGGAACCGTAGACGGCCGAGGCGCCGCCGGTGACGACGTCGACGCGAGCGATCAGCGACTGCGGCAGGATGGAGATGTCGACGGCGCCGCTCTGGCTCGCCACCGGCATGCGCATGCCGTCAAACAAGACCAGAGTGCGGTTCTGGCCGAAATTGCGCAGGTTGAGGAAGGAGCCGCCGGCGTTTTGACCGGCGTTGCCCGCGTTGCGGCGGGTGGCGCTGTTCTGGAACACGGGCAGCTTGTTCAGGCCGTCCATCAGGTTGCTGGGGGTGGTTGCCAGCAGCTCCTGCGAGCTGACCACGGTAAGAGGCGTGGGCGATGAGGCCGCATCCTGAAGAATGCGCGAACCGGTGACAGTCACCGTTTCGGTGGGACCCTGAACAACGGTCTGCGCGAAGGCGGCGGCGGTCATTGCCAGGCTGCTTACCGAAGCGAGCGCCAAGACGCGCGAGAAACGTGATCCAAAATTCATGAAATTTTCCCTTTAAATAATTACGTTTTTCATCAACTCGATGACCCGAACATCGTTATGTTTAAATCGGTGATACGGTCTATTTTAGTCAAACGTGATATTTTCTATAATTGACGTAATGGGAAGCTAAATATTGCCTATTACGGAAGCTTTGAATAAAAAAACTCTAAAAAGTGTCATAAAAACAACACTCCTGATATGTCACAGGGTTAGCCGTCGCGATGTGTTTTCCCGCTCAGGCAATTACGAGGTCCGATTTTGATTCCCTTACAAAAATCGTCCGGGATATCGGCTTATTTAAGCAGGATGCTGTCCGGCTGATCAATCAGCTCCGTCAGCGACATCGCCTTGGTAAGACTATCCAGAAAGCCGGAAATATCACCGTTATTGGGACGACCCGTCAGCAAATCTCTTTGAAGAGCAGGCCGGCGCCGGCGAAGGCATCTATGGTGCCGTGGAACATCGGAACCAGGCTCTTGTCGGCGATGGTCGCGGCCAAGTCCCCTATGGAAACGCCTTGCGCACCAGAGAGGCGCCGGAAAGCCGCGACAAACTCCGGCCGAATATACCAATAGGAGCCGCCCACGGCGAATTTCGCCAAAGGCTCGCCTGCGTCGTGCTCGACAAAAAGCGCGCTGAGATTGGCCAGGCGTATCGTGGTGTCCGGCGACAGTGGCGCACCTTGCTCAATCGGCGCTTGCGGCAGCCGGATACGGGGACGCGGTCTGCGCACCGCCTGCTGTGTCTGCAGAAACTGATCCAGCGGATCGCCTTGAGTTGACGCGGCCAGCAAATCCACCAGCTTCGCCGCATAGGCTTTCCGGGCTTGCGGATCGTTCAGCCGGGTCAAACTCGTTCTTGCCTCGGGATGACGTCGCAGCGTGCGCATCCACCATTGCAGGAATTCCACGCCGGTGAAGGTATGGGCGCTCCAAGTGATGTGCAGCGATGGTTCGTCCAGCGGATACGCCACGTGCCAAAAGCCTCTGGGCAGATAAAGAACATCGCCCTCGCTCAGAATGCCTTCCCAGATGGGTTGGCCCTTTGGCGGCTCCGCGGTTTCAATGTCATCGGCCAGCGGGTCGATGCGCGTCGGCGCGAAGACCTGCCACCGCTTGCGGCCCGCCAGCTGCAACGCGAAGACCTCGTGCGGGTCCCAATGGACATTGAAGCCTTTTTGCGTGCGCCAGCCGGCATAGAGGTTGGCGGCGCAGGTAGAGGATAACGTCTCTTCGAAAGACGCCGTCAGATCATGTATAGCGGGAGAGACTTCCTGCACCCCATCCATGATCATGGTGGCGCCCTGCGCCAGTATCGCCATCAGGCCGCCCGGGTTCAATCTGAGATTGCCAACCGGCCCGTCAATATAGCGCCGCAGATCCACCATGACGCCCTCCTGAAAGAGGCGCAGCTGCGGCTGTGGCGGCGGATGCCAGGCGAGGATCTGATTGAGATCGGCCCAGGAAAAAAGACGCTCGAAGCGCCCTTTTTCGCCTTTCAGGTAAAGCGGCTTTTTTGTCCAATACTCGGAAAGAAAGCGGGCGGTGCCAACCGAAGCGAACACCTGCTCGAAAGTCATTTCAGGGGCAGACGACATCACCAACTCACTTCAGCGTGCTGAAACTGTACTCGGTCACTTCATGCAGCGGCTTTTCCGGCGTCACGTCGGCCGAAGTGAAGTTGGGATGGTTCGGCGTGTCGGGAGCCCTTTGCGTCTCCAGGCTGATGGAAAAGTGATTGCCATACATGGCGCCGCCCCGGCCCCTGACGGGGGTGGCGATGTTCTGGGTGTAGAGCTCAAGGCCCGGCTGGGTAGTAGATGTCACCATCACGATGCCGGTATCGGGATCGTCGAGGCGGGCGGCGGGCCGCAACTGTCCCACCACGCCATCCGTCAGGAAGGCGGTGTCATAACCCATGATGCGGGTGCCATTGCCGGCGACTTGATACACATCGGGCAGATACAACCGGTCGGCCATGCGCGTGGGCTTGGTGAAGTCATAGGGCGTGCCCGCCACGCTAGCGATCACACCGGTGGGCATCGCGTTGGCGTCAAAGGGCTGATAGCGGCTGGAGAAAAGCGTCAGGCGCTGATCGTCGATATTTTTCACCCCGCCATTCAGGCTGAAATAGAAATGGTTGGTGAGGTTCATCACCGTTGGCCTGTCGGTAGTGGCTTTGTAATCCAGCACAATCGTGTTGTCGGCCCGCACCGTATAGGTGACCGTCACGACGATGTTGCCTGGGAAGCCGCCGGTGCCGTCCGCATCCTTCAGGGTGAGCGCCAAGCTGGGCTCCGGCCCGTTATGCGCGGCTGCTTCCCACACCCGCCGGTGAAAGGGGTTTGCGCCGCCATGCTGGATGTAGTTGCGGGCCGTTCCGCCCGCCGGCGGCGGCGGCGGCGCAGGCTGTTCATACATCTTGCCCGCAACGGGAAATTTCAGCGACAGGCGGTTGGCGTAGCGTCCGATCAGGGCGCTAAAAACGCCGCCGCGTTCATAAGACGCGAAATCGTCATAGCCCAGCACCACATTGACCGGCTTGCCGTTGCGATCCGGCACGAACAGATCCACCACCACGGCGCCGAAATTGGTGATCCTGGCAACCATGCCGCCCGTGCCGGTCAGGGTGAAAATCTGGACCTTCTCGCCTTTCTGGGTCGTGCCCCACTCCACGCCGGTGATACCGGGCATGACCTTGGCCGGCTGCGCGAAAGCGCCACTGGGCAGAAGCGGCAACGCCGCGAGCATGGCTGTCGCCAAGAGAGTACGGGCGTTCATCGGTCCCTCCAAATAATTGTGGCCAGGCTTTCCAGTTGGCGACAGCCTAGCGGCATCGTCAGCAGGGCGAAAGCGCACTTTGCCTGCCTCCTCGTACCGTGAAGTTTACTTCAGGCGGGCTTGAATCTTGGAGAGGTCCGCATTGGCGCAGACTTCAACATTATTGATTTCACTGCCCGAAACGGTAATCGCGCCGATCATGTCGGTACCCAAGATGACCGGGACCGAGACCGGATATCCCACCGCCACATCGCCCGCGATGCGGGCCGCGATCACCGGGTCGGTGACTGCAAGGCCGCAGGCGGCGGAGCTGGGCTAGCCCGTCATATTGAGGTGTGACGGCCTTTCCCCTCAGCAGACGCAGCGACCGCATGCCCGCCGCGTTGGGGCTGATCAGCACCACGATCTCGTTGGCGGCGTCCGTCACCTGGACGCTGATATTCTGGTTATCGGCCTTGCAGCGGTTGATCGCTTCCAATGCGGCATCCAAGGCCAGGTCATAGGCCGGGCCGCGGGCCTTGGGGCGCTCGACAGGCCATTGGCGGGAGGATGGCCTGCGCAGGAAGCGGCGTTGAAAGCGAACGCGATACGCTATGAAGGCCATCTCTGGCCGAATTCGGTCCATGGCTTCTTCAATGACGCGACGCCAGAACGCTATAACAAGACGATGGAGCCGGCGGCATGGACGCGCACGATCGAGGGG
>CANFDA010000020.1 GCA_947445215.1 Alphaproteobacteria bacterium | reverse complement strand
CGGCCATCGGAGAAGCACCTTGGCACGTATCGCCGGCGTCAATATCCCGACCCAGAAGCGCGTCGAAATCGGCCTGCGCTACATTCACGGAATCGGGCCCCAGGTCGCGAAGCAGATCATCACCCAGCTGGGTATCGATCCGACGCGCCGCGTCAGTGACCTGACCGATTCCGAGGTCATCCAGATCCGCGAAGTGATCGACCGCGATTTCCTCGTTGAAGGCGATTTGCGCCGCGACGTCGCCATGAACATCAAGCGCCTGATGGATCTGGGTTGCTATCGCGGCCTGCGTCATCGCAAGAGCCTGCCGGTTCGCGGCCAGCGTACCCACACTAACGCCCGCACCCGCAAGGGGCCTGCCAAGGCGATCGCCGGCAAGAAGAAAGTGACCAAGTAACATGGCAGCTCCCGACAAGAAGGCCGCTGGCCGTCCGCGCAAGAAGGAAAAGAAGAACGTGGTCGTGGGCGTTGCCCATGTCGCCGCCACCTTCAACAACACAATCATCACGATCACCGACACCCAGGGCAACGCGATCTCCTGGTCCTCGTCGGGCATGATGGGCTTCAAGGGCTCGCGCAAGTCGACGCCTTATGCGGCGCAGATGGCCGCCGAAGACGCCGGCAAGAAAGCCGTTGAGCACGGCATGCGCACCCTGGAAGTGGAAGTCTCGGGCCCCGGCTCGGGCCGTGAATCCGCGCTGCGCGCGCTGCAGGCCGTGGGTCTGACCGTCACCTCCATCCGCGACGTGACGCCGATCCCGCACAATGGCTGCCGTCCGCCCAAGCGCCGCCGCGTCTAAAATGAGCGCCGGCGAGAGCTGGGGCGACCAAAGTAAAGTTTTGCATTCGGACTCCAACTAACCTCCGTCGCCGTATGGACATGGTCCGACATGTCCGGGAAACGATGAGGAAAAACATGTTTCAGAAAAACTGGCAGGAACTGATCAAGCCGCAGAAGCTCATGACTGATGTCGGTCATGAGGGCGGCCGCAACGCCACTATCACCGCCGAGCCGCTCGAGCGCGGCTTCGGCCTGACGCTGGGCAACGCGCTTCGCCGCGTGCTGTTGTCGTCGCTGCAGGGCGCCGCCGTCACCGCCATCCAGATCGAAGGCGTGCTGCACGAATTCTCGTCCATCCAGGGCGTGCGCGAAGACGTCACCGACATCGTGCTCAACGTGAAGCAGATCTCGCTGCGCATGCATGCCGAAGGTCCGAAGCGCGTCAGCTTGCGCAAGCAGGGTCCGGGCGAGGTCAAGGCCGGCGACATCCAGGTGAGCGGCGACATCGAAGTGCTGAACCCCGACCTGGTGCTCTGCACACTGGACGAGAAGGTTGAGTTCCGCATGGAGCTCACCATCGCCACCGGCAAGGGCTATGTCCCCGCCGACCGCAACCGCCCGGAAGATGCTCCTATTGGCCTGATCCCGGTCGACTCGCTGTTCAGCCCGGTCAAGCGCGTCTCCTACAAGGTCGCGAACACCCGCGAGGGCCAGATCCTCGACTATGACAAGCTGACGCTCTCCGTCGAAACCAACGGCGCCGTCACCTCGGACAATGCCGTAGCCTATGCCGCACGCATCCTCCAGGACCAGCTGCAGGTTTTCATCAACTTCGAAGAGCCGCAGCTGCGCACCACCGAGGAAGCCAAGCCCGACCTAGCCTTCAACCCGGTGCTGCTGAAGAAGGTGGACGAGCTGGAACTGTCGGTGCGTTCGGCCAACTGCCTGAAGAACGACAACATCGTTTACATCGGCGACCTGATCCAGAAGACCGAAGGCGAGATGCTGCGCACCCCGAACTTTGGCCGCAAGTCGCTGAACGAGATCAAGGCTGTTCTCGCCGAAATGGGCCTGCATCTGGGCATGGAAGTGCATGGCTGGCCGCCCGAGAACATCGAAGACCTCGCCAAGCGTTACGAAGACCAATACTGATCAAGATGGATGGCCGGGTCGCGTCCTGACGGGCTGCCCGGCCATGGAGGAGTTTAAATGCGTCACGGCAATCAAGGCCGCAAGTTCAACCGCACCGCTTCGCACCGCAAGGCGATGTGGGGCAACATGACGGCCGCGCTGATCAAGCACGAGCAGATCAAGACCACGCTGCCCAAGGCGAAGGACCTTCGCCCGGTGATCGAGAAGTTGGTGACGCTGTCTCGCCGCGGCAAGACCGATCTCCATGCCCGCCGCCAGCTGCTGGCCCAGGTCAAGGACGCCGCCCAGGTGACCAAGCTTTTCGACGTGCTGGGCCCGCGCTATGCCGACCGCAAGGGCGGCTATACACGCGTGCTGAAAGCCGGTTTCCGCTTCGGCGACAACGCCCCGATGGCGATCATCGAGTTCGTGGACCGCGATGTGTCCGCCAAGGGCCAGGATTCGGGCCCGGTGGAAGTGGCCGAGGCTACCGAAGATTAATGGCGCTAGCCTGATTTTCGCCACGGTTTGAAATAGATTCAGGGCAGCAGTGATGCCGCCCTTTTTCTTTGGGACCGCCATGACCCGCGAACGCCTTACCACGCTGATTTCTGCCGCCGCGATCTTAGCTGCCGGCGCGCTGGCCTATGCCTATGTGGGGCAGGGCACGGCGCAGAACACGCAGAACCCGGTGCAGCTCAATCCGCCCGCGGGCGGCCAGATGCCCACGCTTATCTCGCCATTAGGCATGGGCGAAGTGCAGCTCACCTTCGCGCCGGTTGTGCGGCGCGTCGCCCCCGCCGTGGTCAATGTCTATGCCCGCACCGTTGTCCAGCAACAGTCCAATCCGCTGATGAACGATCCCTTCTTCTCGCGCTTCTTCGGCGCCAGCCCAGAGATGCGCCAACGCGTGCAGCAATCGCTGGGCTCTGGCGTCATCGTGCGCGCCGAGGGCATCATCCTCACCAACAACCATGTGGTCGATGGCGGCAACGAGATAGTGGTGGCGCTGAGCGACAAGCGCGAGTTCAAGGCCCGGGTGCTGACCGCCGATCCGCGAACCGATCTGGCGGTTCTGAAGATCGACGCCAAGGGCGAGAAGCTTCCCTTCGTGCTCTTCGCCGATTCCGACCGGGTGCAGGTGGGCGATCTGGTGCTAGCGGTGGGCGATCCCTTCGGCGTCGGCCAGACCGTGACCATGGGCATCGTCTCGGCCCAGGCGCGCACGCAAATCGCGGGCGGCGACTATCAGTATTTCATCCAGACGGATGCGGCCATCAATCCCGGCAACAGCGGCGGCGCTCTGGTGACCACCGAAGGCCGTCTGGCGGGCATCAACACCGCGATCTATTCGCGCAGCGGCGGAAGCGTCGGCATCGGCTTCGCCATTCCCGCCAATCTGGCGCGGCGCGTGGTCGAAGGCGTCGAAGGCGGGCAGGCGGGCGTCACGCGCGGCGTGCGCCTGGCCTGGGCGGGCGTTAGCGGCCAGCCCGTCACCAGCGCTATCGCCGCCAGTCTGGGCCTGGCGCGGCCCGGCGGCGTGCTGATCAAGGACGTCTATCCCGGCGGGCCTCTGGCCAATGCCGGTGTGAAGAGCGGCGATGTAGTGCAGGCGGTGAACGGCACGCCGGTGGATGATGTGCAGGCGCTGAATTACCGCATCGCCACCCATGCTCCCGGCGCGCGCGTGCGCGTGGCGGTGGCCAGCGGCAAGGCTACCCGCGACGTGATGGCGACCGTGGCGCTGCCGCCGGAAAATCCGCCGCGCGAGACCCAGACCATCGCGGGCCGCAATCCGCTCAGCGGCGCAAAGGTGGAAAACCTTTCGCCCGCCGTGGCGCTCGATCTGGGCGCCGATCTCTTCGCTAAGGGCATCGCTGTGACCAAGGTCCCGGACAACAGCCTGGCCGCGGCGCAGGGGTTCCGCCCCGGTGACATAATTCGCGGCATCAACGGCGTCGAAGTGGATCGCACCGGGGAACTGGTGCGGGCGCTGAACGCCGCGACCCGCTGGCAGGTCACGCTGGAACGCGGTGGCCGCCGGATTACAGCCTCTTTCGCTGGTTGAGCCCGGTATCGGCAGGCGGCAATAGTTTGTAGATTGCAGCCATGTCCGACCTGTTCAAATCTAGCACGGCTGAAGCCGGAAGCGAGGCCGCCGGCGCGCCGCGCCCGCTGGCCGACCGCCTGCGGCCCACAGCCCTTGCCGAGGTGGTGGGGCAGGATCAGCTGTTGGGACCGGAAGCGCCCTTGGGCCGCATGGTGGCGGCGCGGCGGCCGCAATCCATCATCCTGTGGGGGCCGCCTGGCACCGGTAAGACCACGACGGCGCGGCTGCTGTCCGATGCCTTCGATCTCAGCTTCGAACAATTGTCGGCGGTGTTTTCCGGCGTTGCTGACCTGAAGAGGGCGTTCGACGCCGCGCGCCAGCGCCGCCGCATGGGCCGCGGCACGCTGCTGTTCGTCGACGAGATTCACCGGTTCAACCGCAGCCAGCAGGACAGCTTCCTGCCGGTGGTGGAGGACGGCACCGTGGTCTTGGTCGGCGCCACCACCGAGAACCCGTCCTTTGAACTCAATGGCGCGTTGCTGTCGCGCTGTCAGGTGCTGGTGCTACGCCGTCTGGATGACGCTGCGCTGGAAGCATTGCTGCAGCGCACCGAAGCGCATTACGGCGAGCCGCTCAAGCTGGAGGCCGATGCCCGTGCCACCTTGCGCGCCATGGCCGATGGCGATGGCCGATATCTGCTGAACCTGGCGGAAGAAGTCGCCAACCTGCGCACCGTCAAGCCGCTCGATCCCGCGGGCCTCATGGCGGCAGTGCAGCGGCGCATGCCGCTTTACGACAAGAGCCGCGAGGAGCATTACAATCTCATCTCCGCACTGCACAAATCGGTTCGCGGGTCCGATCCCGATGCAGCGCTCTATTGGCTGGCGCGGATGCTGGCAGGCGGCGAGCAGCCTCTCTACATCGCCCGCCGCATGGTGCGCATGGCCATCGAAGACATTTCGCTGGCCGATCCGGAAGCGGTGCATCAGGCGCTGGCCGCCAAGGATGTTTATGAATTCCTTGGTTCGCCCGAAGGCGAACTGGCGCTGGCGCAATGTATCGTCTATCTCGCCACTGCGCCGAAATCGAACGCGGTTTACCGCGCCTTCCCGGCTGCGAAGCGCGCGGCGCAGGAATATGGCTCGCTGATGCCGCCGGCCCATATCCTCAGCGCCCCGACCAAGATGATGAAGAATCTCGGCTATGGGGCTGGCTACAATTATGACCATGAAGCGGAAGACGGCTTTTCCGGCCAGAACTATTTCCCCGACAAGATGGACCGCAAGCAGTTCTATATCCCCAAGGAGACCGGTTTCGAGCGCGAGATTGCCAAGCGGCTGGATTATTGGTCAAAGCTGCGGGCGAAGCGCAGCGGGGGCAGCTAGATGGGCGTGATCCTGTCGGTGGGCTTGGGTGGTGGTCTGGGCGCACTTCTACGCTATTTCGTGGCGGGCTGGGTGCAGCCGGCTGGCGCGGCTTTCAACTGGGGCATTTTCGCCGTCAATATCAGCGGTGGTTTGCTGATGGGCATGCTGGTGGAACTGGGCGCGCTGAAGCTGAACCTGTCGTCGGAGATGCGCGCCTTCCTCGCCACCGGAATATTGGGCGGCTACACCACCTTCTCGACCTTCTCGCTCGACAGCGTGTTGCTTTTGCAGAAGGGCGAATACGCGCTGGCCGCCTTCTACATCATCGGTTCCGTCGTCCTGTCCATCGCCGCGCTGTTCGCTGGCCTCTATTTGGTTCGTGCGCTCTATGCCTGAAATCCGCACCATTCACGCCGAGGATGACGGCATCCGCATCGACCGCTGGTTCAAGCGGCACTATCCCGCCGTCACCCATGGCTTGCTGGAGAAACTGCTGCGCAAGGGCGAAATTCGTCTTGATGGCGGGCGGGTGAAATCCGCCGACCGCGTCGCCTCGGGACAGGCGATGAAGCTCCCGCCGCAGGTAATCCACGCCGTTTCCGATGCGCCGGAAAAGCCGAGGCCCGAACAGCAGAAGCCCATGGGCTCGCTGCAGGACCGCATCCTCTACATGGACAAGCATGTGATCGTGCTGGACAAGCCTGCGGGGCTTGCGACGCAGGGCGGCTCCGGTCTGACCAAGCATGTCGATGGCATGCTCGACAGTCTGATGTTCGAGAAGACCGTGCGCCCCAAGCTGGTTCATCGTCTAGACCGTGATACTTCGGGCGTGCTGATGCTGGCCCGCACCACACTGGCGGCATCGGGCCTGTCTCAGGCGCTGGCGCATCGGGATGCTTCGAAAGTCTATTGGGCGCTGACGCGCGGCGTACCGAAGCAAGCGCGCGGCGTGGTCAAGGCGGCGCTGGCCAAGGAAGGCGGCCACGGCCCGCATGGCCGCGACGAGCGCATGACAACGGTGGAAGATGACGAGGAGGGCGCCAAGTTCGCCCTCACCGAATATGCCGTGGTGGCGACGGCGGGCGCCGAGTTCGCCTGGGTGGCGGCGCGCCCCATCACCGGGCGCACGCACCAGATCCGCGTCCATCTCGCCTCGCTGGGCACGCCCATCGTCGGCGATTTCAAGTATGCCGGCGCAGAATCGCGCGGGCGCGGCGACATCCCCGACAAGCTGCACCTGCACGCGCGCCAGATCGACATTGCCCGCCCCGATGGCGGGCGGTTGAACGTGACGGCTCCGCTGCCGCCGCACATGGAAAAGACCTGGGGCACGCTGGGCTTCCGCGAGGATGACGGGCGCAATCCCTTCCCGCCCAAGAAGTACGAACAGAAGAAGGCGGCACCGGCGCCCGCGCCGCGCCGCGAAGAGCCCAAGCGCACGAAGACGATGCAGAAGGCCAAGCGCAAGGCGACCGCTACGGGCCAGAAGCGCAAAAGCAAATGAAGCGGTTCTACAAGGCAGTTTCGGTCGGCGAGGCCGAAGACGGTTTCCGCATCCTGCTGGATGGCAGGCCGGTACAGACCCCCGCCAAGAACAGGCTGGCGGTGCCGACCCGCGCCCTGGCCGACGCCATCGCAGCGGAATGGGCCGGGCAGGGCGAGACCATCGATCCCGTCACCATGCCCTTCCTGCGCTTGGCCGATACGGTTATTGACGGCGTAGCGGCGAACCGCGATGCAGTGATCGATGCGGTGCTGCGCTTCGGTGAGAATGATCTACTTTGCTACCGCGCCAACCAGCCGCTGGAACTGATCAAGCTGCAAGCCGAATGCTGGGACCCAATGCTGGGCTGGGCCCGCGGAAAATACGGCGTCGAGTTCGTGGTGGTCGAAAGCTTCACCCATCAAGATCAGCCGCCCGCCACGCTGGCCGCCTTCCGCGCCGCGCTGGAAAAGCAGGACTCGTTCTCGCTGGCGGCGCTGCATGTTGTCGCCTCCATCGCCGGATCGGTGGTGCTGGCCCTGGCGCTGGCTGAGGGCGAACTGGTGTCGATACAGGTCTTCGCCTTGGCCCGTATCGACGAAGATTACCAGGCGTCGAAATGGGGCCGCGACCATGAATCGGAAGTCCGCGCCACTAGCCTGGCGCGTGAACTCGACAAGGCGGCGGAGTTCATCGCCGCCGCGCGCCAAGAATCAAATAAGTGATGCAGCGCAAGCGCCCGCTTGTACCCCGAAAAACGCTCGATGGCCGGCTCTGGTCGCGGCTGCGTGAGATGCGCGAGCAGGGCTGGCACTTTCGCAAAGCGGCGCACTTCAAGACCTTCCACCTGGATTTCGTCGAACATGACGCGCGGCTGGTGATCGACTTGGTCGATGGGGAACCGGGCCGCGACAAATCCGCTATCCACCCCGTGCGCGACCGCCTGCTGGCCGAGCAAGGCTATGTCATTCTTCGCCTCTGGCGCGCTGAAGCGGGGCGCGACCTACATGGCGCTATCCACCGCATCCTCGAGGGTCTGGCCGCACTATCCGCGCGCGACTCATTGTAAGTTGGTCGCACGGCCGGAATGAAAACCGATTTGCATTCTTTCTGGCTGTTTCTCCTGAGGATTGTGAAATGGCAGACGTATCGGGTCCGGCATGATGTGCGAAGTTTCCCACAAGCGCCATGGTCGATGATCTGTCGCAGGATTTCCGCGCCGCCACCAAGGCTGTCATCTCGGACATGAAGAAGGGCGGCGCCACAGATCTCCATCGGCGCTACCTTCCGCTTGACCGAGCGTGCCTATCTGATGCATTGGTGCTACGTGATCGGCTTGTCTGGCCAGAACCCCGTCACGGTGGTGAGGATGGCGGGCGTTGACATCGACTGGACCCACAAAGGCAACCGCACTGCCGATAAGGCTGCAGCGCTGGCTATGATGCAGAAGAAGTACGAGACAAGTTCCCCGCCGCCTTGGTCAGCCGCCACAACCAGAAGCGCTCCATCGACATAACGATTGCCTGGTTCGGCACGCTGACGATCACCGATTTCGACGGTGTCTCGCGCAAGATCAGCGCCGACCCGCGCAACGGTTCCAAGCCGCAACTGATCGAAGCGGGCAGGAGCTTTGGCGTCATTAGGCTGGTGTCCGATCCGCCGCACTGGTTGGACGACGGCCACTAGACCGCAGTCGGCTCGAAAATCTCTTGTGTCCTGTCGCCCGCCACGGCGAGGCGGAAAACTCCTCCGCGCGGGATTATGGAGACCTTGTGCGTCTCGTCGGACAGCGGCAGCTCCACGGATTCATGTGGGATGAATTTCTGGTAGTTCCAGTCCATTCGGGTGCGACGGTGATAGGGCAGGGCTTCCTCCACGAAGCGTATGAAGCTGGCGACGAGGGCGGGTGCCGCCGCGCCATACAGGTTTTCATCCAGCATCTGGCTTGTGTAATCGCGG
This sequence comes from Alphaproteobacteria bacterium, assembly GCA_947445215.1. Taxonomy (GTDB): domain Bacteria; phylum Pseudomonadota; class Alphaproteobacteria; order Micropepsales; family Micropepsaceae; genus Rhizomicrobium. Next base: position 10,302 of record CANFDA010000020.1, on the reverse strand, counting down.
CCCAGCCATTCGATGTTGTGGGTGCCGATGAGGCGATGGCGGAACTGAAGCGGCTTTCCCGGTTCGCGGTCCTCATCGATAATTTTGAGATGGCGCACCGCCGCGTCCAGCTCCGACTGTCTGATGTTGGCTCGTAGCGGCGGATGTTCGCCGCGGCGTTTCGACAGCCAGTAGCGGAAGATGTCGTCTAGGCGGGGATTGCCGAACCGGGGAGCAGGCACCTGAATTCTTTTGGAAGCGCAGAGAGCAATGGCGCGAAACTTACGGCCCCGGCCGCGCCGCCGAATGGTGCCTGAACAGGCACTAGGGCGGACATGATGTAATCAGAACTGCTCCAGCGCAGGCCGCGCCGACAGCCGCGCGACCTTGCGCGCCCCGTTCTCGATATGCGCCAGCCGCCGCATCAGAATCTCGCTGGCGCGGTCGCCCTGCAGGGTGTGCAAGCTCTCCCACTCCGGTATATCTATCACCGTTTCATCCGCCGCCCCTGGTGACAACAGCGCCACCACCCGCCTGCGCGTGGCGTCAATCTGGGCGTCGGCGTCCGGCGATATATCGGCGGCGCGCAGCTTCAGCAGCACCGGCATGGAAGAAAGGTCCGACGCCAGCAGATAATTCGCGCCCAGCAATTCGCTCAGCGCCGCCAGGGTGCGGCGGTTGACATTGGGCTCGTCTGACAGCCGCCGCAGCGCTCCCGACATCGCCGCCACCGCATCGATAGTTTTCTTTCGTCCAAGGCGATAGGCGCCATAGACCGGCTGCCGCCGTAGCACCGCTTCGGCGAACTGGGCGTCAGCCTTCAGCAGCGTGCGCACCGTGCCGGGCAGGTCATAGCGCTCCCAGTGTGGCAACAGATAGCTGAACGCCCAGGAAAGGCCTGCGCCGATCAGCGTGTCGATGATGCGTTCCAGAAATAGGGGCCGCGGATCGACGAAGTGCAGCAGCAGCAGCGACGACACCGATGCGCCGATGGCGGTGACGCGATAGGCGATGCCGCCATAAGCGTGGCTGGTGCCCACCGCCAGCGCGATCAGCACGAGCAAGGCCCAGGCGTGCAGGGTGTTGAGGAACAGCACCGCCAGGGCACAGCCCATCAGCGTGCCGGTGACGCGGTCCCAACGGCGCTGGCGCGTGACGCTGTAATTGGCGCGCATGATCAGCGCGATGGTGAGCAATATCCAGTTTGCGTGCGCGATGGCAGGGAAGATCAGCGCCAGCGCATAGCCCGTGGTCATGGCTAGGGCCAGGCGCACGCCATAGCGTAGGGCGGGCGAGCGATAATGAAACTGGCGCAACAGCACGCCCACGCCGCGTGGCGTGTCGGCGCGGAACAGCTCCAGATCCAGTTCATGGGCTATGCGCGATGGCGGCGTGTCGCGGTCCAGCGCGCGGCCCAGCGTGGCGGCATACTGATCCGCCAGTTGCAGCTTCAGCGCCGTGGCGGAAAAAGCGTAAAGCGTCTTGTCATCCGGATCTGCGGCGCGCGCCTCTCGGGTGGCGGCCACCAGCGCCGCCAACTCGGCCTCATGGGCGCGTGGGCTGGTATGGGGCCGCCGGTCGCGCAGCGCCAGCGTCAGCCGCTCGACCTCGTCGGCGATCAGGTGGATGCACTGGTTGAAGCGCCAGAACAGGTCGCGCGCCTTGGCGTGGCGTAGCAGCTCGATGTCGGCGTCGCTGGACAGTACGGTTTCGAACAAATCCAGCAGCGCGATCAGCGCGTCGATCCGCTTGAGCTGCATCGCATGATGCTTGCAGGCATAAAGCGCGTCGCGCGCCGCCTGCAGCCGGTCGGCCAGGGTCGCGTGCGCTTCGATCATGGCGCGGAAGGCGGCGGGGCCTTCGCTGTAGGGATTGTAGAGCGCCGCCTTGGCCCGCAGGTAACTGACAAAGGCCCGCATCGCCTCGGCCAGCAGCAGCCGCCGCGCCCGGTCGTCCAACAGGGCGGCGCAGACCAGCGCATAGGTGGCGTAAAAGATTGCGCCGCAGGCAAACAGGATGAAATCATCCAACGCCGCGCCGCCATCGGCGAATTGCTCCGCCATGGCGAAGACGAAGGCCAGGATGGAGGTGGTGGCGATGTTGATCGCCCGCTTGCCATAGGCCGAGATCAATCCGGTCCACAGGCCGGTGACGGCGGTGGCGGCGAGGAAGGCGGCCGGGGCGAACTGCGCTGCCGAGGCCAGCGCCGTGAAGAAGCATGCCGAGGCCAAAGCGAAGCTGATCAGCCAGGGCTTCTGGCGCAGCGGATCGGGCTGGTCGGTGATCGAGACGCAGATGGCGCCCGCCATGGCGGCCATGCCCGCCTCAAGCCCCAGGGGCAGGCCCACAGCCAGGCCGGCCAGGCCCACGCCTGCGGCCACCGCCAGGCCGTTTTCGATATGGACCCTGAAAACGGCCAACGAGACTTGCCGTGAGAGAAGCAGCATGCACTGCGTTAACGCGGTTTGGCCCACACCGGCAAGGCATCCGCCAAGACTGCAACCAGGATCGCGGCCCGCTCTATCCCCCGTCCGGGGGCTTTGCTAGAACCCCAGTGGATTTTCACGCCTCGGGGCACACCAATGAAGCAAATGCTGATCTATGACGGCGTGACGCCGCTGGCGAAGGACAAGCACCTCAATTATTCGATCAAGCCGATCCCCGGATATGATTTCGCGCGGGGCACCAATTCAGTGCCGGTGATGGCGGGCGAATTCGCCCTGGTGGCAATGTATTACGCCATCGTTTTCGGCCAGGCCAATGACGGCGTTATCCCGGCGGCTGTGTTGGGCGTGCGCGACAATGAGAATATCTTCGTCAATCCCGATGGCAGCTGGGCTGCGGCTTATATCCCGGCCTTCATCCGCCGCTATCCCTTCGTCTTCGGCACCGACGACAAGAACACCACCTTCACACTGATGGTCGATGTATCCTGCACCGCCTTCAACAATGCGGGCGAGGGCGAACGCCTGTTCGACGGCATCACCGGCGAGCAGACCCCGTTTCTTACCGGAGTGCTGGACTTCCTCAGCGAGTATCAGGGCCAGAGCGTCATCACCCAGACCTTCTGCAAGACGCTGTCGGATTTTGGCCTGCTGGAACCGGCGGAAGCGCACCTGCCGCTGCCTAACGATCCCGAGCGCCGCCTGAACGGCTTCCTGATGGTCAGCCGCGACAAGCTGCGCGCCCTGCCGGCCAAGAAGCTGGCGGAGCTGAACGCCTCGGGCGCGCTGGAACTGATCTACCTGCACCTGTTCTCGCTGATGAACCTCAACCGGCTGCAACAGAGAATCGCCGGCGCGGCGGGTTTAACAAGCGCCGCATGACACCCAGATTCGTATGAGCCCCGTGGAGACGCAGATGACCAACGACCTGACTTCGCTGATCGTTCATGTCAAAGGCTTTGTGCAGGGCGTGGGCTTCCGCGATTTCTTCGCCATGGCGGCGGAGCATCACAAGCTCGACGGCTGGGTGCGCAACCGCGATGACGGTTCGGTGGAAGCGCTGGTCTCTGGCCCCACCAAGGCGGTGGAAGCCTTTGTCGCCAGCGCGATGAAGGGCCCGCCCGCGGCGCGGATCGGCCATGTCGATCTGCACAACAGCGAGCCGCCCGCCGAAAAGGGCTTCAAGCGCCTGGCGTCGGCCTAGGCGCGGTTGCGCGTCAGTTCGCGGAACACCGAGGCGCCGAACACGATCAGGCCGATCATCGCCAGCGCGCCGCCCAGCCCGACAAAGGGTTCCAGCGCGGTGTCGCCGCTGGTCAGCATCAGCGCCAGAATCGGCTTGATCACCAGTACGCCCGCCGCCGAGAAGGCGAAGTTGGCCAGGCCAGTTTGCAGTTCTTGGTTTCACGCGTCAGGGCATAGAAGGTGCCGTAAACCGCCATCACCACGAAGCCCATCAGGTTGAGATGGGCGTGGACGGGCATCAGGGTGAAATCCCCCGACATCCCCATATGCATGCCGAGCGTCATGCCGATCAGCTTGGCGACGACACCGAATGCGAAAAAGACAGCCGAAATGCGCGGCATGAAATCTTCCAATTTCAAATGAAGCCCGACGCAAAAGTAATTCAGCCAAAAACTTTTTGAAATGCCTGCTTCATGGCGACATCGACATCGGACAAGGTCACCAGGATGCCGAGGTCGGCCAGGCTGGTGACGCCGTGGCCGCTGACGCCACAGGGTACGATGCCGGAAAAATGCGACAGGTCCGGCTCCACATTCAGCGCCACGCCGTGAAAAGTCACCCAGCGCCTTATGCGCACGCCGATGGCGGCGATCTTGTCTTCCTGGCCATTGCCGCGATCCACCCAGATGCCGACACGGCCTTCGCGGCGTTCGCCCGTCACGTTGAACAGCGCCAGGGTCTCGATCAGCCATTGCTCCAGGTCGAAGACGAAGGCCCGTAGATCCGGCTTCCTGCGCTTCAGATCGAGCATGACATAGCCGACGCGCTGGCCCGGCCCGTGATAGGTGAACTGGCCGCCTCGCCCGGTGCGATAGACCGGGAAGCGCGCCTCCAGCAGGTCGGCATCGTTGGACGAGGTGCCTGCCGTGTAGATGGGCGGATGCTCCAGCAGCCAGACCTGTTCGTTGTCCTTGCCCGCCGCGATGGACTCGGCACGGGCTTCCATGGCGGCCAGCGCCTCCGGATAGGGCACAGCTGCGTCCGATATCTTCCAGTCCGGCTTGAGGTCAACGTCCAAGTTAAGACTTCCGAAACCATGATCCGGCAGCATCGCCCGATCCAAGTAATGTAAGGGCGCACCGTTTGGCTTCCAATGTCGATAATGTGAAGGTCGAGATCTAGGTGGTCCTGGGCCGCTCGGTTATTCCCATGCACCAGCTGCTGCGCATGGGCTGCGGCGCTGTCATCGAGCTGGATTCCCGCCAGGATGACGCTGTACTGATCCTGGCCAACGACAGGCCCGTGGCCAAGGGTGAGATCGAGATCCACCGCGACAAGATTGCCTTTTCGGTGGTCGAGCTAATTAATACAAACAAAAAGACGTAGTATTATTTAAACCCCACCACATTTCTTGCATTTTAAGGTATCCGGGCATATCTGTCCGGAATGCTCCCGATCACGCTCACCCCGCACAGACTGAAAGCCGCCCTGATCGGTCAGGGCGATGCGCTGGTGCGCCGGCAGGCCCTGCTGTCCGAGGCGGAGGTGGAAGCGCGTCTGCTGCCGCAGGATGTCCCTGATGAGGCCCTGGCAGGGCTGAACCTGCTCTTCGTGGCTGGCCTGGACGAAGGCGAATCCCGCGCCCTGGCGACCCGCGCCCGCGCCCTGAACGTTCTGGTCAATATCGAGGACGTTCTGCCGCTCTGCGATTTCCATGTCCCGGCCATTGTCCGCCGGGGCGACCTGCTGCTGACCGTCTCCACCGGCGGCCAGGTGCCCGGCCTGTCGCGCCGCCTGCGCGAAGACCTGGCCGACCAGTTCGGCCCCGAATGGACCGCGCGCCTGCGCAATCTGGCCAAGGCGCGCGCCCGCTGGCGCTCCGAAGGCATGACCATGTCCGAGGTTTCGCAGATGGTCCGCGCCCATGTCGAACGCGAGGGCTGGCTGTGAATAACAAGTCTAACTTCACCGTGATCGATTCCGCCAAGAGCATCGCGCCGCGTCCCGACACGCGGCATGAACCCGCCGTCCGCGCCCACCTGACCGAATTGCAGCGCAAGTCGGAAGGCCGCGATTCGCTGGACATCCTTGAACTTGCGCTGACCGGCGAATTCGCGGGCAAGACCGCCGTGGTTTCGTCCTTCGGCGCGGAGTCCGCCGTGCTGCTGCACCTGATGGCGCAGATCGATCCCAACACGCCGGTGCTGTTCCTCAACACCGGCAAGCTGTTCGGCGAGACGCTGCGCTATCGCGACCGCCTGCAGGATATGCTGGGCCTGGGCGATGTCCGCTCCATCGCGCCCTCGCTTGGCGACCGCGCCCTGAACGATCCCGAAGGCACGCTTTGGTCGCGCGACGCCGATTCCTGCTGCCACTTCCGCAAGACCATGCCGCTGGCCAAGGCACTGGCGCCTTTCGCCGCCCAGGTGACAGGCCGCAAGCGCTTCCAGACCCGCGAGCGGTCCGACATGCAGGCCGTGGAATTCCACGACAACCGCTTCCGCTTCAATCCGCTGGCCAATTACAGCCTGGCCGACCTGGAAACCTATGTAGCGACCCACAAGCTGCCGCAGCACCCGCTGGTCGATGACGGCTATCCGAGCATCGGCTGCATGCCCTGCACCCGCCGCGTCCAGCAGGGCGAGGACTATCGCGCCGGCCGCTGGGCGGGAACCGACAAGGACGAGTGCGGAATCCATATTGGCACTGATGGTGAGGGTATCTAACCCTCTGTCATTCCCGCAAAAGCGGGAATCCAGCCCTTGTGCCCAACCCCCCAGATTGCTAAACCCCGGCCCCTACCGGGATTTTTCCCAATTGGCTTGCGGTCATGGCGGAATTGGTAGACGCACTACCTTGAGGTGGTAGCGGGGCAACCCGTGGAAGTTCGAGTCTTCTTGACCGCACCAATTTCAATCGCGCTGCGGCGCGATTGAAACGCGAAGCCGCCGAGGCAAAAACCCTTACGCCACAAACTTCTGCGCCAGCTTCGTCGTTGCTAGCCAGGTGTTGAGATCGGCGTCGGTGGCCTGCGGCCGCTGTCAGCAGATCCACAATCCCCGCTGACAGGATTGCGGCTGGGCGCTAGAAGGCCCACATGCTGCATCTCATCAAGCTCTGCGTCGGCTGCGACAGCCTGGAAGACCTCGCCGCCTGGCAGAAGCAGCGCCTGAAGGAAAAGAAAGCCAAGGGCCAGAAGCCGGAACTGGTGCATATCACCCGCCAGACGCCCAAGCGCGACGTGGAGCTGCTGGATGGCGGCTCGCTCTACTGGGTGATCAAGGGCCAGATCGCCGCCCGCCAGACGCTGACCGAGCTGCGGGCCATGAGGGTGAAGGGTATGCCGCATTGCGGCCTCGTGCTGCACAAGATTCTGGTCCCGCTGCGCCCGCGCCCGCGCAGCGCTTTCCAGGGCTGGCGCTATCTCGAAGCCGCCGACGCGCCGTCCGACCTCAGTGTGGCCAAGGACGACAAGAACCTGCCGGAAGCGCTGCGGCGTGAACTGGCGGCGCTGGGGTTGCTCTAGCGGCCCTGCCTGCACAGGGCTACCCTCGGACCAAATCAGCAGCGTCGGCCCCGCGAAGTGTGAAGCGCTTCGCGTCAGGCCGCGCGACAATTATAAAATATACTTGGGGGGATCCATGAAAAAGCGGCTTTTCGCGGCGCTGGCCTTGCTACATGTGCTGAGTCTTGCGGTCACGGCGCTGGCGCAACAGCGCGTGCCCAACAAGCCAGGCGTGCCGCTGGCGCGCGATCTCCAGGCCAAGATGCCGGCGCCGCAAGCCGTGTTCGAATGGGCCTATCCCATGGCGCCCACTGGTGGACCGCGTCTGGACCCCGATGAAGTCTTCACCGTGCAGGGCGCCGATCCGGCGCTGAAGTTCACCCGCCGCGAAATCAACAACGGCTTCGGTCCGCCCGACTGGTTCCCCAAGGATCATGGCCCGATGCCGCGTGTTGTCAGCAATGGGCGCGAGCCGCATGTGCGGGCCTGCACGCTCTGTCATCTGACCAGCGGCATCGGCCATGCCGAGTCCGCCGGCATCCATGGCCTGCCGGTGAAGTATTTCATTCGCCAGATCGTCGCGTTCAAGGAAGGCGACCGGGTCAACATCCGCGCGCCCAACATGATCGAGCTGTCGCACGACATGACGGCGCAGGAGATTCGCGACGCCGCCAACTATTACGCCCGCCAGAGGCCGGCGCAGTGGAAATCGGTGCGCGTGGTGGAAACCAGCCGCGCGCCCGCCAACTCCATCGCCCCCAGCGGCAAGCGCATGTTCCACAAGGGCGCTGAAACCATGCCGGTCGGCCCGATGACGATCTATGAAGTCGCCGAAAGCGATCAGGTCGAGATGCGCAATCCCCGCATCGGCTTCGCCGCCTATGTGCCGCCGGGTTCCATCGCCAAGGGCCGCGTCGTGGCGTTGGGCAACAATGGCACGTTCCGCTCCTGCGCCTCCTGCCATGGCAATGATTTGCGCGGGCGCGAGGATGTGCCCCGCATCGCCGGGCGCAGCCCGTCCTATCTGGTGCGCCAGCTGGCCGACATGAAATACGGCTATCGCAAGGGAAAAGCGCTGGGCGACATGAAGGAAATCGCGCCGAAGCTAACCGATGCCGATATCGTCAACGTCGCGGCCTTTGTCGCGTCACGGAACCCGTAGCTCGATTCGGCATCATCACAAAGGATCGCCTTGCGCTAAATTCTCCCCTTCGCGCGCGTAGCGGGCTGGCAGGGGAGGTGCCGTAGCACGCAGGCCGCTTGCGGCCGTTGCGTGCGAAGGCGGAGGGGTTGAGTCAAAAAGCCATATTGTCGATGAGGCGGGTCTTGCCGATCTTCGCGGCGGCCAGGATGCGCGCCGGACCTGACACGCCGGTTGCCACCGACAGATTCGCCGCATCGCGGATGGCGACGTAATCTACCTTGTCGAAGCCCACTGTTTCCAGCGCCGCTGCGCCGTATTTCTCGGCATCGCGCAGGTCGCCGGTTTCGCGGGCGCGGGCGATGGTGTCTTTCAACACCTTATTGAGATTGCCTGCCACGGTGCGCTCGCTGGCCGAGAGATAGGCGTTGCGTGATGACATGGCGAGGCCGTCCACCTCGCGCGCGATAGGCGCGCCGATGATTTTCGTAGGTAGGCCCAGATCAGCGGCTAGCCGCGTCACAACCAGGAGCTGCTGGTAATCCTTCTGGCCGAAAATTGCGGTGTCGGGCAGGGCGGCCAGCAGCAGCTTGGCGACCACGGTGGCGACGCCCGCGAAGAAGTGCGGGCGGAAATCCGTTTCCAGACCGGCGCTGCCCCCCCCCACCGTGATGCTGGTGGCGAAACCTTCCGGATACATCTCGCGCGCATTGGGCGCGAAGACGATGATGTTTGCGCCGGTGCTCCCCAGCTTGTTCAGGTCGCTGTCGAGATCGCGCGGGTAAGCGTCGAAATCCTCATGCGGCGCGAACTGGGAGGGATTGACGAAGATGCTCACCACCACCGTCGGCTTGCCGGCCATTCGCACCAGGGACAGATGCCCGTCATGCAGCGCGCCCATGGTGGGAACCATGGCGACTCCGCCAGCGCGTAAGGGCTTAAGTGCGGCCCGCAGGTCCGCGATGGTGTGGACGGTGTTCATGTTAGGAGCGGTTCCGGTAAAAGTGTACTTGCGGTTTTCTGTAAGGAACCGCGACAAAAATAGAGTCTAGCGCGCAGACGCGATGGCTGCGAAGCAGGTCTGGCCGCGCTGCGAAAGCCGGGTGCAGACATCGCGCGCTTGCGCCTCGCCGAACAGGCCGAAGCGGGCCCGGTAGATGGTGCGACCGTCGGTACCCGGCGCCTGTGTCACGATGCGGGCGGCCTCACCCAGGATGTCGCGCGCCTTGTCGGCATAGGTGGCGAGTTGCGTGCGGGCCAGCGCCTGATCAGCATAGGCGCCGATCTGGATGGTCCAGTTGCGGCCGGGCGTCGGCGTCAGATTGGTGTCGATATCGCCTTCGCCGATCTCGGCGGCGATGGAGGGGCGCGGCTGTGGCGGGGGCGGCAGCGGCGGGTAGGTGGTGGCGCGAGCCAGCAGCACCAGCGGCGCATAGTTGGGCCGCGGCGCGGGCCGGATCGCTGGGACGGGGGCGGCAGGCTTGGCCGCGGCGCGGTTGTCCATCGGGCGCACCGTGTTGGGTGCGGGAATGACAGAGGCGTTTGCCGCCATTGGCGCGGGCACGGCGGGCTGACGCGGCACCGGCGTCATGATGCTTCGATCCTCGTCGGAGGCGGTCCGCTTCTCCGCGCTATCCTCATCCTCGAAGCGGCTCATGGCGGGCGAGGTCATCGCCAGCAGCCCCGCGAAGGGATTGGTGGTCTTGGGCGGTGCGATCAGCGACGGCGGCAGCGCCTGCGCCGGACCGGCCTGGCCGTTGACGCCCAGGCTGGCCGTCACCACCGGGCCGGTTGCGCCATAGGCTTGCCAGGGCACGGTGCGCGCCGCCACCAGGGTAGGATTGGCTGCCACCTGCGTGAAGCTCTGGTCGAGAAGGCGGATCATCTCCAGGTCGCGGCGGATGGCGGTGCGCCCGCCCATCACCACGGCAACGAGATGGTTTTGCCCACGCACCACCGAGCTGACGAGATTGAAACCGCTGGCGTTGGTGTAGCCGGTCTTGATGCCATCGGCGCCCTCATAGCGCCCGATCAGATTGTTATGGGTG
>CANFDA010000019.1 GCA_947445215.1 Alphaproteobacteria bacterium | reverse complement strand
GGGGAAGATGCTAAACAGTGCGAAGGACAGGAGATTGTCGATGCCCTTGGTGCCGCGCTCGATAACACGGGAAAGGCCGCCGGTCTTGCGCTCCAGATGAAAGCGCAGCGACAGGGTGTGGACATGGGCGAAGGTCTCCACCCCCACCACGCGCATGGCGTGATACTGCACCTTGGCGAAGACACCATCGCGCAGTTGCGCGAAGGTCTGCATCAGGATGCGCGCCACGACATAGGCGCCCACCAGCGCCAGCGTGGTGAACAGCATTATCTGCGCCGGACTCTTGGCCAGTTCGTTGGTGACCTGGCCTATGAAGATGGGGAAAATGGTGGTGGCGATGATCCCCAGCACCATGCAGAAGAGCGCGATGAAGACGCGCCAGCGCAATCCGGTATCGGCGGGCCAGAGATAGGGCATCAGCGCCCAGAGCGGGCGGAAAGACGGCGCGCCGCTGCCTTCTTCGACAGGATGCGCCACTATTGCCCCATATTCCCGCCACCAAAGGTGACGAACCCGGCGATCAGCGCCACGACGGCGACGGCACTCAGAATAACTAGCCAGCGCGGCAATTTTTTCTCCATTTTCTTCCCTGCCGAACCTGTTTAGGAAGACGGCTCATCCCACGCAACCTAAGTTTTAGCCATGGCTAGTTCCCCGTCCTCCATCTGCGTCTTTTGCGGCGCGTCATTCGGCAACGAATCGCATTTCCGCGATGCCGCCCGCGCCGTCGGCACGGGCCTGGGTGCGGCGGGCTACAATCTGGTGTTCGGCGGCGGCAGCCTGGGCCTGATGGGCGAAGTCTCCAAGGCGGCGCAGGCCGCGGGCTCGCGGGTGCAGGGAATCATTCCCGCCTTCCTGCAGGCGCTGGAGAATGCCGCGCCGGTGACGCCGGAGGAAAAGCTGATCGTCACGCCGCACCTGCAGGAGCGCAAGGCGATCATGCTGCAGATGTCGGATGCCTTCATCGTGCTGCCGGGCGGGCTTGGCACCTTCGACGAATTCTTCGAGGTTGCGACCGAAGCGCAATTGGGCGTGCACAAGAAGCCGATCATCGTGGTCAATGTCGACGGCTTCTTCGATCCTCTGGATACGATGCTGCGCGGCATCGTGGAGAAAGGCTTCGCCAAGCCGCTCATCATGGAACTGTATCACCTGGCCGAAGGGCCCGAAGCGGCGCTGCTGGCGTTACAAGAGGCGCTGTCGCATCCGGTCGCCTAGGCTTTGGCTCCATCTCGGTAAAGCTTGTAGATGATGGAGTCCGTCAGGGCTTCGAACGAGGCATCGACGATATTCTCCGACACACCCACGGTGGACCAGCGGCGGCCCTTGCCATCGACGCTTTCGACCATGACGCGGGTGACGGCTTCGGTACCTGAGGTGAGAATACGCACCTTGTAGTCCACCAGCCACAGATCGGCGAGGACGGACGAGTATTTGCCCAGATCGGCGCGCAACGCCGCATCCAGCGCATTCACCGGGCCGTTGCCGCGCCCGACATTGGTGAGCTTCTCGCCCGCCACATCAAGCTGCACGGTGCCTTCGGAAATGGTGACGCCCTTTTTGCGCTCCACCGTGACCTTGTAGCTTTCGATGTCGAAATATTGCGGCACCTGCCCCAGCGCGCGGAGCGCCAGCAATTCGAACGAGGCTTCGGCCCCGTCATAGGCATAGCCCTGATATTCGCGGGTCTTGATGGCGTCGAGTAGCCGCGACACGCGATCATCTTTGGGATCGATGGCGATGCCGGCCTCGGCCAGCCGCGCCAGCACGTTGGAGCGGCCCGACTGGTCGGACACCGGGATGACGCGGACATTGCCGACGCTTTCCGGCTTCACATGTTCATAGGTAGCGGGATCTTTCAGCACGGCGGAGGAATGCAGCCCGCCCTTGTGCGCGAAGGCGGAAGGTCCAACGTATGGCGCGTGGCGGCCCGGCGCGCGGTTGAGGATTTCATCCAACAGGCGCGAAACATGGGTGATGCGGGCCAAACCCTCAGTAGAGATGCCAATCTCAAAATCGTAAGCGTACGGCACCTTCAACATAAGATTCGGAATCAATGTGCATAGATTGGCGTTGCCGCAACGCTCGCCGAGTCCATTAAGTGTGCCCTGGATTTGGCGCACACCGGCGCGCACGGCCGCCAGCGACACCGCCACCGCCTGGCCAGTATCATCATGAGCGTGGATGCCTAGGTTCGCGTCAGGCAGCTTTGCCTTTATTTCGCTGACAATACTGTAGGCATCTAACTTTTGTGGCCCTTTGCCTTCTGGCATCGTGCCGCCATTGGTGTCGCACAATACAATCCACTTTGCGCCCGCTTCATGTGCGGCGCGAATACAAGTCAGAGCGTAGTCAGGATCGGCCTTGTAGCCGTCGAAGAAATGCTCGGCATCGAACAAGGGTTCGCGCCCCTTTGAAGCTACCGCCTCTATGGATCGCGAGATATTTTCTACATTCTCGTGCCGAGGAATGCCGAGCGCCACATCCACTTGATATGCCCAAGTCTTGCCCACCAGGCAGATGGCGTCGACATCGGCGTTCAGCACCTGCGCCAGCGCAGGATCGTTGTCGGCGCTGCGGCCAGACCGCTTGGTCATGCCGAAGGCGGTGAAGCGGGCGCGCGTCAGCGGCGGGCGTTCGGCGAAAAAAGCCGTATCTGTGGGATTGGCGCCGGGCCAGCCACCTTCGATGTAATCCAGCCCCAGCACGTCGAGGGCTAGCGCGATCTGGCGCTTGTCCTCGACCGAGAAATCCACGCCCATGGTCTGTGCGCCGTCGCGCAGGGTGGTGTCGAAAAGATAGAGGCGTTCTCTTTTTTGGGGAGTGGGGGTCACCGCTTGGCCTCCCACGTGGTGCCCTGCGGCCTGTCCTTCAGCACAATTCCCTTGGCCAGCAAGTCGTCGCGGATGCGATCGCTTTCAGCGAAGTTCTTGGCGGCGCGCGCTGCCTTGCGCGTCTCGATGGCGCAGTAGATTTCCGCTTCATCCACGGCGGACTTCTGCGTGATCTTCATCTGGACGTTGGAGAAGCCCATGAAGCCCAGCCCGCCCGCCAGCGCCAGTTCGTCAGCCTGGTGCAGCGACGCGATGGCGGCGGGGGTGTTGAGATCGTCCAACAGCGCTTCTAAGAAGGCCGCATCCGGCGCGGGATCGACCAGCGGCTCGGTCAAGGCATACCAGCGTTCCAGCATCTTCCAGCTTTCGCGTATGCCCGCCAGGGTGAAGTCGATCGGCTGACGGTAATGGGTGCGCAGCATGTTGAAACGCAGCACTTCGCCCGGCCAATCGGCCAGCAATTCGCGAATGGTGAAGAAGTTTCCCGCCGACTTGGACATCTTCTCACCTTCCACCTGCAGGAAGCCATTGTGCATCCAGACATTCGCCATCACCGGCGTGCCATGGGCGCAGCGCGATTGCGCGATTTCGTTTTCGTGATGTGGGAAGATCAGGTCCAGTCCGCCGCCATGAATGTCGAAGGTCTGGCCCAGATAGGCCGCCGACATGGCGGAACATTCGATATGCCAGCCGGGGCGGCCACGGCCCCAGGGCGATTCCCAGCCCGGTTCATTTTCCGCCGACTGCTTCCACAGCACGAAATCATGGGCATGCTTCTTGTGCGCATCCACTTCGATGCGCGCGCCCGCCTGCTGCTCGTCCAGCTTGCGGCCCGACAGGCGGCCATAATCCGGCATGGACTGGGTGTCGAACAGCACTTCGCCGCCCGCTTCATAGGCGTGGCCGCGCGCCAGCAACTGCCCAATCAGCGTCATCATGTCGGGGATGAATTCGGTGGCGCGCGGCTGATGCGTCGACGGCAGGCAACCCAGCGCGCCGACATCGGCGTGATATTGCGCTTCGGTCTTCTCGGTGACGTTGCGGATCGCCTGGTTCAGCGGCAAGCCGGGAAAATCACGCAGGGCGCGTTCGTTGATCTTGTCATCCACGTCGGTGATGTTACGGACGTACGTGACATGCGTCGGTCCGAATTCATGCCGCAGCAGGCGATAGAGAAGATCGAAGACGATGGCGGGCCGCGCATTGCCGATATGGGCGAAGTCATAGACCGTGGGGCCGCAGACATACATGCGGACATTCTTCGCGTCGATCGGCGCGAAACCGTCTTTCGATTTGGTCAGGGTATTGAAGAGGCGCAGCGGCATGGAGAAGACTCGAAAAGGGTTCAGACGAACGGAAAGGGCGGCGCATTAGCCGCTAATTCGCGTTCCAATCTGACAGATCAGGCTCACGCCGTTTCCCCTTTGAGCCGCGCCAGGGTCTTGGCGCGCCCGATCAGGGGTAGCAGCTTTTTCAGTTCCGGTCCATTGCCCCGCCCGGTCAGGGCCAGCCGCAAGGGATGGTAAAGCCCCTTGCCCTTGGCCCCGGTGGCGGCGGCAACCGCCTTGGTCCAGGCGGGCCAGGTGTTTTCGTCCCACGGTTCCGGCGGCAGGGTTGCGATTGCGGCTTCGGTCAGCGCGGCGTCTTCGATCACAGGTGTCACCGGGCCCGTGACCAGCGTTGCGAGATAAGCGGCGTCGGAGAGCTTGCTGAGATTGGGACGGATGGCATCCCACAGCGCCTCGCTGACGCCCACGCGCGACGCCACCATAGCATAGGGCGTGATGTGCAACGCCTTGGCGTTCAGCGCCGCCAGTTCTTCCGGATCGAAATGCGCCGGGGCGCGACCGATCTTGGTGAAGTCGAGATCCAGCGCCAGATCAGCCAGCGAGAGCGACAGCGCAACAGCATCGGAAGTGCCGATCTTGGCGAGATAGGCGCAGACGGCTAACGGCTCCACCCCCTCTTCCCGCAACTGCTGCAGCGACAGTGAACCGAGGCGTTTGCTCAGCGCCTCGCCGCCCACGCCGACCAGCAGCGGGAAATGCGCGAAGGTGGGGGTTGGTCCGCCCAATGCCTGGAAGATT
Organism: Alphaproteobacteria bacterium; assembly: GCA_947445215.1. Taxonomy (GTDB): domain Bacteria; phylum Pseudomonadota; class Alphaproteobacteria; order Micropepsales; family Micropepsaceae; genus Rhizomicrobium. The sequence continues at coordinate 15,038 of CANFDA010000019.1, read as the reverse complement.
TCGATCTGCGCCGCGGTGTTGGTGACATGGTCCTCGCCGCGCACGACATGGCTGATGCCCATGTCGATATCGTCGGCCACCGACGGCAGCGTATAGAGAAAAGCGCCATCCTCGCGCACGAGCACGGGGTCGGACATGGTGGAGGTGTCGATCTCGACCGGTCCGCGCACCAGATCGGTCCAGGCCACCTTGGTGCGCGACAGCTTAAAGCGCCAATGCGGCTTGCGGCCTTCGGCTTCGAACTTCGCGCGTGTGGCGGGATTGAGCGCGGCGCGATTGTAGATCGGCGGCAGGCGGCGCGCCCTAGCCAAGCCGCGCTGACGTTCCAGTTCAACCTCAGTCTCATAGGCGGGATAGATGTGATCAGACGCCTGCAACTTGTAGAAAGCGATGCTGTATTTGGCGAGGCGATTGGCCTGGCGGTCGGCCATGTCATGCGCCAAGCCCAGCCAGCCCAGATCGCGGTAGATCGCCTGCTCGAACTCTTTCGTCGAACGCGCCGCGTCAGTGTCGTCAATGCGCAGAATGAACTGACCGCCCGCCTTCTTGGCGAACAGGTAATTCAACAGCGCGGTGCGGGCGTTGCCGACATGCAGCAGGCCCGTGGGAGAAGGCGCGAAACGAACTTTGACCGTCATCGCGCGTCCCGGAAGGCGTTGGTGATGGGATAGCGGCGGTCGCGGCCGAAATTGCGGCTGCCGATCTTCACGCCGGGCGGCGCCTGGCGGCGCTTATATTCTGAAATATATAGCATATGCTCGATCCGCTTGATGGTGGCGGGATCGAAGCCGCGTCCCACCGTTTCCTCGAAGCTCATCTCGCGCTCCACCAGGCATTCCAGGATGCCATCCAGAATTTCGTAAGGCGGCAGGGAATCCTGGTCCGTCTGGTTGGCGCGCAGTTCGGCAGTGGGTGGCTTCTCGATGATCCGCTCCGGGATGACGCGCCCGCCCGGCCCCAGCGCGCCTGCGGGCGAATTTTCGTTGCGCCAGTGCGAAAGCCGGAACACTTCGGTCTTGTAGATATCCTTCAGCACATTGTAGCCGCCGCACATGTCGCCATAGAGCGTGGCATAGCCGACGCTCATCTCGCTTTTGTTCCCGGTGGTCAGCACCATGTGGCCGAACTTGTTCGACATCGCCATCAGGATGACGCCGCGCAGGCGCGACTGGATATTCTCTTCCGTCGTGTCGGCCGTGCGGCCCGCGAAAGACGGCGCCAGCGTTTCGCCCACCGCCACAAAGGCGCTTTCGATCTCCACCGTGCCGTATTCGACGCCCAACATCCGGGCGCAGGCATCGGCGTCTTCCAGGCTGTCGCGGCTGGTGTAGCGCGAGGGCAGCATGAGGCAATGCACCCGTGACGCGCCCAGAGCATCCACCGCCACGGCGGCGCTGATGGCGCTGTCGATACCCCCGGACAGCCCCAGCACCACACCGGGGAAGCGGTTCTTGTTCACATAGTCGCGCAGGCCCAGCATCATGGCGTTGTAGACTTGGCTCTCGCGGCTTTCGGTGCCGGAGATTTCGCCCGCCATGCAATTCCATTTTCCGTCCGCGCCGCGCGTCCATTCGGTGACCACGACGCGCTCTTCCCAGCCCGGCAGATCCAGCGCCACGGCGCCATCGGCGTTCAGCACGAAACTCGCGCCGTCGAAGGCCAGTTCGTCTTGCCCGCCGATCTGGTTGACATAGACCAGCGGCAAGCCGGTTTCGCGGACCCGGCTGCGCGCCAGTTCCAGCCGCACATCTTCCTTGCCGGCTTCGAAGGGCGAGCCATTGGGCACGGCGATAATTTCCGCTCCGCCATCGGCCAGCGCGGCGCAGACCCCTGGCGTCCAGATGTCCTCGCAAATCGGCACGCCCAGTTTCACGCCCCGCACCATGATGGGCAATGGCGGCGTACCTGGCGCGAACAGGCGCTTCTCGTCGAAGACGCCGTAATTGGGAAGATCGACCTTGCGGGTGATGGCGGCAATCTTGCCGCCATCCAGCAGCAGCATGGAGTTGGTGAGCTTGCCCTGCTCCGCCCACGGCGCGCCGATCAGGATCGCGGGACCGGTGACCGTGTCGGCGGCCAGCGCTTCCACCGCTTCGCGGGCGTCGGCCTGCAAGGCCGGTTTCAGCACCAGGTCTTCCGGCGGATAGGCGGTGATGAAGAGTTCGGAAAATAGTATGACGTCCGCATCCGGCGCTTTCGCCCGCGCGTCTCGGGCGCGCGCCAGATTGCCCGTAATATCACCCATGACGGGGTTGAGCTGGGCAAGCGCAATGCGGAAACGGTCAGCCATGACCGTTCTTTACCCTGCCAGAGACGGGTTACGCAAAGCCGCGCTCAAACAGCGAGAGCGGTAGCGCGGCTTTGGGAAAAAGTCTGGTGCTAGCCAGCAGCCGCGACACGGGGCTGGGACACGGTCATGCCCTGCGCCACGCCCGCCGCATCCTCGATCAGGAGGGCGGTGGACAGCGCTTGGGCGGCCTGCTCGGCGGTCACCAGGGCAGGCGCGCCGATGCGCACGGCCTGGGCGAAGGCGGCCACGGATTCACCCAGCGGATCGCCGATATCCAGCGCACGCAGCGGGCGCGGCGTGGTGTTGATGACGGCGCGGGTGAGGAAGTCGATTTCGACCACGCCATCGGCATAGACGGCGCGCATGCCGCGCTTGCGCTCGCTGGCGACACGGCTGGTTTCGAGATGGGTGACGGTGCCGCAGGCGAAGGTGACGGTGGCCGACACTTCATCGGCGAAGGGACCGTATTGCACCAGGCCCTTGGCGGTGACGGCAGAGACGGAGCCCGGTACCAGTGTATGCACCAGGTCGAGGTCGTGGATCATCAGGTCGAGCACGGCGGAAACGTCATCGCCGCGGCCGGTCCAGGGACCCTGGCGCCAGCAGGTGATTTCCAGCGGCGTTTCGGCTAGGTCGAGCAGGCCGGTACGGGCGAAGACGAAACGTTCCTGGTGGCCGACGGTCAGCAGGCGGCCGGTCTCGCGCGACAGGGCGACCAGTTCGGCTGCTTCCTCGCGGGTGGTGGCGATGGGCTTTTCCACCAGCACATGCGCGCCAGCATTCAGGAAAGCCTTGACGATCTCGTAATGGGTGACGGCGGGCGAGCAGATGCTGACCAGATCGACCTTGCCCAGCAGTTCGCGCCAGTCGGCCACCACTTCGCAGCCATGCTGGGCGGCGATGGCGGCGCGGGTTTCCGGCGAAGGATCTGCGACGGCGAACAGGGCGACATCGCCTTTGCCCATAATCGCGGCATATTTGGTGGCGTGGTGACGGCCAAACGCGCCCGCGCCAACAACAGCGGCCTTGAGCGGACCCGATTCAGGCACCCGGCGGCGAAGAAACAAATGAACAGCCCTCCGTTTGAAGGCTCGAGTTAGCCGTGCGCTGCAGCAAAGGGCGACTGATAAGATATTGCCGGTTGTTACGCATACAAGCTATTGAAAAATCTTATTTTTCTGATCCAAACGCCAGCAGTGACGCCATACCCGCCACGATCAGATAGGTCAGCATCAGCGGCGCCAGCCCGGTCAGCAGCGCCCCGGTGATATCGGCGAAGGCGCTGCAGCCCAGCAGCGGAAAGACCGAGCCAAGATAGAGGAACTGGATTCCCGCCATCGCCACGATGCCGAAGATCAGCGCACGCAGCGCCGGGCCGATGATTTCCGGCTTTCCCGCCATCTCCAGCCGGATCAGCCCGGCCTGCAACTTCAGGCGCGACAGGGCGGAGCCCAGCCAGATGATCGCGAGCAGCCAGGTGAAGGCGGCGGCGAGGGTGCGGCCCCCATCCATGTTGCAGGCATCCAGCGCCCGCACCAGCGCATGCTGGCCGGGCACGGCGAACGAAATCGCCGCCTGCAACTGCGCCACGGCCGGCAACTGCATCAGTTGCGGCGCCAGCGAAACCTGCACCGTGAAACTCAGGATGATGAAGACCAGAAAGACGATCTCGTTGAAACCGGGCAGCAAATGGTGGGGCGCGGTCCAGACCTTCAGCGGTGTTCCCCCTTGCGACGTTGGCAGCCCGCCGGAAACGCCGAAGCCGCCCACGAACAACAGGCCCATGGCGGCGAAAAGAATAACGCAGATGCCGATGGCCGCGATGGCGGAGCCTGTCGTCATGCCCGACGCCAGCGCCAGATGCAGCGCATGGCCACCAGCCAGGATGCAGAACAGAAGCCAGCCCTTGGCGAGCAGACGCGCGATACCCATGCGGGATTTCTAGCCGCTAACGGCACGGCTTGCGAGCCGTCCCTCACCCTTCGACAAGCTCAGGGTGAGGATCATGGTAAAATCCTAATGCTGAGCTTGTCGAAGCATGGGGAGCGCCCTCAGGCCGACGATGCCAGCCCGGCGCTCTTGATCCGCTCTTCGCGGATGCCCTGGGCCAGGAGGAAGGCCAGCTCCAGCGCCTGGCTGGCGTTGAGGCGCGGATCGCAGGCGGTCTGGTAGCGGTCCTTGAGATCCACTTCCTTCAGGCCCTGAGCGCCGCCCAGGCATTCGGTGACGTCTTGGCCGGTCATCTCGAAGTGAACGCCGCCCGCATGGGTGCCTTCGGCGCGGTGCACCGCGAAGAAGCTGCGCACCTCTTCCAGCACGCGATCCACCGGACGGGTCTTGTAGCCCGACTGCAACTTGATGGTGTTGCCGTGCATGGGATCGGACGACCACACCACCTTCTTGCCTTCGCGCTTAACGGCGCGGATCAGCGGCGGCAGCTTGTCCGCGACCTTGTCGGCGCCGAAACGCGCGATCAGCGTCAGGCGGCCCGGGATGTTCTGCGGGTTGAGCGTGTCGATCAGGCGGATCAGTTCCTCGGGATCGAGGCTGGGGCCGCACTTTAGGCCGATCGGGTTCTTGATGCCGCGCATGTATTCGATATGCGCGCCGTCGGGCTGGCGCGTGCGGTCGCCGATCCACAGCATGTGCGCGCTGGTGTCGTACCAGTCGCCCGTGGTGGAATCGACGCGCGTCATCGCCGTCTCATAGTCCAGGTGCAGCGCTTCGTGGCTGGTATAGAACTCCGTGCCGCGCAGCTGCGGCACCGAAGTGGAATTGATGCCGATGGCATCCATGAATTCCAGCGTCTCGGAAATGCGCTGCGCCAGTTCCTTGTACTGCTCGCCGGCCGGACTGCCGGCGATGAAGCCCAGCATCCAGCGATGGACATTGTGCAGGTCGGCATAGCCGCCTTGCGCGAACGCGCGCAGCAGGTTCAGCGTCGCCGCCGACTGGGCGTTTGCCTGCAGCAGCCGCTGCGGATCGGGAATGCGCGCCTCGGGCGTGAAATCACCGCCATTGATGTTGTCGCCGCGATAGGAAGGCAGCGTCACACCATTGATGGTCTCATTGTCGTCGGAACGCGGCTTGGCGAACTGGCCGGCGATGCGGCCCACCTTCACCACCGGCACGCCAGCGGCGAATGTCAGCACCACCGCCATCTGGAGCAGCACGCGCAAGGTGTCGCGGATATTGTCGGGATGGAATTCGGCGAAGCTTTCTGCGCAGTCGCCGCCCTGCAGTAGGAAGGCCTTGCCCTCGGCGACTTGACACAGGGCGGCTTGAAGACTGCGGGCCTCGCCGGCGAAGACAAGCGGGGGATGGGACTTGAGCTGGGTCAGGACGCGGTCCAGCTTCGCCTGGTCCGAATAGGTCGGGACCTGACGGATCGGCTTGTCCTGCCAAGAATGCGGTTTCCAGGATTGGGCCACGGCGAAAACTCCTGCTAACGGGCGCTGGATATAGGGGAAGCCCCCTCTTTTTACCAGCAAACCGCCGGGCCAGGGTGAGCATGGCCCGCGCGCAAAAACGCAAGCCCTGCCAGAGGAATAGGGAATTTCCCGTGTGCCGCAGGCTGTTACGCAGCAGGAGCCCCTTCCCCGGCACACGGGACCGCCGCTAAGATCCGCCCCGGCGGATTGTTCCCTTCCCGCCGAAAGGATGACCCATGCGCCTTCCGCTGATCGCCCTGATCGCCAGCCTGGCCTGCACCCTTCCCGCCCATGCCCAGCAATGCACGCCCTTGCAGCGCGCCTTTGATCTGGACCTGATTCCCATTCCCGGCACCTCGCGCTTCGCCTTGCCGGTGACCGTCAATGGCGTGCCGAAGCGTTTCGTGCTCAGCACCAGGGAATTCTCGTCGCGCCTGTCGCGCCAGACGGTGACGGACATGAATCTGAGACCGCGCACCCAGGGGCGGATGCTCAGCGCCCAGGGCACCGTCAGCAATGCCCAGCTCGTAAGCGTGGACCTTCAGATCGGGCTGGTGAAAGCCGACGGCCAGGAAATGGTCGTGATGGAGGATAGTGGACCGGTTGACGGCATGTTCGGGCCGAACCTGATGCAGCGATACGATATCGAGTTCGATTTCGCCGGCCGCAAGCTGAGCTACTTCCTCACCGACCATTGCGAGGGCCGCGTCGTTCACTGGACGACGACACCGCATGCCGTGGTGCCCTTCACCGGCTGGACCACAGGCAGCGCGCAACGCTCCATGACCATACCAGTGACCATTGACGGGCATGACATCCGCGCCGAGATCGACACCTCGCTGGCGCAGAGCGTCATGGACGCGGACACAGCTAATTCCCTGTTCAGCGTCACGCCCGACAGCGAAGGTGCGGTACCGCAAGGCACTTTCAAGCAATTGCAGATCGGCGGACTGAATATTCCCAATCCCCGCCTGCGGGTCGAACCCGACCTGATCGGCAGCAGGACGCGGGACGCATTGCAGGCAAATAGCCGGGTGCAACGGCGGACGGACAATTTCCTGCCCAGCTTGCGGCTCGGAATGGATATCCTGAGCCGGTTGCACCTCTATCTGGCGGCCAAGGAAGGCAAGCTCTACCTGACGCCCGCTTCCGCGAAGTGAAACAGCCGCGTCAGGGCGTCTTCGAGTAGCTCTTCGTCCGCATCGTCACGAGTTCTTCCGCCGCCGTTGGGTGCAGCGCCACGGTGCGGTCGAAATCGGCCTTGGTCGCCTCGAGGTTCAGCGCGATGGCGGCGGCCTGGACGATCTCCGCCGCATGGTCGCCGAAGATGTGGCAGCCCAGCACCTGCCCCGAAGGCGCATCCACCACCAGCTTCATCAGGGTGCGGACCTCGCGCCCGCCCAGCGTATGCAGGAGGGGCCGGAAGGTGGATTTGTAAACATCGATGCTGTGGCCCAGGCCCAGCGCCTTTTCCTCGGTCATGCCCACCGACGCCAGTTCGGGCGTGGTGAAGACGGCGCTGGGAACATGGTTGTGATCGGGCCTTGTGGGATTGTTCTTGAAAGCGGTCTCAACGAAGCACATCGCTTCATGAATAGCGACCGGCGTGAGCTGCATGCGGTCGGTGACGTCGCCCACCGCCCAGATGTGCGGCGCGCTGGTGCGGGAATAGCCGTCCACCTTCACTTCCCCCTTGCGGCCAAGTTCGACGCCCGCCTTGTGGACCTGCAGGGCATTGGTGTTGGGCTGGCGGCCGATAGCGAGCAGGATCTGGTCGCACTCGATCACATCGCCCTTGTTGGTCTCGGCATACAGGCAGTCGCCGAACTTTTCGATCTTGGTGAATTCGCAGCCCAGCATGACATCGAGCCCACGCGTCTGCATCGAGGTGCACAGCGCGTCGCGCATGTCATTGTCGAAACCGCGCAGCGGCTTGTCGCCGCGATAGACCAGCGACACATGCGATCCCAGGCCGTGGAAGATGTGCGCAAACTCTAGCGCGATATAGCCGCCGCCCGCCACCAGCACGCGCCTGGGCAATTCCTTCAGGTTGAAGGCTTCGTTGGAGGTGATGCAGAGCTCGCCGCCGGGAATGATATGGCTGGTGCCAAACTCGCGGGTGGGGGTGTTGCCGGTGGCGATCAGGATTTTCTCCGCCGTCACCCGCTTGCCGGCGTTTAGCAGCAGCAGCGTGTGTTCATCCTCGAACACGGCGCGGTCGGCGAAGACCGTCACGCCCGCCGCCGCGACATTCTTGGCGTAGAGCCCTTCCAGGCGGGCGATCTCGCGGTCCTTGTTGGCGATCAGGGTGGGCCAGTCGAACTTGGCGTCGCCGAAATCCCAGCCATAGCCCGCCGCATCCTTGACGTTCTCGGAGAACTGGCTGGCATAGACGAACAGCTTCTTGGGGATGCAGCCGCGAATAACGCAGGTGCCGCCCATCCGCCATTCCTCGGCCAGGGCGACGCGGGCACCGGTCATCGCCGCCATGCGGGAGGCGCGCACGCCGCCCGAGCCGCCACCGATGACAAACAAGTCATAGTCGTATTTCATGCCGCAGGCTTAACCGAGCTTGATGAAGGTCACAATGCGGGCGGGACGGAATATGCTGAAAGCGGCGCTTCTGGCGGCGATGGCGCTCGCGCTGTCGGGGTGCACGCTTTCCGCCGCGCTGCGCCATGACGAGATTCGCTCGGTGTGGGGACCGGGACGCGCCTTGGCCAGCCCCACCGTTTTCTTCGCCACCGACCGCCACCGCGATGAAAACGGCTTCGGGCTGGACTGGGGCGGCGTCGCCCATTGCGGCCGCGCCACGGTGCGAATTTCCAACGCGGTGAGCGCCGCGGCGCCCGACCCGGCGCTGGCGCACATCGCCTGCGAAGGCCCGGCGCAGGTCACTGCCTTCGCGGCGCAGATCGCGCAGACGGCGCGGGCGGGCAATTGCGGCCGCGTGCTGGTGATCGTGCATGGCTTCAACCTCACCTTCCGCAACAGCCTGTTGCATGGGGCCCAGATCGCCATGGATTCGCAGTGGCGCTGCGCCACCCTGCTGCTCAACTGGTCCAGCGAAGGCATGTTCAACCGCTATGCCGCCGATATCGAGCGCAGCGGCTATGCTGTGCCGCTGCTGATCGAATTGCTGCGGGCGCTGAACGCGGCGGGGGTGACGCCCGACATTCTGGGCCACAGCATGGGCGCGCGCATCACGCTGAGCGCCGTGGCAGCGCTGTGCGCCGCGCCCTCGCCGCTGGTGGGTGAAATGGTGCTGATGGCGCCCGATGTCAGCTCACAGCCGAACAATGACGATTTCGGGCGGCTGCTGGCGCGAGACATTCAATGCACCCGCCGCGCCACCGTCTATGCCTCGGATTACGATTTGGCGCTGATGGCGTCGGAAAGCTTTCATGGCGGCGTGCTCCGCGCCGGACAGCAGCCGATCCGCAATCTGCAATATGACGCCGCGCCCAGCATCGATGCGGTGGACGCCACCTTCGGACCCGGCGATCCTTCCGGTCACGCCTATTTTGTCTTCGCCTATGAGGCGCTCACCGACCTGATGTGGGTGCTGAACGGCGCCACGCTGCAACAGCGGGCGGGGCCGCAAGGTACTTTGACCTGTATCGATGCACTGGGCAGCGCCTGTGGCAGCGGCGGCGGGCGCTATATTCTGAAGGTGGAAGAAAGCCGCCAGCCGAGCCTGTGGCGCAGGCTAGTACGCCGGGTCTGGCCGGTCATCCTGCCGCTCCAGTGACCGGTCAGACTTTCGTGATGATTTCCACTTCATCGGGGCTGGCGATCAGCAGCGTCTTGGCTATACCGATGAACAAGCCATGCTCGACCACGCCCGGCACGGCCAGGATGGCGGTGGCGAGCTTGGGGGCATCGGCGATCTGGCCGAAGGCGGCGTCATAGATCAGGCAGCCGCTATCAGTCTTGAAGGGCGCGCCATCGCGCACCCGCGGCGTTATCTTCACATCCTTGTAGCCCAGCGCCGCAAAGGCGGCGGCCAGGCGCAACGCGGTGGAAGCATGGCCGAACTCAATCACTTCGATGGGCAGCGGATACTTGCCCATGCGGGCCACCAGCTTGGATTCGTCCGCGATCACCAGCATCGACCTGGACGAAGCCGCCACGATCTTCTCGCGCAGCAGCATGCCGCCGCCGCCCTTGATGAGGTTGAGGTCGCGGTCGGCCTCGTCGGCGCCGTCGATGGTGAGATCGAGCGCGCCCACATCTTCCAGGGTGGACAGGGTGATGCCCAGCTTGCGGGCATAAAGTGCGGTGCGCTCCGAGGTGGGGACGCACAACAGCTTCATGCCGCCGCGCACGCGCAGGGCCAGCAGGTCGAGAAAGACTTCGGCGGTGGTGCCGGACCCCAGCCCCAGCTTCATGCCGTCACGGACATATTCGAGCGCCTTGGCGGCAACGGCTTTTTTCAGGGCGTTCTGGTCGGTCATGGCGGGACCATACTGGCCCGCCGCAACAAGGCCAAGACCTACTCGACGGTGACCGACTTGGCGAGATTTCGCGGCTGGTCCACATCCGTGCCCCTCGCCAGAGCGGCGAAATAGGCCAGCAACTGCACCGGCACGGCATAGAGCAGCGGCGTGATGAAGGCGTTGGTGGTGGGCACAGTGATCGAGGCCCAGGTCTTGCCCGCCATGTGCACGCCCTTGGCGTCGGAGATCAGCAGCACCTTGCCGCCGCGCGCCATCACTTCCTGCATGTTGGAGATGGTTTTCTCGAAATACTGGTCGTGCGGGGCGATGACGATGATCGGCACGTCTTCTTCAATCAGAGCGATGGGGCCGTGCTTCATCTCGCCCGCAGCATAGCCTTCGGCATGGATGTAGCTGATCTCCTTCAGCTTCAACGCGCCTTCCAGCGCCAGCGGATAGGACGGGCCACGGCCGAGATAGAGCACATCACGCGCCTTGGCGACTTTCTCGGCCACCGCCTTGATCTGCGCCTCCTGCTTCAGCAATTCGGCGATGTGGCGCGGCGTTTCCAGCAGCGAGGCGCAAAGCGATTTCTCGTCTTCGGCAGTCAGATGGCCGCGCGCTACGCCCGCCGCGATGGCGAAGCTGGCCAGCGCCGCCAGCTGGCAGGTGAAGGCCTTGGTCGAGGCGACGCCGATTTCTGGGCCCGCATAGGTGGGCAGATTGATGTCGGCTTCGCGGGCAATGGAGCTTTCCGGCACGTTGACGATGGCGATAGTGGTCTGTCCCTGGGCCTTGGCATCGCGCAGCGCTGCCAGCGTGTCGGCGGTCTCGCCCGACTGAGTGATGAACAGCGCCGCGCCGTGCTCTGGATAGACGGGGTCACGGTAGCGCAGTTCGGAGGCGACGTCGATTTCCACCGCCAGGCGGGCCAGCTTCTCGAACCAGTATTTGCCCACCATGCCGGCATAATAGGCGGTGCCGCAGGCGCTGATGGTGAGCCGCGTCGCGGATGCCAGCGCCGGACGCAGGCCGACGCCGAGACGGCGCACCGACGGACCAGCAGGATCGAGATAATGCGCCAGCGTATGGCCGATCACTACCGGCTGTTCGTGGATCTCCTTGGCCATGAAATGGCTGTGGCCCGCCTTTTCGACGATGGCGGCCGAGGCGGTGGTGATCTTGATCTCGCGGTTGGCCGGGCGGCCCGCCGCGTCGAAGATGGCGACATCGATGCCCTGGATCACCGCGACATCGCCTTCCTCGAGATAGGCGACGCGATTGGTGAAAGGCGCCAGCGCGAAGGCGTCGGAGCCGAGATAGGATTCCGTCTCGCCAAAGCCCAACGCCAGTGGCGAGCCCTTGCGCGCGCCCACCAGCAGGCCTTCATGGCCTTTGAAGATCATGGCGATGGAATAGGCCCCGGTCAGCCGCGCCACCGCCGTCTTGGCGGCCTCGCCGGGCGCGAGACCATCGTCGAGATACTGGCTGACCAGATGGGCGGCGACTTCGCTATCAGTCTGGGATTCGAAGCTGTGGCCCTTGGCCACCAACTCAGCCTTCAGTTCGCGGAAATTCTCGATGATGCCGTTATGGACGATGGCGACGCGGGCGGTGGAATGGGGATGGGCGTTGGCCTCGGTCGGCGTGCCATGCGTCGCCCAGCGCGTGTGGCCAATGCCGGTATGGCCCGCCAGCGGCGTCTGCTTGAGCACCACATCGAGCTTGTTCAGCTTGCCCGAGGCGCGGCGGCGCTCGATCACGCCGTCCACCAGGGTGGCGATGCCCGCCGAGTCATAGCCGCGATATTCCAGGCGGCGCAGCGCCTCCATCAGGACTGGGGCCACGTCGCGCGTACCCGCAATGCCGACAATGCCGCACATCTACTTCTTGTCCTTGGTTCTGGAGGCGCGGAAGGCGGCGGCCCAGCCGCGCTTCTGCACCAGCGGCGCGCGGACGATGGCGAGCGCGTCGGCTTCGATATTCTCGGTGATGACCGATCCGGCGGCGGTGATGGCGCCGGCGCCCACCTTCACGGGCGCGACCAGCGCCGTGTCGGAGCCGATGAAGGCGCCCGCCCCGATCTCGGTGCGCGCCTTGGTGTAGCCGTCATAGTTGCAAGTGATGGTGCCGGCGCCGATATTAGCCTTCGCGCCCACTATGGCGTCGCCCAGATAGGTGAGATGGTTGGCCTTGGCACCCTTGCCGATCTCGGAATTCTTCACTTCCACGAAATTGCCGATATGGGCATCTTCCGCGATCTTCGCACCGGGACGCAGGCGAGCGTAAGGCCCGATGATCGCGCCGGTGGCAATGCTGGCCCCCTCGATGTGGCTGAAGGCACGGATAGTCGCGCCGCTGGCCACCGTCACGCCGGGACCGAACACCACATAGGACTCGATCGCCGCATCCGGACCGATCTCGGTGTCGTAGGAAAAATACACGGTATCCGGCGCGGTCATGCCGACGCCTGCATCCAGCAGGCGTCGGCGGATGCGGCCCTGCATCAGCGCCTCGGCCCCCGCCAGTTCGGCGCGGCTGTTGACGCCGGTGACGGAAATCTCGTCGGTGGCGGCCAGGGCGCAGCGTTCGCCATCGGCGCGCGCCAGCACGGGAATGTCGGTGAGATAATATTCACCCTGGGCGTTGTTGTTGTTCAGCGCACCGGTCCAGTCGAAGAATTTCTTCGCCTCGACGGCGTAGAGGCCCGCGTTGCAAAGCCGGACCTTACGCTCGCTTTCGGAAGCGTCCTTGAACTCGACGATACGATCCAGAAAACCGTCCGGCGCGACCAGCACACGGCCATAAGCGCCCGGATCGGCGGCTTCGAAGGCCGCCAGCGCCAAGCCTCTATTATTTTTCCCGGCCGCCTCCTTGGCCGCCAGCACGGCGGAAATGGTGGCAGCGGTGATCAGCGGCGTGTCGCCGCTGGCGATGACGATGGTGCCGTCGAAATCCTTCAGCGCGTCCTTTGCCGAGGCGGCGGCATGGCCGGTGCCCAACTGCTTGTCCTGAATCGCGGTTTCGCAGCCATGGCTCACCCCGAAAGCGCACACCTGATCGCCTGCCGCGCTGGTGACGACCACGATGCGGTCGATGCCCGCCGCGCGCAGCGCCTGGATTACATGGCCCAGCATGGGCAATCCCGCCACCTTGTGCAGCACCTTGGGCAGCGAGGATTTCATCCTTGTCCCGGCGCCCGCAGCGAGAATAATAGCGGCCTTATTCATGCGTGCGCCGATTTGCTCTCTGGTCGCAATTTTCCGCATGCCCGTCTTTCACGGACGGTACCCAGGCACGATGCGAAAAATTGCTCTGGGGCCCTGCGGTGAGAATGATGGCGGCCTTCAACATGGGGTTCGGTACGATTCCATCGGAAAAAGAGGAAATATGATTTAAAAAGTGATGTTTTCGTCGCGCCGCCTGCGGAAAACCGCTACGCACTTTTCCGGGCGGACGCTCCATATTATGCCCTGATTCTACTCAGTTAGTTTGGTCTCATTTTCATCGGAAACCTTTTCAATGCCCTTTAGACATCAAAGCATGCTTGAAAATGCTCCCGGGGGGAATTCTTAACCCATGCCCTCGCCCGCCCTCATTTTCGACCTGGATGGTACGCTGGTGGACACCGCGCCCGACCTGCTGGCGGCCACCAACGCCGTCATGGCGGCCCGCGGCTTGTCGCTGATCCACCCCGCCACGCTGCGCCATATGGTCGGGTTCGGAGCCCGCTCCCTGATCGAGCGGGCGATGGAAGCGGTGGGCCAGACGCTGACGCCGGACGACCTGCCGCCCCTTCTGGATATCTTCATGGCGCATTATCGCGCGCATATCGCTGATGGCAGCGTGATCTTTCCCGGCGTGGTGGAAACACTGACTTCGCTGAAGGCGCAAGGCGCGCGGCTGGCGGTGCTGACCAACAAGCCGCAGGAGCTGGCAGACAAGCTGCTACCCGCCATCGGCCTGGAGCATTTCTTCACCGAGATCTATGGCGCGGGCCGGATGCGCTATGTGAAGCCCGATGCCCGCATCTTCCATGATGTCGTGCGCGACTTAAATGTGAAAAGCGGAGGCGGCCCCGATGGCGGCGCGGTGATGATCGGCGATTCCATCACCGACCTGAAGACGGCGCAGGCCGCGAATGCGCCCTGCATCCTGCTGTCCTATGGCTATACGCCAATTCCGGCGAAAGATCTGGGCGCCGACATCGTGCTGGATGATTTCGCGGAATTGCCCGCGGCGCTGAAGAGCCTAGGAATTCTCTAATCCTGCTTGTTGCCGGACGGCCGCTCGCTTGGGCTCGCGGCGTTTGCTTAGCTTTTCTTGACGAGCGATAGCGAGACTAGAAAAGGTTGCCCTAGCCGAGCGACAGCGAGGCGCGTCACAACTCCCAGACCGGCCCAACATTGGCGGGCTTCGCGGTCCACACCATGGCGCTGGATTTCACCAGCCGGTTCACCCGCTCCAGCAGGCGGTTGGGATTGAGCGCCTTGACCATGTAATCGCTGGCGCCCGCGAACATCGCGTTCATCACGGTTTCGTTGGTCTCGCTCACCGGTCAGCATCATCACCGGCAGCTTGCTGATCGAAAAGTCCGCCTTAATCGCGTCCAGCGCCACCAGGCCGCAACCAGGCATCCGCACAATGAGAATCGCGGCGACCGGCTCCGACGACCGGATCAGCGCCAGCGCGTCCAGCCCGTTGGCCGCCGACAAGACATCGAACCTGGTAAGCCCCAGCCGCAGCGAAACCAGGCTGATGATGGTGGGGTCGTCGTCGGCGATGACAATGCGGCGTTTCATGCGTGCTAAACATTCTAAAGCTGGCGTGCACTTTGCCGCACGAGCGTTAATTCTTTCTGTCCGGTTACGACTTATT
>CANFDA010000018.1 GCA_947445215.1 Alphaproteobacteria bacterium | reverse complement strand
GCCGCCACACCCCAACACCCCGGCCAAAGCCGTGACGCTAACCATGCCGAGTATACCGCGACCGCATCCAGCGCGCCAGCACGGGTTGGCGAAGAATACCCAGCAGGATGCGGTATTTGCACTCATTTTCGTGGATAGAGACGGCTTGCGGCGTTGGCGCCGCCCGCTTATCTGTTGGCAATCCAGATGGCGAAGCGCGCGAAACCCGAATCGACGACCGCTTCGCCCCCCTCTGCGGCTGCAAAGTCTGGGGCGCAGGACGCCGCCCCGGAGACCCCGCCCAGCCCGGAGGCGCTGGCCCGCAACCTGGTCCGTGCCGGGCTCAAGGCCCAGGAACTCGCGGCCGCCAATTTCCAGCGCATCGCGGAGAAGCCGTTCAAGGGACCGCTCGATCCGCTGAATATCTCCGGCGCGCTGGTGTCGCTGACCAAGGCCATGGGGACCAGTCGCGAAACGGTGGCGGAAGCCCAGAAGGCCTGGTGGCGCGACGTCACCCTGTTATGGGAAAGAACCGCCCTCAAGGTGATAGGCGGCGAGGCCAAGCCGCTGGTGGAGCCGTCGCCGGGCGACCGCCGCTTCCGCGCCGAGGAATGGCGCAGCAACGAGATCTTCGATTTCGTCAAACAATCCTACCTGCTCACCGCCAACGCGATGCAGGACATGGTCGCGGGCCTTGAGGGCTTGTCGCCGGAGGAGCGGCGTCGCGTCGCTTTCTTCACCAAGCAGTTCACCGACGCTTTCGCCCCCACCAATTTCCCGCTGACCAATCCCGATGTGCTGAAGGCGACGCTGGCCTCCAATGGTAAAAATCTGCTCAAGGGCCTGGAAAACATCGCCGCCGACATCGCGCGCGGCCAGGGCGAGCTTTCGATCCGCCAATCCGCCGACGGCTTCGTGATCGGCGAGAATGTCGCCACCGCGCCGGGCAAGGTCGTGTTCCGCAACGGGCTGATGGAGCTGATCCAGTACAGCCCCACCACCGACACGGTGCATGCGCGGCCGCTGCTGATCTTCCCGCCCTGGATCAACAAATTCTACATCATCGATCTTCGGCCCGAGAATAGCTTCGTCTGCTGGCTGGTGGCGCAGGGCTACACCGTCTTCCTGGTGTCATGGGTCAATCCCGACACCAAGGCGGCGCAGAAGGGCTTCGAAGAATATATGTGCGAAGGCGTTTTTGAAGCGCTGGACGCGGTGGAAAAAGCCACCGGCGTGCGCGATCCAAACTGCGTCGGCTATTGCATCGGCGGCACGCTGCTGGCGGCGACGCTGGCCTGGATGGCGCAAAAAAAAGACGCGCGGATTCATTCCGCCACCTTCTGGGCGGCGCAGACCGATTTCAGCGAGGCGGGCGACCTGCAGGTGTTCGTCGATGACGCCCAGCTGGAGGCGCTGCAAAAGCAGATGCAGGAATCCGGCGGCGTGCTCAAAGGCTCCAAGATGGCGGGCGCTTTCAACATGCTGCGCGCCAACGACCTGATCTGGTCCTTCGTCATCAACAATTACATGCTTGGCAAGGATGTCGCGCCGTTCGACCTGCTCTACTGGAACAGCGACACGACGCGGATGCCGGAAAAGCTGCATCTTTCGTATCTGCGCAACTGCTATCGCGACAATGCGCTGGCCAAGGGCGAGATGGAGATGGGCGGCGTGCGCCTCGATCTGTCGAAGGTGAAGGTCCCGATCTATCTGCAATCGGCGAAGGAAGATCACATCGCCCCTGCCCGTTCGGTCTACAAGGCGGTGCAACTGTTCAGCGGGCCGGTGCGCTTCATTCTGGCGGGCTCGGGCCATATTGCTGGCGTGATCAATCCACCTGCCGCGGGCAAGTACCAATACTGGACCAACGACAGACACGCGCCGGATTTCGACGCCTGGCTGCCCGGCGCGAAGGAAACGGCTGGATCGTGGTGGCCAGACTGGAGTGCCTGGCTGTCAAAGCTGTCGGGCGATCAGGTGCCCGCGCGCCAGCCCGGCGACGGCAAACTCAAGCCCATCGGCGATGCGCCCGGCACCTATGTGAAGGTCAAGGCGCAGTAGGCGCGTTGTTCAACCGGCCCGGCATGAGTTTCTCGTTCTCACCGCCGACCTGCCGGTAATAGCCGGGGCCTTCCGCGCCATTGGTCCAGTAATCGCGCTTGGGATTGATGAGGAAGTTCTCGCCCTTGGCATTGTGGACATAGCCCAGCTTCAGCGTGGCGAGCGTAGACGCGGCCAGATCGCTGTCCTGGCACTTTCCAGCCAGGCATTGCGCCGACACGGATGTGACCGCCATCGCCGCATCGCGCGGATTGCTGGCGGGCCCGCAAATCATCCCGAACGCCACCGCGCCCGCGATGGGCAGTGACCAGTCGGCTTCTGGCGCCGCAGCAGCGGCGATCCACAATTGCAGCCGTCCGTCCTTGACGCGGAAGGTGACGAAACCGGTGCCGCCCTTCTCATTGCCGAAATAGACTTGCGAAAAACCGAAAGGCTGCCGCCGCACCGGCGACAGCGTCACGGGTGAAGCAAAGCGCGCTTCCAGAAATTCGCGGATCGAATCCGGCGTTGCACCATTGATGGTCACGATCAACGCCTGCTGGAATCGCCCGGGCATCGCCACCTGCAACAGGCTGCCGTCTTCCACATAGCCGATGATGCGCCATTGCTCCGGCATAACGCCGTTGCAGCGGCCCGTACCGAAGCCCTTGAGCGCGATCGGCTTACCGGACGCGCCGCGCGCGATGCGCTGCGACCAGGCGGCGTTGGCTGCCATGGGCGGCAGCTTGCGCGGATCCTTCGCCAGCGTGCGGGACGGATAGACCGAGTATTTCTGCGTCAGCAAAGGATCGGGCGCGGCGGCGAACAGCAGCGCGATCTCTTTCGGCTTGCCGCCCATGCCGTCATGCACGGTCAGCCGGGCGGTCTCACCCACGCGATAGCGCCCGATCCGTGTCGCCGCCTCGTCCGCCGAATGCACCGGCGCGCTATCGATGGCGGCGATGACCGCGCCGGGCTGGATGGCCGCTTTCGCCGCCGGGCTCTTTGCTTCGACGCCCACCACCAGCGCGCCTTGCCCTAGGCTGGGCGTGCGGCTTGATGCGGCTTTGGTCAGGCGGGAAAACTGCAAACCGGAATAGCCCAGCGGCATGGGCGGCTGGCGTTGCGCATACCACACTGCGCCCGCGAACAGCAGGAGAGCAGCGGCGAGGATGGCAAAGG
Source organism: Alphaproteobacteria bacterium (assembly GCA_947445215.1). GTDB lineage: Bacteria > Pseudomonadota > Alphaproteobacteria > Micropepsales > Micropepsaceae > Rhizomicrobium. The sequence goes on along the minus strand of CANFDA010000018.1, from coordinate 17,830 downwards.
TCCGTCCCATGCGGGACGGTTCTACACCAGACCGCGAGTCTCGGGCAGGCCCAGAATCAGATTCATGTTCTGCACCGCCATGCCGCCCGCGCCCTTGCCAAGGTTGTCCAGAACGGCAGCCACACGGGCCTGTCCCAGCTTTTCATTGCCGAAGACGAACAGCTTCATGCGGTTGGTGCCCGCCAGCAATTCCGCGTCCAGCACCGTCAGCTTCGCGGCCTCGTCCAGCCCGGCGACTTCGACCAGCGCCTTGCCGCGATAGGCGGCGTCGAGCGCAGCATGCACGTCGGCAGGCTTCGGCTTGCCCGGCAGCGCGAACAATTGCAGCGGCACTTCCACCAGCATGCCGCGATGGAAGCGCGCCACCGACGGGCTGAACAACGGCGGCACGGTGAGGCCAGCATGCTGCATCATTTCCGGAATGTGCTTGTGTCCCAGGCTCAGGGCATAGGCGCGCGACACCGTCTCGACATAATGCGGCGCGTCCTTCTTCTCGAACTCCTCGATCATGCTTTTGCCGCCGCCGGAATAACCGGAGACGCCGTGTACGGTGAGCGGAAAGTCTGGCGGAATGATCCCGGCGCGCACCAGCGGCCGGGCGATGGAAAGAAAGCCGGTGGCCCAGCAGCCGCCATTGCTCACCCGCTTGGCGGAGGCGATGCGGGCGGCGCTGTCGGCTTCCAGTTCGGCGAAGCCATAAACCCAGCCCGGCGCGACGCGATGCGCGGTAGAAGCGTCGATCACCCGCACATCCGGATTGTCGATCAGCGAGACCGCTTCCTTGGCCGCATCGTCTGGCAGGCACAGGATCACCAGGTCGGCTTGGTTGAGCATCGCCTTGCGCGCCGCCGCATTCTTGCGGTCGGCGTCGGACAGGGTCAGCAGCTCCAGCTCAGCGCGCGGCGCCAGGCGCTCACGGATTTCGAGTCCGGTGGTTCCTGCCGCGCCATCGATGAAAATCTTCGCCATGACACAAATCCTGTTATGGCGCGCCCAATACGCCAAAAGCGCCCCCCGGAACAGGATTTTTTCAGCTGTTCCGCCTGCCGCCGCGCCGCTAAGGTAAGAAAAACGCAGACATATCCTTGGGAGATCGCCGACATGCGCGCCACGAAACTGGCTGTCATTCTGCCCGTGCTGGGCCTCGCTTCTTTGTCTCTGCTTGGGGCCTACGCCGCTTCGCCCACCGACTGGCCGGAATACGGCAACGATCCGGGCGGCATGCGCTATTCGCCGCTGACCCAGATCACGCCCGCCAATGTCGGCAAGCTCAAGGTGGCCTGGACCTATGGCATGAACCCACAGCCGGTGCCGGGCCAGCCGCGCGGCATGGTGGTGGGTTCTACCGCGGGCGGGCGCGGCCGCGTCCCCACCTCCACCGCCACGCCCATCATGGTGGGCGGCGTGATGTACCTGCCGACGCCGTTTGGCCGCGTCGTGGCGCTCAACGCCGATAGCGGCAAGCAGATCTGGGCCTATGCCCTGCCCGGCGGCGACCAGCCGCCGTTCCGTGGCGTTTCCTATTGGCCGGGCGATGCGCGCCATGCGCCGCGCATCATCTTCGGCACCATCGGCGGCAAGCTGGTGGCGCTGGATGCCAAGACCGGCGAGCCGTCAAAGGGCTTTGGCGAAAACGGCATGGTCGATCTCAAGACCAATGCGATCATGAACGGCTTCGACAAGGCCGGTTATGGCATCACCGCGCCCGGCAGCATCTACAAGAACCTCATCATCCTGGGCAGCCGCGTGCAGGAACGGCCGCAGCTTGGGCCATCGGGTGCGGTGCGCGCCTTCGACATCATCACCGGCAAACAGGCCTGGAGCTTCAGCGGCATCGCCCAGCCCGGCGACCAGAACCACGCCACCTGGGAAGACGAAGGCTGGAAGCAGCGTTCGGGCGTCAATGTCTGGAACCTGATGACGGTGGATGCGCAGCGCGGCATCGCCTACCTGCCGTTCGGCGCGCCGACGATTGACCGCTATGGCGGCGACCACAAGGGCATGAACCTCTACAGCTCCAGCTTGGTGGCGGTGAACGCGGCAACCGGCAAGTATCTGTGGCACTTCCAGCTGACGCATCACGACATCTGGGACCTGGATTATCACACCCCGCCAACGCTGATCACCGTGCGCCGCAATAGCCGCAACATTCCGGCCGTGGCGGCGATCAACAAAGGCTCGTTCCTCTTCATCCTGGACCGCGTCACCGGCCAGCCGCTCTACGAGGTGAAGGAAACGCCGGTGCCGCCCTCGACCGCGCCGGGCGAAGTGGCCTGGCCGACCCAGCCCATCCCGGTGAAACCGGCGCAGCTATCGCGCGGCGGCTTCCAGATGAGCGACCTGATGGATGTCGATCCCGGTGCACGGGCGCGCTGCGAGGCGATGATCAAGGAGAGCAACGTCAAGACCGGCACGCTGTTCGAGCCCATTACTTTTGACCGGCCCATGATCGTGTTTCCCTCGTCCGAGGGCGGGCCGGAATGGGGCGGCGGCGCGTTTGATCCCAAGCTGGGCTATTTCATCATCAACACCAACAGTCGCGGCAACATCGAACAGATCATCCGCCGTCCGGATGGCGCTTATGATTTCACCAGCCGTCTGTTTCGCGACAACCAGACCAACATGAACTGCAACGCGACACCCTGGGGCGAGCTGGCGGCAATCAACGTCAACACCGGCGACATCGCCTGGCGCGTCAATCTGGGCGTCACCGACAATGCGCCGCCCGGCAAGCAGGACACGGGCCGCGTCAGCAATGGCGGCCCGATCCTCACCGCCAGCGGGCTGACCTTCATTGCCGGCACGGATGACGCCCGCTTCCGCGCCTTCGATACCCGCACCGGCAAGGAGCTGTGGACCTACAAGCTGGACTATTCCGGCCACGCCACGCCGATCACCTATCGCGGCAAGAACGGCAAGCAGTATGTCGTGGTGATCGCCACTGGCGGCTCCTATCTTGGCAGCCCGGCAGGTGGCGACAGCGTCATGGCCTTCACATTGCCGTGAAGGACAGGTTCGCAGGTCCAATCTGACGAACTCGTAACGATCACCCCACTGCCAGACACGATATTGTCGGGCGGTGGGGGATTCACAAAATAGGAGGAACGTCGAAATGAAATTCAATCTTGTTCTTGCCGCTGCGCTGACCATTGGCGCTGCCGATATCGCGTTTGCCCAGGATGCTCCGGCCCCCCCGCCGGGCGGTGGCCGTGGTGGCGCGCTGCAGGCGGCCTGTTCCGCCGACATCGCCCCAACTGCGCCGGTCAGACCGGCCGTGGCGCGCGCCAGTGCCTGACCACGAATGAAAGCAAGCTGTCTGCGGGCTGCAAGGCCGCGCTGGCGGCGGCACCTGCCGGTCGTGGTCCGGCGCCTGCCGGCCAGTAAAGGCCAGACTTTCTTCCAAGTGCCGCAGCGGCCGGAACCTTACGGGCTCCGGCCGTTGTGCTTTTGCCCTTGCAACACTGGGGCGAAACACCGATGTAGGACTTGGCGGGGAAGACTGGAGAATCCATGCGTTCCGTCATGACATTGCTGTTCGCCATCCCGCTTGGCGTCGCACCGGCTGCGGCACAGACCGCCAACCCGGCCGAACAGTTTGTTTCCGGCAATATCCGCGCCGGTCTCGCCATTCTCAACGACACCAGCCTCGACACCGGCACCCGCACAGCGCGCTTCGAGCGCTTCCTGCTGGACAATACCGACCTGGGCCGCATCGCGCGGTTCACGCTGGGCAGCGCGCCGGCGACGCCCGCACAACGCGACGCGTTCGTGGCGGCGTTCAACGGCTATGCCACCACGGTCTATCGCTCCTATTTCCGCAATTACACCGGCCAGACTCTGGCCGTCACCGGCTCGCGCCAGAATGCGCCCGGCGATTTCGTGGTGCGCGCGCTGATGAGCGATGCCGGTGGCGCGGCGCTGCCGGTGGATTTCCGGGTCCGCACCGATGGACCCCGGCCGCTGGTGATGGATGTCGGTTTCGCCGGCATCTGGCTGGCGGTCACGCAGCGCGACGACTTTGCCGCCTTCCTGGCGAGCAACAAGGGCGATGTCGCGGCCCTCACCGATTATCTGGCTACGCGCGCCAAGGCGATCCGGTAAACGAAAAAAGCCGCCTGGATTGCTCCAGTCGGCTTTTCTGTTCGGAATAGCGAAGCGGTTTAGCGCTTGCTGAACTGGAATGAACGGCGCGCCTTCGGGCGGCCATACTTCTTGCGCTCGACCGCGCGCGGGTCGCGGGTAAGGAAGCCGCCGGGCTTCAGCACCGGGCGCAGGGTGGGCTCATAGGCCACCAGGGCGCGGCTGATGCCGTGGCGCACCGCACCGGCCTGGCCGGAGAGGCCGCCGCCAGCGACGGTGACGATGACATCGAACTGGCCGTCGCGCGCGGCGGCGATAAGCGGCTGGCGCAGGATCATGCGCAGCACCGGACGGGCGAAGTAAACCTTCTCGTCGCGGTCATTGATGGTGATCTTGCCGGTGCCCGGCTTGATCCAGACGCGGGCAACCGATTCCTTGCGGCGGCCGGTGGCATAGGCGCGGCCCTGGGCGTCGCGCTTGTGGTCGACCTGGGTGGTCTCGGTCTCGGCCGACTTGGCCTTGATCAGCGTGGACTTGAGTTCGGTGAACTTGTTCTCATCGGCCATTGTTAAGCTGCCTTATTCTTCGAAGCAGACAGGGTCTTCTGCTGATTGTTCTTCGGGTTCATGGCGGCGACGTCCAGCGCCACCGGCTGCTGCGCCTCATGCGGATGCTCGGTGCCGGCATAGACGCGCAGATTGGACATCTGGCGGCGGCCCAGCGGACCGCGCGGGACCATGCGCTCAATCGCCTTTTCCAGCACGCGCTCGGGGAACTTGCCGCGCATGATGGCTTCCGCCGTACGCTCCTTGATGCCGCCGATATAGCCGGTGTGGTGGTAGTAGACCTTGTTCTTCAGCTTGTTGCCGGTCAGCACGACCTTGGCGGCGTTGATCACGATGACATTGTCGCCGCAATCCATGTGGGGGGTGTAGGTGGGCTTGTGCTTGCCGCGCAGGCGCATGGCGATGATCGAGGCGAGACGGCCCACGACGAGGCCATCGGCGTCGATCAGGATCCACTTCTTTTCGATCTCGGTAGGCTTGGCCGAGTAGGTTTTCATTGCGGATAATCTCTTGAAAGGACGGCGCGATATACGCACCCGCTCTTCTCCCGTCAACGGAAATGTCCGTTTTCCTGGCTTATTTCGTGTGCGGTATTATAATACCGTCAACGGAAGCGGAAAAGCCTTGAATCCGCTGGCGAGCGCCCCGCGACCAGACCCGGTATCAGCTGGGCCGCCAGCATGGCATAGACGGTGCCGTTGCCGCCAAAGCCCATCACGCTGAAGCAGCCCGGCATGCCTGGGATGGCGTCGATCACCGGCAGGCCATCGCTGCTTTCGCCGAAGGCCCCAGCCCAGACATGGTTCCATTTGGGCTTTACGCCGGGCAGCAGCCGGGCGGTCTTCTGCGCCAGCCGCCTGCCCTTCAACGCCAGCGTGTTGGCGCGGTAGCTAAGGCTGTCCAGTTCGGCATCCTCGCCGCCGACCAGCAGGCGGCCATCCGTCGTGGTACGAAGATAGAGGTAGGGCTTGGCCGCTTCCCACACCAGCGTGCGGTCCAGCCATTCCGGATAGGCGGCGCGCGGCGCGGTGGCCGCCGCCCAGCTTGAGGTGATCTTCATGCCCTTCGACGGCAGCAACTCCAGCGTTTCATAGCCGGTGTAGAAGATCGCTTTCTTCGCAAGGACGAAGTGGCGGCACGCATCCAGCACCACGCCATGTTTCGTCGCCAAAACGCCGCGCACATCCACCGGCGCGAAGATTCGCGCCCGGTCACGGCGCGCCCGCCGCAGCAGGCCGCGCGACAACGCCACCGGATCGGCCACCTCCGCGCCAGGCGACAGGATCGCGCCGGTGCGATCGATGCCGAAACGCGCTTTCAACTCGCGGCCGCTTAAGTATTCGCACTCGATGCCCGCGCGGCGGCGAGCCCGCGCTTCCTGTTCCATGCCGCGCGACTCCATCTCGTTGCCGCAAAGATAGAGCTTGTACCGATCCGACAGGTCGCAGCGTATGCCCTCGTCCCGCACCATGCAGCTCAACGCCTGCGTCGCACGCCAGGAGCGCCGCCAGGCTTGTGCCGCGTTCGCGCCGCCGATCTGATCGGCCAGATCGGTCAGCGGGGTGTCGATCTCGAATTGCAGCATGGCGGTGGAGGCGTGGGTGCTGCCCAAGCCGGGCTCGCGGCGGTCCAGTACCACCACTTTCTCAAAACGCGCCGCCAGGGCATGCGCCATGAAGGCGCCGCTGATGCTCGCGCCCACGATGGCGACATCCACCGACAGGGACTGTTTCAGGGCGTGGGTGCCCAGCGGCGGGTGCGCCGTATCGGCCCAGACCAAACTGCCGGTGCGCAGATTCTTGCCGGGGCCGAGTTCAATGCTGTCTGTCATGAATGTCCATCAAGCTATGCCTTGCGAACGCCCCCGCATCGCCATTGTTACAGACCCATTGTTCAAAGGCGCGGAGAGGTTACATTGACGGCATGAACGCGACCGAACCCCTGCTGCTGTCCGCCCTGGAAGGCGGCGTCCTGCGCCTGATCCTGAACCGGCCGCGCCAGCGCAATGCGCTCTCCTCAGTCCTGATGGCCGAGTTGCAAGCGGCGTTGGACGGCGCGCCTGCTGAAGCGCGTGTCATTGTTATCGCTGCCAATGGACCGGTCTTCTCCTCGGGCCACGACCTAAAGGAGATGAGCGGTTGCCGCGCCGACGCCGACAAGGGTCAGGCAAAGTTCGCCGCGCTGTTCACGCAATGCTCGGCGCTGATGCAGTCCGTGGTGCGCCATCCCCTACTCATCATCGCCGAGGTGCAGGGCCTGGCCACGGCGGCGGGCTGCCAGTTGGTCGCCAGCTGCGACTTGGCGGTGGCGTCTGCCAACGCCTACTTCGCCACCCCGGGCGTTGATATCGGCCTGTTTTGCTCCACGCCCATGGTGGCGCTGTCGCGCAACCTCTCGAACAAGGCGGCAATGCACATGCTGCTGACTGGCGAGCCCGTCAGCGCCGACGAAGCAAAGGCGCTCGGTTTGGTGAATACCGTAGTGGGCATACAATTTCTCACCGAGACGGCAATGAGCCTGGCCGCCAAGATCGCCGCCAAGCCGCGCGCCACGGTGAAGACCGGCAAGGAAGCCTTCTATCATCAGCGCGAGATGCCGCTGGCGCAGGCGTATGATTACGCCACGCAGTTGATGACGGAGAACATGCTGGCGGCGGAAGCCGAGGAAGGCATCTGCGCCTTCATCAAGAAGCGCGAACCGAAATGGCCGGAATGAATTATCCCGACACTCTGATCAAGGCCATCCTGCGTTCGGTGAAGACCATCGCCATAGTCGGCGCATCGGCGAATGAAATCCGCCCGTCCTATTTCGCGATGATGTACCTGCTCAACAAGGGCTACAACGTCATTCCGGTGAACCCAGGCGCGGCAGGCAAGACCATTTTGGGCCAGACAGTCTATGCCGCGCTGAAGGATGTGCCCGCGCCCGTCGATATGGTGGACATTTTCCGCGAAGCGAAATTCGCCTCCGACATCGCCCGTGAAACCATGGCTGAGAAAGACCGTCTTGGCGTCAAGATTCTCTGGATGCAGCTGGGCGTCATCAGCGCGGAAGCCGAGCAGATCGGCCACGACGCGGGCCTCACCGTCATCATGGACCGCTGCCCCAAGATCGAGCATGGCCGCTTCTCGGGCGAGATGGGCTGGCTAGGCATCAACCGCAAGGTGATCGACAACCGCAAGCCGCTGTTGTTCGGCAAGGGTGGCAGCCTGAAGCGGTTGTAGCCAAACCGTCACGAAGCTGCGGCACTGAGGCGCGGCACACAAGGAGGATCAGACATGCGCCTTCTCGCCGCCGCCGCTCTTCTTACCTTCACCGGCATCGCCGCCGCGCAGGATAGCGCGCCGGTCTATTCTCTGACCGCCGACGAAGCGCGCCAAGGCATCGTCTCCGACGGTACCCATGCCTATGCCCTCGACAACAACCGTCTGGGCAAATACGACCCCGGGACCGGCCAGCGCCTGGCCGGATGGGAAGGCGAGCGCGCCCGTTTCCCGCACATGAATTCGTGCTCATACATCGACAGCAGGCTCTACTGCGCCGCCTCCAACTATCCGCGCGTGCCGCACACCAGCCAGATCGAAATCTTCGATCCGGTGAAGATGGCGCACGCCGAGACCATTCCCCTCCCCGCCGGTATCGGTTCGCTCACCTGGCTCGACCGCAAGGATGGCGTGTGGTGGGCGGGCTTCGCCAACTATGACGGCAATGGCGGCGAGCCCGGCCGCGATCACACCGCCACTACCGTGGTGCGCTTCGACGCCCAGTGGAAGCCGCTGGCGCGTTGGCTGCTGCCCCCGACGGTGCTGGCGCGGATGAAGCCGATGAGCATGTCGGGTGGGGCCTGGGGCGATGACGGCCTGTTGTATGCCACCGGCCATGACCATACCGAACTCTATGCCCTGCGCGTGCCCGCCAAGGGCGAGCGGCTGGAACTGGCCGCCACCCTGCCCATCCCGTTCGAAGGCCAGGCCATCGCCTGGGACCCGAAACAGAAGCGCCTGCTGTGGGGCATCAGCCGCAAGGACCGCAAGGCCATCGCGGTGCGCATCCCGCCGATCGGTCAACGCTGATCAGCCTTGACGCCGCCGCATGTTGCGGTAGGCGCCCAAGTCGGAGATAGTTTCCTCAAAAGGTAACGTCATGTCGCTCGACAACGCCCCCATGACCGTCTTCGGCGACTCGATCTCGGGCAATTGCCTGAAGATTCGATTCACTGCCGACCTGTTGGGCATCGCTCATGAGTGGGTCGAGGTCAGTGTGCTGAAAAAGGAAACCCGCACGGCGGAATTCCTGGCGCTGAATCCTGCCGGACAGGTGCCGGTGGTGCGGCTGGCCGATGGCAGCCTGCTGGCCCAGTCCAACGCCATCATCCTGCATCTGGCGGAAGGCTCAAGCCTCATCCCCGCCGACGCCTATGACCGCGCGCTGATGTATCAGTGGTTGTTCTGGGAACAATATTCCCACGAACCCGCCATCGCGGTGCTGCGCTTCCAGCGTCTCTATCTGAAGAAGCCGGACAGCGAGATCGATTCGGCGCTGGTCGGCAAGTGCGAAAAGATGCTGGCGCTGATGGAAAGCCATCTTGCCGCACGAGCCTATTTCGTGGGCGCGCAGCTCTCGCTGGCCGACATTGCGCTGGTCGCCTATACCCGCTTCGCCCATGACGCGAAGCTGGACCTGATGCGCTGGCCGCGTGTGCGGCAATGGGTGGGACGCATCGAAGACGATCTCGGCATCATGCATGCCGCACCCGATATCTAGTAGGAGCAGATCATGGCTGATTACGGTTTCAACACACTGAGCGTTCATGCCGGGGCGCAGCCCGATCCCGCCACCGGCGCGCGCGCCACGCCGATCTATCAGACCACGGCCTTCGTGTTCGAGGATGCTGACCACGCGGCCGCGCTGTTCAACCTGCAGGTCTTCGGCAATATCTATACGCGGCTGATGAACCCGACCACCGCCGTGCTGGAAGAGCGCGTCGCGGCGCTGGAAGGCGGCCGCGCCGGTCTCGCCTGCGCCAGCGGCCATTCCGCCCAGCTTCTTACCTTCCACACGCTGATGAGCCCCGGCATGGAGATCGTGGCGGCGCGCCAGCTCTATGGCGGCTCGGTCAACCAGATGAAGCAGGGCTTCGCCAAGTTCGACTGGCACACAAAATGGGCCGACGCCACCGATCCCGACAGCTTCAAGCCGCTGATCACCGACAAGACCCGCGCCCTGTATGTGGAGAGCATCGCCAATCCCGGCGGCATCATCACCGACATTGAAGCGGTGGCGAAGATCGCCCATGACGCGCGCGTGCCGCTGATCGTGGACAACACGCTGGCCTCGCCTTACCTGATCCGCCCGATCGAATGGGGCGCGGACATCGTTGTGCATTCCGCCACCAAGTTCCTGGGCGGCCATGGCAACTCGATGGCGGGCGTCATCGTCGATGGCGGCAAGTTCGACTGGGGCAACAGCAAATATCCCACGCTGTCGGAGCCCAACCCCTCCTATCACGGCATGCGGATGTGGGAGACCTTTGGCGACATGGCCTTCGCCATCACCACCCGCGTGCTGGGCCTGCGCGATCTGGGGCCCGCCTTGTCGCCGATGAACGCCTTTCTGGTGCAGACCGGGATTGAGACGCTGCCGCTTCGCATGCAGCGCCATTGCGACAATGCGCTGGTGGTGGCGAAGTGGCTGAAGGCGAACCCCAAGGTGGAGTGGGTGAATTACGCCGGACTGGAAGACAACCCGTTCTACAGACTGCACAAGAAATACTGCCCCAAGGGCGCGGGCAGCGTCTTCACCTTCGGCCTCAAGGGCGGCTATGACGCGGGCGTGAAGCTGGTCAACGGCGTCAAGCTGTTCAGCCATCTCGCCAACATCGGCGACACCCGCTCGCTCATCATCCACCCGGCGTCCACGACCCATCGCCAGCTTGCCGACGAAGATCGTGCCAAGGCGGGCGCGGGCAATGATGTGATCCGGCTGTCCATCGGCATCGAGGACACGGCCGATATCATTGCCGACCTAGAACAGGCTCTTGCTTAAGAGCGGCGCAATTCATGCGCATGCCAGACGGCGACGCAGAAGATCAGCGCCGCCACGGTCTGGTGCATCGCCGACAGGCCCAGCGGCGCCTGGTAGACCAGCGTGATGATGCCGAGGAATATCTGCATCGTCACCAGAATGGTCGCGCCCTTGCCGGTGTTCTTGGCCAGGCCCGCACCTTGGCGGACGGCGTTGATATAGACCGCCACCGTTACGGCCGCGATGATGTAGGCCAGCATGCGGTGGTTGAACTGGGCCAGGCCAGGATTGTCAAAGAAATTGCGCCACCAGGGCGAATAGAAGAAAGCGTCCTGCGGCGTGAAATTGCCATTCATGTCAGGCCAGGTGTTGTAGATCAGGCCCGCATCCAGCCCCGCCACCAGCGCGCCAAGGATGATCTGGCCATAGATCAGCGCGATGAACCACAATGACAGCTTGGGCGCCCAGCCCGTCCTGGACGGGCGCAGATAATCGAGCGCCGTCCACACCATCGCGCCCAGCAGGATCACCGCCGCGCCCAGATGGATGGCCAGGCGATAGGGCGCCACCGTCACCCGCGTCTCCAGGCCCGACTGCACCATCCACCAGCCCAGCAGGCCCTGGAAGCCGCCCAGCGCGAACAGGATGACGAAGCGCGGCCATTCCTTGCGCGCGATGGCGCCGGTGACCGCGAACCAGAGGAAGGGCCCCGCGAACAGCAACCCCAGGAAGCGGCCCATGAAGCGATGGCCCCATTCCCACCAGAAAATGTCCTTGAAGCCTTCCAGCGTCATGCCGCTGTTCTGCTGGATGTATTGAGGGATCTGTTTGTACTTGGCGAAGGCTTCCGCCCACTGGACGTCGTTCAGCGGCGGGATCGCGCCCATGATGGGCCGCCATTCGGTGATGGAAAGCCCCGATCCGGTCAGCCGCGTCAGCCCGCCCACGACCACCATGCCGAAGATGATCGAGGCCACGGCCACGAGCCAGAGGCCCACGGCTTTCCGGCTCTTTGTCCAATGAGAAGAGGGGCAGAAATTCGCTGTTATCATTAAGGCCTTATGATACCTTACCGCTGCAAACAAATCCAACGCCCCATGACCCCGCACACCAAGAAGCTGATCGCCACCCTCATCATCATTCTGGTGTGGCTGCCCGTATATTCCGGATTCATCATCGGGCTGGCCGCCCGTATCCTGCCCGGCGCGCCCTGGTATGTGGAGCTGCTGTTCTACGCCCTGGCCGGGACACTTTGGATCGTTCCCATCGGTCTGGCGTTGCCCTGGATGTACTGGGAACCAGCATCGAAGCAATGATCCTGCACGACACCGACCGGCAGCAATTCAGCCAGAATTTCGACGGCAAGGATGTGTTCGCCAGCTACCGGTTGCAGGGTGGTGTGTACGCCCTCGTCCATGTCGAGGCCGACCCGGGGAACTGCGCGGCACCGGCGCGGCCGACCGCTTCATGGCGGCGCTGGCGCAGCATGGGCGGGAGCATGGGCTGAAATTCGCTCCCTATTGCTCCTATGCCCGCGCCTGGTTCAAACGCCACCCGGATGCGAGCGATGTTCTCGCCTAAGACGCGATGACCTTCTGGCGCTGCTCGCCCAGGCCCTGGATGCCCAGGTGCATCACATCGCCGACATTGAGGAAGATCGGATTGGGCTTCTGGCCCATGCCGACGCCCGGCGGCGTGCCAGTGGTGACAATGTCGCCTGGATGCAGGGTGAAGAAGCGGCTGAGATAGGACACCAGGAACGCCGGCTTGAACACCATGGTGCTGCTGTTGCCGTCCTGATAGCGCTTGCCGTTCACTTCGAGCCACATGGCGAGCTGGTTGGTGTCGCCGATCTCGTCCTTGGTCACCAGCCACGGGCCGACGGGGCCGAAGGTGTCGCAGCCCTTGCCCTTGTCCCACTGGCCACCGGGACGTCCGACCTGGAACTCGCGCTCCGAGACGTCGTTCACCAGGCAGAAGCCCGCGATGTGATCCAGCGCCTCGGCTTCGCTGACGTAAGAAGCCTTCTTGCCGATGACGAAACCCAGTTCGACTTCCCAATCCATCTTGGTGGAATCGCGCGGCTTCATCACATTGTCATTGGGGCCGACGATGCAGGAAGTAGCCTTCATGAAGAAGATCGGCTCGCTGGGCAGCGGCATGTTGGTCTCTGCGGCATGGTCGGCGAAGTTCAGGCCGATGCCGATGAACTTGCCGGCGCCGCTGACGCAAGCGCCCATACGCGGGTTGCCGCTCACCTTGGGCAGGCTGGCGGGATCGAGCGCGGCGATTTTCTTCAGGCCCTCATCCGACAGCATCGCGCCGGAGATGTCGCCCACCACGCCGGAGAGGTCGCGGATGACGCCGTCCTTGTCGAGAAGGCCAGGCTTCTCGGAACCGGCGGACCCATAACGCAGCAGCTTCATCGCAAACTCCCGAGTGATCTTCTTGGAGAAATCTTCTTGGAGGAAATGGTCGGAGCGACAGGATTTGAACCTGCGACCCTTTGCCCCCCAGGCAAATGCGCTACCAGGCTGCGCTACGCTCCGACACCGGGCTTTTTAAGCCCGAGGGCGCGGAGATATAGAGGCCGGAGCCCCCCGTCAACTTTCTGCGGAAAATCAGGAGAAAATTACGCCCGTAATGCCCGAAGGCGCTGCTTCAGGCCCAGCAATTCGGACAGCAGCATTTCCAACCGCACCCGCTCCTGCTCCGGCAGGAAGGCGGGTTGCTCGGCGAACATGTCCACGGTCTCGACCGGACGCACGGTCAGCACCAGCTGCACCGGCGGTTGTTTGACCTCTCGGGGCATCGGCGGCAGCGGCGCGGTGGGCGTGAAGCGGGCGCCGCGCCCGATCTCGGCGACATGGCGCACGCCACGGTCCTTGAGAACCTTCTGCACGCCCTTGATGGTGAGGCCATCGCTGTAGAGCAGCGAACGGATGCCGCGCAGAAGGTGGATGTCTTCGGGGCGGTAGAAGCGGCGGCCGCCCGCGCGCTTGATCGGCTTCACCTGCGGGAAGCGGCTTTCCCAGAAGCGCAGCACATGCTGCGGCAGGTCGAGATCGCTTGCCGCCTCGCTGATCGAGCGGAACGCTTCCGGAGACTTCTCGTGGAAAGCGAAAGCGGGTGACGACAAAGTTTAATCCTCTGCTTCGGGCGCGACCGTCTGGCCGTTTATGACGGCCTTCAATACATGACTCGGGCGAAACACCAGCACGCGGCGGGGTGCGATCGGCACTTCATCGCCGGTCTTGGGATTGCGGCCCATGCGCTGGCTTTTCTGGCGCACCGCGAAAGTTCCGAAGGAGGAGAGCTTGACGGTCTCGCCGCTCGCGAGCGCGCCGCAGACTTCTTCCAGAATGTCCTCGACCATCTGTGCCGAGTCGGTGCGCGACAGGCCGACGGCCTGGAAGACCGATTCCGTCAGATCGGCGCGCGTTAAAGTTCCCGTAGCCATGCCCCAGCGACTCCAAATATCCACAGTAGCCTAGGACCGGCCCGAAAGACCGTCAAGATCAAAGGGATAGGTCGGAGACCTCATCTTCCTTGCCCGGATGGTCCCCCCTTGTCCCCGCGCGAGGTATTTTGGTTTCTGGCCAGGAGCGCCAAGCGATGGGGACAAAAGCCGTCCATGAGCGAAGGCGCGACGACGCCAGGTTACAAGACCCGCGCTGGCTACCAGCGCAGCAGGCAGGCGCCCCAGGTAAAGCCCGCGCCCATGGCTTCGAGAATTACCAGGTCGCCCCGCTTGATGCGGCCGTCCTCGACCGCCGTCACCAGCGCCAGAGGCACCGAGGCCGCCGAGGTGTTGCCGTGGAAGGCCACCGTGGAGACCACCTTGGCCGGGTCGATGCCCAGCTTGCGGGCAGTGCCGTCCAGAATGCGCTGGTTGGCCTGATGGGGCACGAACCAGTCCACCTCCGAAATGGGGATGCCCGCCGCCCCGGCCGAGGCATCGATGGCGGCGGAGATGTTGGCCACGGCGTGCTTGAAGACTTCCTTGCCCTGCATCTTGAGCAGGCCCGCGTGCTTGGTGGAGGACACGCCGCCATCGGTGTGCAGCAGGTCGTGCAGTCGCCCATCGGAGAAGATGCGTGTATTGAGGATCCCCTGGTCGGCATTGTCGCCATGCCCGGCATGGGCCTGGAGCACCACCGCGCCGGCGCCATCGCCGAATAGCACGCAGGTGGTGCGGTCAGTCCAGTCCAACACCCGGCTCATGGTCTCCGCCCCGATCAACAGGATCGTGCGAGCCTGGCCGGTGCGGATCAGGCTGTCGGCCAGCGACAGGCCATAGATGAAGCCGGAACAGACCGCCTGGACGTCGAAGGCCGCGCCGCGGCTCATGCCCAGGCGCGCCTGCACCATGGTGGCGACCGAGGGAAAGGTGCGGTCCGGCGTGGTGGTGGCGACGATGATCAGATCCAGTTCGTCCGCATCGATGCCCGCGTCGGTCAGGGCGGCGCGGGCCGCGCCCAGCGCCAGGTCGGAAGTGTTCTGGCCGTCCTTGGCGATGCAGCGCTGCTTGATGCCGGTGCGCTCGCGAATCCATTCGTCCGAGGTATCGACCCTCTTGGCGAGATCGCTGTTGGTAACGACATTGTCCGGCAGGAAAGCGCCGGCGCCGATGATGCGGGCACGGATCATGTCAGGGCAGCCTGTTCTTGTTCTTGGCTCGCACCGTCCAGCTTGCGGTGGTCGGCGGTAATGCGGGCATTGAGGTCGGCATGGGCCAGGTCCACCGCCAGGCTGAGGGCGCCGGAAAAGCCGATTTCATCGGTGCCGCCATGCGCCTTCACGACGATGCCGTTCAGGCCCAGAAAGACGCCGCCCGCCGAGGCGCGGGGATCGAGGTTTCGCTTGAGGGTACCCAGCGCACCCGCCGCGAACACCGCGCCAATCGTGCCAAGAAGGGAACGCTTGAGGGCGCGGCGCAGATAACCCGACACCAGTTTGGCGGCGCCTTCGGCGGTCTTCAGCGCAATGTTGCCGGTGAAGCCGTCGGTGACGACCACATCCACCAGCCCTTCGGTTATGTCATTGCCTTCGACGAAGCCGTGAAAGGCGATGGGCAGCTTGCTGGAGCGCAGGATGGCGGCGGCGGCGCGCACCGCGTCGTTGCCCTTCTGCTCTTCCGAACCGACATTGAGCAGGCCGATAATGGGGCGTTCCATGTTGAAAACCACCTGGGCATAGGCTTCGCCCATCACGGCGAAATCCACCAGCTGCTCGGCGGTGGCGCTGACATTGGCGCCGACATCCAGAACCACGGTGCGGCCGCGCATGGTGGGCCAGATCGACGCGATGGCGGGGCGCGCAATGCCTTCGATGGTGCGAAGCTGGAACAGGCTCATCGCCATCAGCGCGCCGGTGTTCCCGGCGGAGACCGCGACGCCCGCCTCGCCCTTCTTAACGCTTTCGATGGCGCGCCACATGGAGGTGTTCTGGCCGCGGCGCACGATCTGGCTGGGCTTGTCTTCCATGGTGACGCGCTCGGGCGCGTGACGCAGCGTGATACGGCCCTTGAGGCGCGGCTGCGCGGCCAGCAGCGGGTTCAACACCACGTCATCGCCATGCAGCAGGAAATGGATCTCGGGATGGCGCTCGATGGCGCGAACCAGAGCAGCCACGACAACGCCGGGACCAGCATCGCCGCCCATTGCATCGACCGAGACAGTCAGTTCGCGTGTCACCAACACCCTTTCCGGAAGATTAACGTCTTCAGGAGAAGTTTAGGTCAGTCGGCGATTTTCACAACTTCGCGGTCGGAATAGTGACCGCAGGAAGCGCAGATGTGATGCGGCAGCTTCTTCTCACCGCAATTCGAGCAGTCGCCATGGGCGGCAGCCGTGAGGGCGTGATGCGAGCGGCGCATGTTCCGGCGCGACGGAGAGGTTTTTCGCTTGGGGACCGCCATGGCGGGTACTCCTAAAAAAGGCCTCCGGCGAACCGGGACAGCAAATCAAGGGCGCGGAGGTAGCAGGAAAGACCCTGCCCTATCAAGCGGAAATCCCGGCCTTTCCCAGGCCTAAGTCTCTGATTTCAGGCTTTTGAGCACCGCAAAAGGGCTTTCGGGGGGCGGGTCCGAGGCCGCGCCGGGGGCAAATTCCACACCCGGGGCCCGGGCATAGGGGTCAAGGGCCAGGATGAACTCCTCCAGCGCCGGGCCTGCCAGGTCGTAATGCAGGCTTTCGATCTCTTCCGGGGTCTCGTCCGCATCGGGGGCCATCTGGTCCGAAAGATCCAATTCGGCGGCCGCGGGCGCGTTGGCGGGCGCGCGGCGGGCCGGGCCGGTGAAGTGCAGCTCGCGGACAAAGTCGTGACGGATGGCCGCCGCCACCGGCTCCAGCGTTACGACGCAAGCCTGGGCGATATCGGCCTCAAGCCGGTAAGCCAGCCTGTAGCTAGTGGGACCCAGCTTGCTGAGGGTCACATCGGCGATGAAGCGGAAGACACTGAGCGCTTCGGCCAGCACGGCAATGTCGGCGCGCTGCGCCTCGTCAGCCTCGATATGAGCTGTGTCACCGGCATGACCCAGCCGGCCCAGATTGTAGTTCTGGGAGAGCGGCGGGCTCATGCGTTCCACAGCGCAGGCATGGGGCCGAAATCCAGTTCGCCCTCGCCGGAATATTTGAGATGCTCGCGGGCCGCGAAGGCATAATCGGCCAGGGTGCGGGCGCGGATCGCATTGTCGGGGCGGGCGCGATACATGTTGCGCGCCAGCGCCGCCGCCAGTTCGTCCTCGTCCTGCGCGGCGTCATAGACCTGCAAGCGGCCATACCAGGCGTCGGCGAACTGGCGCATCTTCCGCCCCAGCCCCATGTCGCCCATGCCCTGCTCACGCATGGCTTCGTCGAAGCCGATGAAAATGGCGTCGGTCAGGGCCTGGGCCTCCTCGCCTTTCAGATGGCCCAGCGCCAGCCAGCCATGCAGGCACACCAGGTCGAAGCGACCGTCCACCGTGTCGGGAACCTCGAATTCGCGGAAGAAGCCCGGTTCACGCGCACGGGCTACCAGAACCTGGTAAAGCCGCTGGCCCTGGGCCTTCCGCACTCCCGTTTTCCTGAAAAGATTCAACATCGAGCCCTAATCCGGGTGACAGGCATCCAGGCGGTTTGGTCTTGCGCCGCCGCCACCCCTTACGCTAGCACAAGGGC
>CANFDA010000017.1 GCA_947445215.1 Alphaproteobacteria bacterium | reverse complement strand
GATCACTGTCTCAGCGATCGGCGTCGCGGTCTTCACATAATTGGCGCGTGTCTGGCCGGGAAAGTTGGGCTTGGCGGCGGGATTGATCGCGGCGCGCATCTCCAGCGGCTTGCCCACCGGCGGCAGGTCGGCCGGTACGCGCCGTCCGGCAACACCGCAGCCCGGCACGATGTTGGGCGTCAGGCGCAAGGCGGTGATGGCGGGATCGAGGCCGCGCTGCGCCATGGCGGCGGGCATCGGGGCAAGCACGGACAGGCCGGCCGCGGCCAGCATCAGCTTTCTGAATTTCACGTTCCAGTCTCCCAGGGGCAGTGTTGTTATTGTGGGCGTACGGGCGGCGGCGCGCCGCCGCCAAACATGGCGGCGAACATGGCCGTGATCTCGGCGACGTCCACCTTGCCATCCTTGTTGGCGTCGAACTCTTCTGGGAAGGGAATGGGCGCGGGGCTGGCGGCCCATTCCGCCTTGTCCACGGCCTTGTCGCCATTCTTGTCATTGTCGGCGACGATCTGCTCCGGCGTGGGAATGTCCTGCGCCAGGGCCGGGGCGGCAAAAGCCAGCAACAGGAGCGTCGCGGCGGTTGTGATGTTTTTCATGTTGAAAATCTGATCTGCTACTTGGAGATGATGCGCTGCGCTTCGGCGCAGTGATGCATGAGCTGGAAATAGCGCTGCACCGCGTCCGCGCCATATTCATAGACATGGGGTTCGCCGGGCGCGCGCGGCACTTGCGCGATGCGGGCCTTGTCCCAGGCGGCGTCGAATTCCTGGTGGTTTGTCATCAGGATGGTGGCGCCCGCGGCCTTGGCCGCTGCCCCCATCTTGGTCTGGCTGTCGCGGTAGATTTCAAAGGCGCGCGCCGAACGCGGGAAGTTGAAAGCGGTGCCGCCGGAATAGGCGACCGTCAGCGTGCGCCCGCCATCCTTCACCGGGAAGGTATAGGACAGCGTGCCCGGCGTATGGCCCGGCGTGGCGATGACGTTCACGGTGGTGTCGCCCAACGTAATTTTGGTGCCTTCGGGCCCGACACTGATATCGCGCTTCGGAACGCCGCCCGCAGCGGTGGCGGGCCGCGCCACGGTGGCATCCCAGTCGGCGGCGCCCATCACGATCTTGGTGCCATAACGGCTCTGGAACAGCGCGGCGCCCTGGTCATGGTCGCCATGGGCGTGGCTGATGATCATGTACTTCACGTCGCGCGGGTTGAGGCCGAGCTTGGTCAGGCCCTCCACCATCTCCGCCTCGATGGCATAGGCGTAGAGCGAGTCGATGATGATGATGCCGTCGCTGGTGGTCAGCGCCCAGGCGGAATGAACCTTGGTGCCGATGAAATAGAGATTGTCGAACACCTTGTAGGGCTGGGCGTACCAGGTGGCGCGCGCCGGCGGGCCAGGCGGCGGACCGCCCGCGCCACGGCCGACGACGCCTGCGCCGGTGCCTTCGGCATTCTGCGGATTGACGCAGATGCGCAGGAAGGTGCCGGGGAAATTCAGGCCCGCCGCCGTCTTGGCGGCGATGATCAGGGCTTCGGGCGTGGTGGGTGCGGGCACCTGCGCGCTGGCAGCGGTGATGGCGGCAAGTAGAACGGCTGCGGCCGCCCTGTGACGAAGCTTCATCGGCATTTCCCCCTGCACTGTGTTTATTTGCTCAGACTATAGCGTTGCTGCCCGGTCCGCGCGAATCCGGATTTTCGGGCTTTTGAACCAAAAGCGGGGCCCGCGCGTAAAAAATAGATGGTGCGCCGCAATTTCCTCCAGACCTCTCTGATGGCGGCCTCAGCCTTGGCTTTGGCAGGCTGTGACGCAGCATTTTCCGCGCTCAACCTCGTCGTCCCCCGCACCGGCTACCGCGTGGTGGGCGATCTGGTCTATGGCCCAGACCCGCGCCACAAGCTGGATGTCTATGTGCCGGACAATCTCAGCGGGCCCGCGCCGGTGCTGCTGTTCTTCTATGGCGGGGCGTGGCAGGCGGGCAGCCGCAAGCAATATCGCGCCTTCGGGCAGGCCTTCGCCAGCGAAGGCATCGTAACGGTGGTGGCGGATTATCGTCTCTATCCCCAGGTGACATATCCCGCCTTTGTCGAGGATGGCGCGGTGGCGCTGGCCTGGGTGCATGCCAATATTGCTAAGTATGGCGGCGATGCGGGCCACATCTTCGTCAGCGGCCATTCGGCTGGCGGCTATATCGCGGCGATGCTGGGCGCGGAGCCGAAATTCGTCGAAGCGGCGGGCGGCAACCTTCTCTGGATGCGCGGCGTCATCGGCATCGCCGGGCCTTACGATTTCCTGCCGCTGCGGGAAGAGAGCTATATCGCCATCTTCCATGGTGCCAACAATCGCGACGCTATGCCGGTGAACCATGTCAAGGGCCGGCGTCCGCCCATGCTGCTGACCTGGGGCACCGGCGACGGCACGGTGGGTCGGGTGAATATCGACCATATGGAAGCGAAGCTGAAAAGTTTCGACAGCCCGGTAGAGACGCGGCTTTATCCCGGCGTCAGCCATATCGGCATCATCCTGTCTCTCGCGCACGGCTTTCGCGGCCGGACTACATTGCACCAGGACATGCTGCGGTTTATCCGTAGCCACTAATGACGAGAAAACATGTTCTGCCGGAGCGATTGCGGCCAGGCCTCGATCTGGTGTTCTGCGGCACAGCGGCTGGGCGGCAATCGGCGCTGACCCAGACTTATTACGCTCATCCGCAGAACAAATTCTGGCGCACGCTGCACAAGATCGGCCTGACGCCGCACCTGTTCACGCCGCGCGAATATGAGACGCTGTCGGCGCATGGCATCGGCCTGACCGACATCGCCAAATTCGCGTCCGGCATGGATCATCAATTGCCGCGTCATGCCCTGGGCAAGAGCGCCGCCAAGGCGCTGCGCGATCGTATCGCGATTGCCGCGCCCCGGCATCTCGCCTTCACCAGCCTCAATGCCGGACGCGCGGTGATGAGCCCCAAGGCACTGGCGGGTTTGCAGCCGGACAGGCTGGGCGAAACGCAGGTATGGATCTTGCCGTCGCCATCGCCGCTGGCGGCAAACCATTGGGACATCGCGCCCTGGCGCGATCTGGCGAAGGCTGTGAAGAGTTAAGGCAACGCCGCCGTCATGGTGCGCGGCGTGTCCAGAATGCTGATGCAGCTTTCGCTCTTCAGCACCGCGCCGCAGCGGGCGATAGCTGTCGGGCAGGTCGGGCCCTTCGACCTGACACCCGGCCTCTTCCAGCAGTTGGCGGGTGCGCAGCAGCAGCCATGCGCCATAGCTGTCCAGCTTCTCGATCTGCGAGGCGTCGATGGACAGGGGCCCGCGCCCTCGGCGTTCAGACCACGCAGGTCGCGGTCCAGCTTGGCGCTGGCGCCAATGGTCCAGGCGCCGCCCACTTCCAGACGGTCGCGTTCCAGCCGGAACCAGGCTTCCGCGCCAGGGGACTCGAGGGTTGTCATCAAATTGCTCAGAGGCGGCGGAAAATGCCGCGTGACCACGTCACGATAGCGGGCAGGGAACCAAAAAGTTCCCTGAGCTCCATAATGCCTGGGAGTGCTTCCCTCAGCGACGGCCGCCCTGCTGCCCAGCCGGGTCGTTCTGCTTGCCCGTCCCGCCCTGGCCCTGCTGCTTGCGCGGCATCGCGGCTGGGGTTTGCGCCTCATCTTCCGGGTCTTTCACGCTCTTGTATTCCAGGCCCTGGCCCACCGCCTTGGCCTGGTCTTCTGGCGTGCGCTGCTCCAGCGGGATGACATTGCCCTGGCCGTCGATTTCCAGCCCGGCGGGTGCGTCCGTGCGCGGCTTCATCTTGGCCTTGTGTGCGATGGGCTCCATGGGCGCGTCCTGGTGGGCTTCGCGGACGGTAACGGAGCCGGTCAGCGCGGGTTCCGGCTCCAGGTCCCGGATTCCGCCAGCGGCGCATGATCGTGGCGGCGAATGCCCTTCAGCATCAACCGCACCGCTTCATAATGGATGGCGGCCACGACCTTCAGTGTCATCAGCGGATAGCGGAAGAAGGCGGACAGCAGCGCCCAGTCGGTCAGAGCGCGGCGCGCGCCCGCGAAGCTGGCATTGAGGATGGAATCGCCGCCTCGCGTCTCGTTGATCGCCACCGCCACGTTTGCAGCCGGTGGCGTGATGCGGAAATGATAACGATGATCCTTGGACAGGAAGGGCGAAACGTAAAAATCCTTGGCGCAATCATGCCGTGACAGCGCGCCGCCGGAGACCGGAAATACATAGACATGGCCTTCATCATAGGTGTTGTGCACCTCATAGATGATGGCCTTGGGCGCGCCCCGTTCATCGTCGCAGAACCAGACGCTGAGCGGATTGAAGGTGTAGCCCAGGATGCGGGGATAGCAGAGCAGGCGCTTGGCGCCGCCCGGCGCGATGCCCGCGCCTTCCAGCTGGGCATCGATCCAGCCGCGCACATCCCTGGTTCCGGCGGGGCCATGATCGCGGTCGTGGAAGCTGAACAGGTTCCAGCGATTCCACGAGAACAGGCGCAGCCGCGCATCCAGCGCCGGGAGTTCGTCCAGGTCGAGCAACAGTGAAAAGACGCGATACTTGAAGCGGTGAACCCTGGGCCGCAGCCGCCGGTGCATCACCCAGCCTTCATATAAAGCTGACCCCCTCCGCCCTTCGCTGGCCGCGGGTGCAAGCGCCCTGCCAGCTACGGGCACCTCCCCCTCCGATTGCTTCGCAATGCGGGGGAGGCGGGTCTGTTTGTTCGCATTGAGTTTTTCCACATATTTAGTACGCCCTGGACCGGGCAACAGATCAACCCAATGATCCGGCTTCCGTCCGGACCCGTAAAGGGAGTTATGATGGGCCATGCCGTTGCCGCGACCAAATTTTCCAGCCGCCCCCTGCCCCGTTTCCGGCCGTGCGTGGTGCGCCTGATGCATGCCCCGGCGCCCGATCATTCCGCTTTGATCGCCCGGGTGGCGCAGGACCGCGACCGCACCGCCTTTGCCGCCCTGTTCGCCCATTTCGCCCCGCGGGTGAAGGCCTATCTCATCCGACTGGGCGCCGCGCCCAACCTGGCCGAGGATGTGGCGCAGGAGGCCATGCTGTCTCTGTGGCGCAAGGCGCATCTGTTCGATCCCGCCAAGGCGTCGGCCCCCACCTGGGTCTTCACCATCGCCCGCAATCTACGAATCGACCAGATCAGGCGCGAGAAGCGGCCCCAGATCGATCCCGACGATCCGCTGTGTGAAGCGCCCCGCAGCGCCTACGATGGCCTGGCCTGGAGCCAGAACGAGGCGCCGCTGCGCCTGGCGCTGGCAGCGCTGCCGCCGGAACAGGCGAAGGTGATCGAGCTTTCCTTCTTCGGCGATTGCGCGCACAGCGAAATCGCCGCCAAACT
The DNA here is from genome assembly GCA_947445215.1 of Alphaproteobacteria bacterium. Taxonomy (GTDB): domain Bacteria; phylum Pseudomonadota; class Alphaproteobacteria; order Micropepsales; family Micropepsaceae; genus Rhizomicrobium. Next base: position 16,966 of record CANFDA010000017.1, on the reverse strand, counting down.
GGATATCCCACTGGGCACGGTTAAGTCGCGCCTGCGCCTGGCCATGGCGCGGCTGCGCGACGCGATGGTAGATCAGCTATGATCGGTCACCATCCCGAGGAAGCGATGCTGCTGGATTATGCCAGCGGCGCGGCGGACGAAGGCGTATCGCTTATCGTCGCCACGCATCTGTGCTTCTGCCCGTCCTGCCGCGCTTTGGTGGCGCTGGCAGAAAGCGTCGGCGGGGCCCTGCTGGATGATGTCGCACCGATGCGCGGCGATGCGCTGGTCAATGCGCTGGCCCGTCTCGACAACGTCGCGCCGGAACCGAAAGCCGAGGCTTCGCGTGATGGCACGCCATCATCGCTGCGCCACTTGCTGGGCGGTGATTTGTCCGGTGTGCGCTGGCGCGCCATGGGCCCCAAGCTGGCCTTTGCCAACCTGTTCCGGCGCGGGCAGACAAGAGCGCGGCTGCTCAAGGGCATGCCAGGGGGCGATACCGGCAGCCATGGCCATCACGCCTTCGAATATACGCTGGTGCTGCAAGGCGGCTTTATAGACGAAACGGGAAGCTACGGTCCTGGCGATTTGCAGGTGGCGACGCCCGACATTGTGCACAACCCGGTCGCGGACCCGGGCGAGCCCTGCATCAATCTCGCCGTCACCACCGCGCCGCTGAGGTTCGACAGGTTTATCCCGCGCCTCGCGGCGAAGACCTTCGGTTTCTGAACCACAAAAGAAAAAGCCCGCCGAAGCGGCCTTTGAACTCAAGCGCTGCAGCGGAGCCGCAGCGCGAACTTCCGCTTGGGCCACGACTCGCCTCCCCTTCATGCGCGAAGCGCATCGGAAGGGGAGGTGTCAGTAGCTGACCAGCCGCATAGCGGCAGTTAAGCCAGCGAAGGGCGGAGGGGTTTAACTTATAAAGGGAACCAGTCCAGCTGCTTCACATAGGTGTCGTCCGACTGCTTCTGGTTCCAGCCGCCGCCCATCGCGATGAAGAGCGCGATGCTGGCGTTGAGGCGCGCCAGCTTGGTCTGCACCAGCGAGTCCTGGGCGCTGAACTGGGACTGCTGCGCATTCAGCAGGGTGGTGATGTCGATGGTGCCTTCGCGGTACTGGAGTTCGGAGATGCGCTGGGCTTCCACCGAAGCGCGCTCCTGCTCGGTGATGAAGCCAAGCTGCTGCGTCACAGCGTCGGCAGTGCCCACCGCCGCTTCCACATGCTGAAAGGCCTGGAACACGGTCTTGCGATAGCTGGCGATCTGCTCGCCCTGCACCGCCTGCGCGGCCTGGCTGCGAGCGTTGATGGCGCCGCCGTCAAAGATGGTCTGGGCCAGCGAAGCGCCCAAATTCCAGGCCAGGCTGGCCGGGTCGAACAGGGTGCCGACCACAGCCGAGGAAAAGGTCACACCGGCGCTGATGCCGACCTGCGGGAAGAAGGCGGCGCGGGCGGCATCGACGTTGGCGTGGGCGGCGTGGAGGTTGGCTTCCGCCTGGGCGATGTCGGGACGGCGCAGTAGCAGGTCCGACGGCAGGCCCGGCTGCACCGTGGGGGTGGAGAGGCCGTCCAGGTTTTGGCCCTTGATCTCGATGCCTTCGGGCGGCATGCCCATCAGGATGGCCAGGGTATAGCGCGCTTCGCGCTCCTGCTCGATCAGGCCGGGCAGGCGCGCCTGCTGCGAGGCGACCGTGGCGGTTTCCTGCATCACGTCGAGGTTGGACGAAACACCGGCCGCGAACTTGGCCTGGCTGATCGCTAGCAGGCGGCGCGACAGGTCCAAATTCTGGCGGGTGATGGCGATGCGCTCGCGCAGCGACAGGATGGCGAAATAGGTGCTGGCGACGGACTGGGCGAGGGTGAGACGCACGGTGGTCTCGGCATAACGGGCCGAGCGGAGATTCTGCAGCGAGGCTTCGACGCGGGCGCGGTTCTGGCCGAAGAAGTCGAGCACATAATTTCCCGTCAGGCCGGCGCCGAACGAGTCACTGTCGGTGATGTCGGTGCCGCGCTTGGTGACGCCCAGATTGCCGTTGACGCTGGGCAGCAGGGCCGAGAAGGCGACGGTGTTGCTGGCTTCGGCTTCCAGCACGCGACCGGCGGCGATCTTCAGATCGAGATTTTCCCGCATCGCCACTTCCATAAGCGTGGACAGTTCGGGGGCATTGAAATTGGTCCACCAGTCGGAGGAGGGCCAGGTCGGCGCGGCGCGGTCGACAACCGGCGCGGTGAAGGCGGCGGGCACGTCGGTGGACTTCAGCGCGGTGGGCGGCGGCGTCAGTTGGCAGCCCGCCATCAGTAGGGCAAAAGCGCTGACGGAGAGGGCTCGGGAATAGGTGCGCATCGAAATTTTCTTCGCCTCATTGGGCGCCCCCGATGGGGCGGCTTTTACGGCCAGGAATAATCCCGACGTTTGAGCCAATATCGTGCTCCGGAACCCCCCTGCAAGGCCTCAGCCTGTAATGGTTTGTCGCTGTGGCCGATTTTGGGGGAAAATATACAGCCAAAGGGCTTCCGGATGGCCTCAGAACGGGCCCGCGGACCTTATCCCGGACCGGGGGCCGAAAGCCGTACAATTTTAATGTTTATGCCGACTTCTGCGCCGGGCGTTTTGTGGAGGAAACATGACTGCCTTCGTGGCGCCGATTCTGCTGCTGTGTGTGTCGAACGTCTTCATGACGTTCGACTGGCACGGCTAGCTCAAATACCCCTCCACCGTGCTCTGGGTGGCGGTGCTGGTGAGCTGGGGATCGCCTTCTTCTAATATTGCGTGGCGGTGCCCGCCAACCGCATCGGCCACCAGGTATATTCCGCCGCCCAGCTCAAAACGATGCAGGAAATCATCACCCTGATCGTCTTCGCCATCTTCTCGGTCACCTATCTGGGCGAGAAGCTGCAATGGAATCACGGCGTCTCTTTCCTGTTTTTGTGTGGCGCGGCATTCTTCTCCTTCCAAAAATGGACATAGGCATGACTAACGCGACCGCATCGGGAAGCTTCAGGATCGGCGGCGAGATCGCCATCAACCGCATGGGCTTCGGCGCTATGCGCATCACCGGCCGGGGCGTGTGGGGCAAGCCGCGCGATCCTGCCGAAGCCATCCGCGTGCTCAAGCGCTGCCCCGAACTGGGTGTGAACTTCATCGACACCGCCGACAGCTATGGCCCCGATATCTCGGAAGAGTTGATCGCCAAGGTGCTGCATCCCTATAACGGGCTTCTGATTGCCACCAAGGCGGGCTTCACCCGCTCCGGCCCCGATTATTGGTCGGTGAACACGCGGCCCGAACATCTTAAGGCCGAGGCCAAGTGCAGCTTGAAGAAGCTGGGCGTGGAACGCATCGATCTGTGGCAGTTGCACCGTGTCGGCTCGAACCCCGCCGCCGACCAGTTCGGCGCGGTGAAGGAATTGATCGACGAAGGGGTGATCCGCTTCGCCGGGCTGTCGGAAGTGTCGGTGTCACAGATCAAGGCGGCGCAGAAATTTTTCCCCGTCGCCACGGTGCAGAACTATTACAACATGGCCTCGCGCGAAAGCGACGATGTGCTGGATTATTGCGAGGCCAATGGCATCGGCTTCATTCCTTATTGTCCGCTGGCAGAAGGCGATCTGGCGGATGGCGGCGGCGCGCTGGCGAAAATCGCCGCCGAGCACTCTGTTGATGGAAGGGGGGCGACGCCCGCCCAGATCGCGCTGGCCTGGCTTCTGCAACGATCGCCGGTGATGCTGCCGATCCCCGGTACTTCGAAGGTCGCGCACCTGGAACAGAATGTTGCCGCGAGTGGAATCAAATTGTCAGACGAGGCCTTCAAGGCGCTGTCACGCCGATGATAGGATGGCATGACGGGTTATTCGCCTGAGTGGCCGCGCACTATCCTGAAGCCGATTGGCAACTAGACGCGGGTCAACAAGCAGACCGGCGACCAGCTCTTGGCCAGCCCCGGCGCGCGGGCGGGCCTTTGGGCTTTTCTCAGCATACTGTTGTGGTTTGCGCTGGCGCAGCTGGGAATGGCGGATTTCGGCTTCACGCCGCTACTTCTCGTCACGGCCATCCTGCTGCCGCCACTGATCTTCGCCGGGATCGTGCCGCCGCGCGGCAATCCCTTCCTGCGCGGGTTCCTGATCGAGTTCGGCGCAAGCAACGTGCTGGCGCTGCTGCTCGCCGTCTTGGGCTGGATCCGCAGCGGGCCATTTCGAAGCCAGGCGCTTGCGGCGCTGCTGGGTTAGCTGCTTACTTCGGAGTGACAAGCGTCACTTGTAAGCTGGGCATCTTGGCGTCGAGCCGCTTGATCACTTCCGGCGTCAGGTCGAATTCCTGGCTCACGGCCATATTGATCGCCGCCCGGTCCAGCACCATGTTGATGCCGCGCTGCTTGGTGACGTCCTGCACGATGGGGCCCATTACCTTGCCGATTTCGTTCTGCGCCGTCGCCATCGAAGCCTTCAGGATGTTCTCCTCCCGCGCTGACGCGGCCATGAAGCGCTGCTCGCGCGCCTGCAGCGCCTGGGCGCGCTTGGCCTGCTCGGCTTCGGGCAGGCTCGACATCGCGCGGGCTTCGTTCTCGATGGAGCGGCGTTCGCCCGCCAGCCTGTCGCGCGCGGCACTGGTGTAGGCCTGCATCTGGCGCAGCACATCCTCGCCCACCTTGGTGGCGGTCAGGATGGTGTTGCGGTCAAGGATGCCGATGACGGGATTGGGCAGCTCGCCGGGCTTGTTGGTCTCGCCGCCCGCGCTGGGGAAGGCGCTGGAAGCGGTTTCGGCGCCGGGCGTGGAGGCGGTCTGCGACCCGTCACCCGACAGGGTGAAATAGGCGACAATCGCGCCGGTGATCAGGACGACGGCGATGGTGGCGGCGATCAGGATGTTATTGCGCGACAAGCGAGGCTCCACGAGATTTGGGGTGGCGGAAACTACCAACCGGCTCCGGTTAAAGCCACCCCCTTGTTATGACACGTAATTTGCTGAGGAGCGCGGTTCTTTGGCCGTGCTTCTATTTTCCTTTGCCACACTGAGAGGTGTAACGCTTCTCGCCCGCTTTGTTTGTTGACGTAGGTTCTCTAGCAGTCAAAACCTGTTGGACGTTTCCCCAAGGGATCATCACGAAATAATGGTCATCTTTTACCGCGATTAAGCCTCGCTCAATGGGCATCGCGGTCTTGGCGACAATCGCACTGTTATCAGTGCAAATAATATTTGTGAAAGGTTAGGGTATAGAGCCAGCCGCGTATCCGATGGTCACTAAGCCCACAACGGCAAGTATAAACCGATCAATTACTATTGCTGTGAAATCTCCGGCCTTCTCACGAAAAAATGGGATCAATCTGCGTGTCGAAAATACCGACATGCCGATCACGAGGATGGCTAGCGATATTGGCGAAAGTGGTATCCATCTTTGTCATATAGCCACTGAAGCGGCAAAAATAATGGTGACGAGTGACACTATCAGTGAAATGGCGCAGCTTTTGCGCTCTGCGTATGTGCCGGTCGAAAGGCGATGGGTGAGTCCGTCGTCCAGCATATAATTTGTAAGAATAGCAATGCCGAATTCAATTAGCGTGGCGGGAGCCTAATTTATGAAACCTGCAAACGTGAGGTACCAAGCTATCGCCAGATGATTCATCCCAACGAGCTTCTCAAACAGGAAGGCTCCAGTCCCAACAATGCAAGCGCAAACGGCTCCTGAAATTAGCTTTGCAATATCCAAGTGATTTCCCCGGGCTCTCGCTGGCAGTCAAGTCATGAAGGCAATCATCCCGCCCCAAACGGATTTTCGTTGAACTCGTTCACCGGCCTGAGCACCACCGGCAGCGCCGGGTTCGCGCCAAAGTAAAGCTGCAGCGTCATCTGGTTGGTCTTTTCGTCCCACACCATCTGCGGCGCGATGCCGTCGGGCTTGCGGAAAGTCTTGCCGTCGAATTCGAAGACGCGCGGCGCCACATCGGGCCACATATTGGTCAGCTCCGTCGCCAGCCGGGCGCGGCTGCGCGCCATCTGCTCGAAGGTCGCGCCTTGCTGGTTGGTGAGGTCTGGGGCGCTGATCTTCACCTGGCCGTTGGCCAGGATCTCCACCCGCGCCACCACAAGAACGCCTTTGCCTTCATAGCCGCCTTCCCATTTGCCAATGGGCGGCTGCGGCTTGGAACAGGCCGCCAGCAGGACAAGGGTGAGGAGTGCGATCCAGCGCATGGCCGACTAATTTTCGAAACGCCCGCGCCATTATACCCCATCCGGGGCAAATGCGTGGCGCTTACGGGCCCATCGTCAGGTTGAGGCGGCGGCCATATTCATCCACCTGCTCCTCCAATGTCACGGTGAAGCCGCCCGCCCGGTATTTGCGGGCCCGCACGCCCAGGATGGCGTCGGATTCAATGCCACTGGCCCAGTAGCGGCCCAGCCGCGGCAGCCAGGCGCGCAGCTCTCGCTCCACCGCGACGAACTGGGGCGGCGCGGCCGGGCTGAGTGTCAGGTAGCAAAAGGCCGGGCCGACGGTGAGGGAGAAGCTCTCGTCCCGCGCCAGCGTCACCATGGTGGCGTTGCGGGCGTTCTGGGCAAAGGCCAGCGGCCTGGCGTTGGCGGCCGCCTGATCCACGCTGCCGCCCTTGAGCAGGGGCAGGCAGACCTGTTCGAGGATGGGCGCATAATGCGGGGCCGGGCGCGGCTGGGCCACAGTCGGGGCCGTCATGATCGCCAAGAGCGCCACGGCCAAACCTGTTCGCCGCATGAAAACTTATCCTCCCTCTGTTGGACGTTGCCGGGGCCGCCCATCTCAGGGCCTTGTTTAGGGCCTCTGCGGCCCATCCCCAAGCGGCGGGTACACGGGGGAGGGGGGTGTACGGAAAGTGAAAAACAACCTTCCAGCAAAACCCTGGGATTTTCAGGCCTGATATGACTTCCCTTGGCCCTTGCCGTGCCGCCCCCCGGTTGATAGGCAAACCCCGCATTTTCGCGTGAGAGTCCCGATGTCGCTGCCGAAAGACTTTCTGGCCCAGAGCCTGAACCGCATCCAGCCTTCGCCCACCATCGCCATCACCACCAAGGCGCGCGAGCTGAAGGCGGCGGGCAAGGATGTGATCGGCCTGGCGGCGGGGGAGCCGGACTTCGACACGCCCCAGAACATCAAGGACGCCGCCATCGCCGCCATCACGCGCGGCGAGACCAAATACACCGCCGTGGAAGGGATTCCCGAACTCCGCGCCGCCATTTCAGCCAAGTTCAAGCGCGAAAACAATCTCGACTACAAGCCGTCCCAGACCTTCGTCTCGCCGGGCGGCAAGTCGATCCTGTTCAACGCCCTGCTCGCCACCGTGAATCCGGGCGATGAAGTGATCGTGCCCGCGCCCTATTGGGTTTCGTATCCCGACATCGTGCAGTTGGGCGGCGGCACGCCGGTCATCATCGAGACCACGCTGGAGAATGGCTTCCGCGTTACGCCGGAGCAGCTGGACAAGGCGATCACGCCCAAGACCAAGTGGTTCGTCTTTAACCAGCCGTCGAATCCCACCGGCGCTTGCTATACCGAGGCGCAACTCAAGGGCTTGACGGACGTGCTGCTGAAGCACAGTCACGTCTGGGTGCTGACCGACGACATGTACGAGCATCTCGTTTATGGCGGCTTCAAGTTCCGCACAATCGCCGAGGTCGAGCCCAAGCTCTATGACCGCACGCTGACCATGAATGGCGTCTCCAAGGCCTATTCGATGACCGGCTGGCGCATCGGTTATTGCGCCGGGCCGGAGCCGCTGATCAAGGCGATGGCCAAACTGCAAAGCCAGTCGGCGACCAACGCCGCCTCGATCTCGCAATGGGCGGCGGTGGAAGCGTTAAATGGGCTGCAGGATTTCATCCCGAAATTCCAGAAGATCTTTGAAGGCCGCCGCGATCTGGTGGTGTCGATGCTGAACCAGGCATCCGGCATCCAGTGCCCGAACCCGGAAGGCGCTTTCTATGTCTATCCGTCGATCAAGGGGCTGATCGGCAAGACGTCGGCGGGTGGGAAAAAAATCGAGACCGATGGCGACTTCGCCGTGGCGCTGCTGGAAGAGAATGGTGTCGCCGTGGTGCATGGCGCGGCGTTCGGCCTGTCGCCCTTCTTCCGCATCTCCTACGCCACATCGGAGAAGGCGCTGGAGGAAAGCTGCAAGCGCATCCAGGAATTCTGTGGCAATTGCAGGTAAACGGGCCATTAAGCATCCCCCGCTAACATGGCGGGATGCGTATTGGGCTTTCCCTCATGGCGGCCTTCGCGCTTTCTGTCGCGCAGGCGCAAGCCGTGGAATTCGACTTCAGCGGTTATGTCGATGCCCGCGTCATCGCGGCGCCGGAAGAGCTGACCTGGGTCAAGGGCGGCCTAGGCAAATTCCGCTTCGGCCCCAATCACGGCACCTTCCGCTTCGTCGAGGCGGTGGGCCAGTTGCAGGCGTCCTTCGACCAGGAATTCTCCGCCGTCTTGGTCAGCCGCCTGGAGCCGACTGACCCCGCCGAGCTGGATTTCCTGGAAGCCTATGCGCTCTCCGCGCCACGCAGCACCGGCACCGTCTCCGGCTCGCTGAAGGTGGGCGCCTTCTTTCCCACCATCAGTCTGGAGAATGACGATATTGGCTGGCAAAGCCCTTATACGATCACGCCCAGCGCCATTAACACCTGGATCGGCGAAGAGCCGCGCACCATCGGCGGCGAAGGCAAGCTGCGCTGGAACGGTGGCGATGCTGGCAGCTTCAGCCTGATCGGCACCATCATCTGCCGCAACGACGAGACCGGCATCCTGATGGCCGATCGCGGTTAGGGCCTGCATGACCGCTACACCGGCTTGCTGGAGCGCATCCGTCGTCCCGACGCCACCATCCGCATCTTCCGCCAGAAACCGCCCGTCTATACCGGTGAGTTCGACGAGATCGACGATGACATTGGCTGGTATGGCGGCCTGACCTGGCAACTGCCCGACAGCCTAGGCAAGCTCAGTGTCATCCGCTACGACAACCTCGCCGATCCCGCGTGTGTCCCAGCCGCGACACCGGCTGGGACACACGCCTCTGGAGCTTCGGCGCCCGCAACCCAGTGCGACAATTTCATCCTAATCGCCCAGCACATGGCAGGCTAGACCTCGGTGGTGGCGCGCAACACGCTTATGGTGACCAAGTTCCAGTCCGCCTTCCTGCTGGCCTCGATGGATTTCGACGACTGGCGCTTCACGGTGCGCAGCAATCTCTTCCAGACCCGCGAGACGCCGGCCGCCACGCCCAGTCTCTTCTCGGAGGATGGCGCGGCCTTTACCGCCGCCTTGTCCTGGACCGGGATCGAGTATCTGCGTCTTGCAGGCGAAGTGATCCTGATTGGCAACCGCCGGCTGGAATACCGCAATGACGGGTTGCCGGTGCAGTTGACGACCAGCCAGGCGCAGCTTTCGGCGCGCTATTCCATCAACTAGCCAGCTGCACCGCGCAACCAAAAAAAGGGCGGCGTGCGCTAGTAGCGCGCACGCCGCCTCAGTATCCACGCTCAAGGGGGAGAAGAGCGGGAAGGTCGCCCACTGGGGGGAAACGCGGGCGACAACTCAGAAATAGGGTTCCCCAGACGCTTTTCAAGGCCCGGGTGCCGCCGGAAAAAAGCTGAATTATGGTCATTGCTTCAGGAGCTTGGCGATAGCTGGAACGCTCTCCTAGTTATCCGGAAAGAACGGTGCTACGACCCGGCCATCCCCCAGCGCGGCGTGGCGTATCTGGGCTTGAAAGGTCCGCGTTCTGGGACCTCGCGTGAACACCACGACTTCCGAATATTTCGAATACACCATCACCGTCACCGAAGACGCTGGCCGCTTCACCGCCCGTGTCACGCGCCCCGGCGCGATGATCGAGCATGACGGCCATGTTTCCGAAGTCTGGGCCGCGCCCAGCAGCGGCAGCATGGATCGCGCCGTCCAGGTCGCCAGGAGCGCGATCGACAGCGACCGCATCCGTTAGCGGCTGCTCGCCTCTATCAGGAGTTTAAGCATGGCCAAATGTATCAGTCTCACACTGGAATCCGGCGGGCAGAAATTGGTCAATGCGGAGCATCTCGTCTCCGTGCAGGGGCAAGCCGAATTCTACGGCTTGTGCCGCAGCCTGCTGACCATCACCAACAGCGTCTTCAATGTTCGCGAGCCGATGGACGATGTCAGGGCCAAGGCCGGCATCGTCGTTTGACCGGGCCGGAAAGCGTGGAAATACCCGCTTGCGGTTTGAAATGGTAGAGACTTTTGTAAATTTCAGTGAGGCCGCTGCAATAAAGAGGATGGCTGATTCAGGGTTGTTCATGGCGCGCGAGAAATTCTCCGTGCCGGTCAAGTGTGGCCGGTGCGGACAGCAGGGCACGATTGTCTGGGAAGAGAATGTGGGGTTTTCCCTTTCCAGGGGACCGCAAACCATGCTTGCCGCGGTTTCGTCCTGATTCTACGAGCGGGTGGCGTCGCGACCATCGCTGCAGCGTCGAGATCGTCTGCGGCAAGTGCAACACGCAGATTCTTGACGACTAGTACTGCCAGTCCTTCGAGCTCTTCACCACGAAATCGCGGAACGCCGCCACGCGTTTGGACTGGCGCAGCGCGTCGGCATACACCAGATGGATGTCGAAGCTGGGCACTTCGGTTTCCGGCAGGATGCGGACCAGGCTGGGATAGGCCGCCGCGACATAGTCTGGCACCACGCCGATGCCGACGCCGGATTCGATCGCCTTGAGAATGCCGGTGACGTTGTTGATCCGCACGACGCGGCCCTTGGTGCCGGGCTTCTGCTTCTTGCGGAACAGGTCCAGAAGCCAGTTGATGTCGCGAATTTCCGGCGCGGCGGTCTCGCCATAGACCACGATGGTGTGATCGCGGATGTCGTCCAGCGAAGTCGGAACGGGATGGTTCTTGAGATATTGGCTGTCCGCATAGATGTGGTAGTGCGCGGTGAACAGCTTGCGCTGGATCAGGTCGGCCTGTACCGGCGCGCGCAGGCGCAGGGCGATATCGGCCTCGCGCTGTGCCAGATCAAGCTCGTGATCGTCCATCACCAGATGCAGGTCGACTTCCGGATACTCCTTCAGGAACTGCGACAGGCGCGGCAGCAGCCAATAGGCGCCGATGCCATGGCTGGCGGTGACTTTCAGCGTACCGCGCGGACTTTCATGAACATTCTTGAGCGCCTCTTCCGCCGCGGCCAGACGCTCCATCACGTCGCGCACGGCCCCGAACAGCAATTCACCCTCGTCAGTGAGGGTGAGGCCACGGGCATGGCGCTGGAACAGTGGGGTGGAGATTTCTTCTTCCAGCGCGCTGATCTGGCGGCTGACAGCCGACTGCGACAGGCCGAGCGACTGGCCAGCATGGGTGAAGCTGCCCGCCGAAGCGACAGCGTGGAAGATGCGAAGCTTGTCCCAGTCCATGACGGCCCCCTTCAATCCCGATCAACCGACGGGCAAATCCCCGCCATGCGACGCGGCCAGGAAGCGTTCGGCTTCCAGCGCCGCCATGCAGCCCATGCCCGCCGCGGTCACCGCCTGGCGGAAAATCTTATCCTTGACGTCGCCCGCGGCGAATACGCCGGCCACGCTGGCGTGCGTGCTATCGGGCGCGGTCTTGATGTAGCCGCTCTCGTCCATGTCGACCTGGCCCGCGAACAGACTGGTGGCGGGCGAATGGCCGATGGCGATGAAGATGCCATCCACCGCGATCTCGCGTTCGGTGCCGGTGATGGTGTTGCGCAGACGCGCGCCCGTGACGCTCTTGGGGTTTTCACCGCCCAGCACCTCGGCGATTTCGGTGTCGTAGACCACTTCGATCTTCTTGTTGCTGTTCAACCGCGCCTGATTGGTCTTGTCGGCGCGCAGGAAGTCGCGGCGATGCACCAGGGTCACCTTGTCGGCGAAGTTGGTGAGATAGAGCGCTTCTTCCACGGCGGTGTTGCCACCGCCGACCACGATCACCTGCTTGCCTCGATAGAAGAAGCCGTCGCAGGTGGCGCAGGCCGAAACGCCAAAGCCCTGAAACTTGCTCTCGCTGGGCAAGCCCAGCCAGTTGGCGGAGGCGCCGGTGGCGATGATCAGCGTGTCGCAGGTATAGATGTCGCCGCCATCGCCGGTCAGGGTGAATGGGCGGCGCGACAGATCCACCGATGCGATCATGTCAGAGACAAATTTGGTCCCGACATGCGCGGCCTGGGCCTGCATCTGTTCCATCAGCCAGGGACCCTGGATCACTTCGGCAAAACCGGGATAATTCTCCACCTCGGTGGTGATGGTGAGCTGGCCACCGGGCTGCAACCCGGCGATCAGGGTCGGCTCCAGCATGGCGCGCGCCGCATAGATGGCGGCGGTGCAGCCGGCAGGGCCGCTGCCCAGGATAATGACCTTCGATTGTTGCGGGTTAGACATGGCTCGACCTGAGAAAATCGGATGACTGATATCGGAACTGCCGCGTCTTTGGTCAAGGCGGCGGGCCCCTTCACCCCGTGCATAAGACGTCCGGCGGGGCGGATTTTGAGAAATATTATTGCGCAATCGGCGAAGCGGGCGTTATAACCCAGCGTCTTCAGCGGAAAACCGCCTTGTCCCCTCCCAAGCTCGACAGCATTGATCGCCGCATTCTCAGCGAATTGCAGGCAGATGGCCGCATCACCAATGTGGAGCTGTCACGCCGGGCCAAGATCACCGCCCCGCCCTGCCTGCGCCGGATGCGGGCGCTGGAAAAGGCGGGCTACATCAAGGGCTATCATGCCGACCTTGATGCGAAGGCACTGGGCTATGAAGTGCAGGCCTTCGTCTTTGTCGGCCTCGCCAGCCAGAAAGATGGCGATCTGAAGGCTTTCGAGGAAAGCATCAGGCGCTGGCCGCAGGTACGCGAGTGCCATATGCTCTCGGGCGAAGTGGATTTTCTGCTGAAATGCGTGGCGGAAGACCTTTCCGCGTTTCAGAATTTCATTACACATACGCTCACGGCCGAGAGAAATGTCGCCAGCGTGAAATCCTCGCTGGTCATACATGCCTCCAAGGTCGAGGCGGGCGTGCCGATCGAAGTGTCCGCCGAATAATTGCGGCAGGTAACAAGAACTAGAAACTTCCAGGGAGAAGAACATGAAGAGCATGATGATGGGCGCGGCGCTGACCGGCCTGCTGCTGACCGCGATGCCCGCCTTCGCGCAAGCGCCGTCGGCCGCGATCACCGCTGCCGTTGCCGATGCGGTTCGCACCGATGCCGACAAGGCAGTGGATGCGATGCGCAAGCCTGCCGAGACCGTGGCGTTCGCCGGTGTGAAGCCCGGCGACAAGGTCGCGGAGCTCAATCCCGGTGGCGGCTATTTCACGCGCATCTTCTCGAAGCTGGTCGGCGCCAACGGCAAGGTCTACACCTTTGCGGCGCCGCGCCCGGGCGCGCCGCCGCCGACCGCGCCCGCCGGCACCAACGCGACGCCGCTCTCCGCTCCTCTGGCCGACTTCGCGACCCCTGAACCGGTGGATGTCGTCTGGACCTCGCGCAACTATCACGACTTCCAGAATGCAGCCGGCCTGGACATGGTTGCCTTTAACCGCAAGATCTTCGCCGCGCTGAAGCCGGGCGGTGTCTATATCGTGCTCGACCATGCCGCGGCGGCCAATGCTGCCGAGGACGTAACCTCAAAGCTGCATCGCGCCAAGGAATCGACCGTGCGCCAACAGGTGGAAGCCGCCGGCTTCCGCTTCGCTGGCTCCAGCCATGTCCTGCACAATGCGGCCGATAACGGCACCATGCCGGTGCGCGAACAGGATGTGGCTGGCAAGACCAACCAGTTCGTCCTCAAGTTCCAGAAGCCGTGATGCGCAAACTTGCTCTCGTTACGGGTCTGATGCTGCTGGCGGCGCCTGCCCAGATTTCACTTGTCTGGGCGGCGCCCGCGCACATCGAAGCGGCTGTAAAGGACGCGGGCCGTCCCCCGGCTGACACCAGCCGCGACGATCTGCGCAAGCCCGCCGAATTGCTGGAGTTCGCGGGCGTCCGCCCCGGCATGGTGGTGGCGGACCTGCTGCCGGGCGGCGGCTATTTCACCCGCATCTTCGCCAAGGCGGTGGGCCCGAAGGGACAAGTCTATGCCTATTTTGGCACCCAGTATGACACGCGGCTGAAGGCGCAGGGGCAGGACCCCGACCGCCAGTTCACCGACCTGAAGCGGGCCTATCCCAATCTGGGCGTTGTTCATGGGCCGCTGGTAGATTTCGTCACGCCGCAGAAGGTGGACCTGGTCTGGACCAGCAACAACTACCATGACCTCTACAACAAGCAGTACGACACCACGCCGGCCGTCATCAACAAGCGCGTCTTCGACTCGCTGAAACCGGGCGGCATTTATCTGATCGTGGATCACCGCGCCGCAAAGGACGCCGGCATCGCGGTCACCGAGACGCTGCATCGCATAGATGAAGACATTCTCAAGCGCGACATGCAGTCGGCGGGTTTCCAGCTGGTGTCGGAAGCGAAAATCCTCGCCCATCCCGCCGATGACAACACCAAGCGGGTTTTCGAACAGGATGTGCGCGGCAAGACCGATCAGTTCGTCCTGAAATTCGTCAAACCGCGTTAATCCGTCCGGCATGAAGCGGTTTTCCGTCGGCCTTGTCCTGGCAATCCTGTTGGCGCTACCGGCGGCGGCCCAGACCGTGCCGCGCATCAAGGGCCGCATCGCCGCCTTTGACGGACTGACATTCCAGCTCGCCCCGGAAAATGGCGGGCCGCAGATCGCGGTCCGCCTCCAGTCCCATACCGCCATCATGGCCGTCGAGCCGCGGCCGCTTTCCGCTTTCCGCACCGGCGCCTGGGTTGCCGCGCGGATGGTGGCGCGTGACGGCACGCTGGCGGCCGAGGAATTGCAGCTTTATCCGGAAGCGCTGCGCGGCTCGGGCGAGGGCAGGCTAGCGCAGGGCAATGACCGTTTCGTAATCAGCGGCGCCGTCACTGCCGCCAGCGCCAATTCCATCACCCTGTTCTATCGCGGCGGCCGCATGGCTGGCGGCGCCTGTCTCGACCGGCCCGATCCGGCGCGGCCCAGTCCCATCTGCACCGGCGATCCGGTGATCCAGATACCGGGCAACACGCAGCTGCGGGCGCTGGTCCCCGGTGACCGGCGGCTCCTGACGGTCGGCGCCACCGCCACCGTCTCGGTCGCGACCGACGCCAAGGGCGTGCGGACCACGCCTGGTCTTATCTTGGAAAAGCAGTAAATTTCCCAATAGACTTAGCGCTCATCCTTCCTTCGGAGCCGCCGATGACCCGCAAATCCGTTCTGGCCCTTTTGTGCGCCGGTCTTCTGGCCGGCGTCGCTATGGCCGGTGCGCAGGGGCAGGAAGCGAAGCGCTTCGGCAGCTGGGGCGTCGATCTCTCGGCGCGTGATCTGTCCGTCAAGCCGGGCGACAATTTCTTCCGCTATGTCAACGGCAGCTGGCTGAAGACCGCCGCCATTCCCGCCGACCGCGCCAGCATTGGCGGCTTTGTCGATCTGCAGATTCTCAGCGAGCAGCGGCTGCGCGCCATCGTCAACGACCTGCGCGCCCGTCCCATCGCCCAGCTCAACGCGGATGAGCGCAAGCTGCGCGACTTCTATGACAGCTTCACCGATACCGCCGCCATCGAGGCCAAGGGACTGGAGCCGGCGAGGAAAGACCTCGACGCCATCGCCGCGCTGAAGACACCGGTGGATGTGGCGCGGATGATGGCTTCGCCCAGCATCAGCGCGGGCGCGATCTTCGGCTATGGCATCGGCATCGACGACAAGAATCCCGGAAACTACTCACTCAACCTGACCCAGGCGGGGCTGGGTATGCCGGAGCGCGACTATTATCTCTCCGACGACGCCGCGCTGGTGAAGACACGCGAGGCCTATCGCAAGTACCTGGCCGACATGCTGGCGCTGGCGGGCCTGGACGACGCGCCGGCGCGCGCCGACCGCATTCTGGCGGTGGAAACGCAGATCGCCCGCGCCCACTGGACCCGTGCCGACCGCCGCGACGCCGACAAGACCTACAATCCCATGCCGGTGGCCGAGCTGAAGAAGCTGGCCCCCACGTTCCCCTGGGACACGTTCCTGGCGGAGACCGGCGTGCCGCTGACCACGCCCACCGGCCAGCGCCAGGTGATCGTGCAGGAGAACACCGCCTTCGCGCCGCTGGCGCAGATCTTCGCCGCCACGCCGGTTTCGACCTGGCGCGATTATCTCACGCTGCACTACATGCAGAACATGTCGTCCTACCTGCCCAAGCGGTTCGACGATCTGACCTTCGCATTCTTCGGTACCGCGCTGTCGGGGCGCACGGCGCAACTCGACCGCCCCACGCGCGGCGTGCGCCTGCTCGACAGCCAGATGGGCGAGGCGCTGGGCAAGCTCTATGTCGCGCGCTATTTCCCGCCCGATGCCAAGGTCAAGGCGGACACGCTGGTATCCAACCTGCTCAAGTCCTTCCAGGCGGACATTCCGAAGCTGGACTGGATGAGCCCCGAAACCAAGACCAAGGCGCTGGAGAAGGTGCGTCTGTTCACGCCCAAGATTGGCTATCCCGACAAGTGGCGCGACTATGGCGCGCTGCAGATCGTACCCGGCGATTTGATCGGCAACATCCAGCGCGCCAGCCTGTTCGAATACAACCGCCAGGTGGCGCGTATCAATCTGCCGGTGGATCGCGGCGAGTGGGGCATGACTCCGTCCACCATCAACGCCTATTTCTACGCGTCGCTGAACGAGATCGTCTTTCCCGCCGCCATCCTGCAGCCGCCATTCTTCGACGCGCAGGCGGACGATGCGGTGAATTATGGCGGCATCGGCGCTGTGATCGGCCACGAGATCAGCCATGGCTTCGACGACCAGGGCAGCAAGTATGACGGCCATGGTGTTTTTCAGGAATGGTGGGCCAAGGAAGACCGCACCAATTTCCAGGCTCGCTCCGCGCAGGTCATCAGTCAGTATGACCAGTTCGAACCGCTGCCGGGCCTCAAGATCATCGGCAAGAATACG
>CANFDA010000016.1 GCA_947445215.1 Alphaproteobacteria bacterium | reverse complement strand
GATGAAATTTTCATGACTGTCCGCCGTCAGCGCCTATGGCCCAGAATTGAGGTAAAGGCATATTTTACGGGCATGAGAGAATGGTGCCCAGGGACAGAATCGAACTGCCGACACGTGGATTTTCAATCCACTGCTCTACCGACTGAGCTACCTGGGCCCAAGCTGCGCGCCAGTCGGATCGGCGGCGCGCGGGGACCGGCTTATTAGGGGATGGCTTACGCCCTGTCCAGACCGCGCAGGAAGTCACCTAAACAACCGACTTTGCGAGACTATTCGGCGTCCTCGTCGTCCGGTTTGGCCGGGGCCGGGCCGTCCGGCTCGCTCCGGCTACCGGGAATGACGTAATCGCCCTTCAGCCAGCGGCCCAGATCGATCTGCTGGCAGCGAGTAGAGCAGAACGGGGCAAAGCGGGCATCGTCTGGCTTGGCACATTCCGGGCACTTAGCCATCGGTGTTTTCCGGGCGCCAACCCAGTCCCTCCAGCAGGCCAACGGTCATACCCAGCGGCAGGCCGACCACAGTGGAATAAGCGCCGTCGATTGCCTTCACGAAAATCTCCGCCCGGCCCTGAATGGCATAGCCGCCCGCCTTGCCCTGCCATTCGCCGCACGCGACATAGGCCGCGATCTCGTCGCTGGAAAGACGGCGGAAGGAAACGCGCGTCATGGCAACCTTCGTCACCAGCCTGCCGCCCGGCGTGACGACAGCGATGGCGGTCAGCACCTGGTGACGGCGGCCCGACAGCAGCGACAGACATTCTGCCACCTGATCGGGGGTTTCAGCCTTGGGCAGGATGCGGCGGCCGCAAGCCACCACCGTGTCGGCCGCCAATATATAAGTGCCGGTGTGCTGCGCCCGCGCGGCGCCAGCCTTTTCCGCCGCCAGCCGCAGCGCATGGACGCGCGGCAGTTCGTCCTTCTTCGGCGTTTCGTCGATGTCGGTCGAAAGAACGGTGTCGGGCGTGATGCCCACCTGCGCCAGCAGCGCCAACCGGCGCGGACTGGCGGACGCCAACAAAAGCTTTGCTGTCTTGAGGCTGCTCATTTTGTGCCGCCGGCTAGGAGCGAGGAGCGATGTGGGCACTTAGCCCATGAGCGAAGAGCGACGCAGTCCGGAGGCCAAAAGAGGCGGCCTCAGCGGAAGCGGTAATTGATCCGACCCTTGGTCAAATCGTAAGGGGACATTTCCACCATCACCTTGTCGCCGGTGAGGACGCGGATGCGGTTCTTGCGCATCTTACCCGCGGTATGGGCGATGATGACATGGCCGTTGGCGATCAGCTTGACCCGGAATGTCGCGTTGGGCAGCAGTTCGTCGACGATGCCCTCGAATTCCAGCTGTTCTTCCTTGGCCATTCTTCCTCGTGAGCGTTGGTTAAGGCCCGGAGATATGTCGAAGAAAGGGTGCAAAAGCAAGGCTTTCGGACGCCAAAACGCCGCTAAACCACTGTTTCGAAGCGGTCTTTGAGCTTTTTCAACAGGTCATCGCGCACGGCGCGGTATGCGGCCAGCCGCTGCTCCCCGCTGCCGCCCACCGCCGAGGGGTCGGCCATGGCCCAATATTCCACCGGGGTGCCCAGATTGCGGGTCATTTCCAGGGCGCGGTGCTGGGCCTGCGGCGACAGCGCCACGATCAGCCCAGCTTCACTTTTGCGACGTCCCGCGGCGGCGAAGCGATGGACAGGCCGATCTCATCCAGGGCCGCAGACGAGAGCGGATCGGGATCACCCGGCATCACCCCGGCGGATTCCGCCGCCACGCCCAGATCGCCCAGCAACGCCGCCGCCATCGGCGAGCGGATCGCGTTGCGGTTGCAAAGAAAGAGTACAGGTGCAGTCATCATCAGACCCGAAGCTGTAGTACGCAGATCAGGGTGAAAAGACGGCGGGCGGTGTCGAAATCGGTTTCGATCTTGCCTTCTAGCCGATGGCGCAGTTCGTTGGCGCCTTCGTCATGCAGCGCGCGGTGGCCCGCATCCAGCGATTCCACATGCTGTGGCGAGGCTGTGCGGTTCGCCTTGTAGAAATTTTCACAAAACCGTCCAGTAATCGCCGATGACGGTACGCATGGGCGTCAGCGAAAAATGGACTTTGCCATGAGGCTCGCCCGCGCGCTTGATGTCGAACACCAGCCGCCCTTCCACCACACCCGGCGTCAATTCATAGGGCCCGGCATCGGAACCTTCGATGCGGAAGGAATTGGCGTCGAGCAGATCCAGGATCGCCACCTCGCGCTCCTGCTCGATAGCCCGGCTGCGCTGCACGACGCTGGCTTTATCAAGCGTGATGGCGCTGAGATGGAAATTCATTCTTTGCGGTTCAGGCGAGCGGCGATGGAACGGGCATGCGCCTCCAGCCCTTCGGCTTCCGCCAGCGCGATGGCTTCGGGGCCCAGTTCCGCGATGGCCTGGGGGGTAAGCGACAGGATGGTGGTGCGCTTCATGAAATCCAGCACCGACAGGCCAGACGAGAACCGCGCCGTGCGCGAGGTCGGCAGCACATGGTTGGGACCGGCAATATAATCGCCCATCGCTTCGGGCGTGTGCCGCCCCAGGAAGATCGCGCCGGCATGGCGAACCTGCGCCAACAGAGCTTCCGGTTCAGCGGTGGCGATCTCCAGATGCTCGGGCGCGAAACGGTCGGACAGTGCAGGCGCCTCGGACAGGCTGGAGACCACGATGATGCCGCCATAATCGGCCCAGCTTTTCGCCGCGATGTCGCGGCGCGGCAGGATGGCGACCTGCGCCGCGGCGGCGGCCGCCACCTTGTCGGCAAACGCCGCATCGTCGGTGATGAGGATGGATTGCGAGGAGGCGTCATGCTCCGCCTGGCTCAGCAGATCGGCGGCGATCCAGTCGGGATCGTTCTGATTGTCTGCGATGACAAGGATTTCCGAAGGGCCCGCGATGGAATCGATGCCGACCTGGCCGAAGACTTCGCGCTTGGCCGCCGCGACCCAGGCATTGCCGGGGCCCACGATCTTGTCCACCGGCGCAATCGTCGCCGTGCCATAGGCCAGCGCCGCCACGGCCTGCGCCCCGCCGATGCGATAGATTTCCGAAATGCCGCCTCGCCGAGCCGCAGCCAGCACCAAAGTATTGATCGTGCCGCCGGTGGCGGGCGTCACCATCACGATGCGCTTCACGCCCGCGACCTTGGCCGGGATGGCGTTCATCAGCACGGAAGACGGATAGACCGCCGTGCCGCCCGGCACATAAAGACCGACACTGTCCACACTGGTCCAGCGCCAGCCCAGTTCGGCCCCAGCTTCGTCGGTGAAGCGTTCGTCGGCGGGCAATTGGCGGCGGTGGTAGGCTTCGATGCGGGTGGCGGCGGTCTCAATCGCGCCGAGCCGCTCGGCCGTCACCTGCGACACCGACGCGCCGATCTCGTCCGCCGACAGGGCCAGCGTTTCCACCGTAACATTGGCGCGGTCGAATTTGTTGGTCAGCTCCACCAGCGCCGCATCGCCGCGCTTGCGCACATCGGCGATGATGGCACGCGCCCCGGCGGCGACGTCTTCCTCGACCTCGCGCTTGGCGAACAGAAGGTTCTCAAAATCCTGCGCGAAGCTGGCATCGCGCGAATTCAACCGCCGCGCCATCAGACTTCCCCGTGATCGGGCGTGGCGATGGCAGTCCAGGGCTGGGTCATGTCGGCCAGCACGGCATCGATGCACTCCACCTCGAGCCGGATGGCGCCGCCACCGGCCAGCACGATCTCGATCACGCCCGCCGGATCATCCACCGCGTTCGGAGTGAAGTTCAGCGCCAGGATCGCGACCACCGCATGGTCCGCACCCAGCTTGACGTTCTGGCTCTTGACGCCCAACACGCCGTCGAAATGAAGACCGGCGCGCACGCGCATCTTGCCGCCGCTTTCCCATTGCAGGCGATTGACTACGCCCGCGAAGCGACGCTGGCTCGGTAGCCAGGCGAAATCGCCCAGCTTGGCGGCGGCATCCTGCAGCCGCGCCGACAGGATGGTGAGATCCTCCGCGTCCTGGGTCGCCAGCTTCATCATTCTGGAATCCGCGCTATATCGGCGCCAACCTTGGCGAGCTTTTCCTCTAGTCGGTCGAAACCGCGATCCAGGTGATAGATGCGGCCGACCGAGGTTTCGCCTTCCGCCACCAGCCCCGCCAATACCAAAGATACTGAAGCGCGCAGGTCGGTCGCCATCACAGGCGCGCCGCGCAGCTTCTCGACGCCCTTGACGATGGCGGTGTCGCCTTCGACGCGGATCTGCGCACCCATGCGCGCCAGTTCCGGCACATGCATGAAGCGGTTCTCGAAAATCTTCTCGCGCACCACCGACGAGCCTTCGGCCACCACCATAAGCGCCATCACCTGCGCCTGCAGATCGGTGGGGAAGCCTGGATAGGGCGCTGTGGTGACGTCCTGTGCCTTCACCCGCCCGCCATTCATGGCGACCTTCAGGCCCTTGGGTGTGTCACTGACCATCGCGCCGGATTTTTCCAGCAGCGACAGCAACGATGCAATGTGCTCACGCTCCGCGCCCACCAGTTCGACTTCGCCGCCTGCGATCACGGCGGCGATGGCATAAGTGCCCGCCTCGATGCGGTCTGGCATGACGCGATGTTTCGCGCCCTTCAGTTCCTTCAAGCCTTCGATCACCAGCTCGCCGGTGCCGATGCCCTCGATATTCGCGCCCATCGTCACCAGGCAACGGCAAAGGTCGGTCACTTCCGGCTCGCGGGCCGCGTTGGAAATACGGGTGGTGCCCTTGGCCAGCGTCGCGGCGGTCAGCGCGGTTTCCGTCGCGCCCACCGAGACGAACGGGAAGGTGATGTGCGTGCCTTTCAGGCCGCCCGGCGCCTGGGTGACGACATAGCCATCCTCCAGCCAGACATCGGCGCCCATCGCCTTCAGCGCATCGAGATGCAATTCGACCGGGCGCGCGCCGATGGCGCAGCCGCCGGGCAGCGAGACCTTGGCCTTGCCGACGCGGGCGAGCAGCGGCCCCAGCACCTGGAAGCTGGCGCGCATCTTCCGCACCATATCGTAGGAAGCGAAGGTCGAGGTGATCGCACCCGCATCCAGCGTCATGACATCGCCTTCGGCGATGCCGCCGCCCAGCGAGATGGTGACGCCGACGCCAAAGCTGCGCAGCAGCTCGGCCATGGCGCGGACATCGGCCAGTCGCGGCACATGGGTGAGTGTCAACGGCTCGGCCGACAGCAGCGACGCCGCCATCAGCTTGAGGGCGGCGTTCTTGGCACCGCTGATGGGGATTTCGCCCTTCAGGCGGCGTCCGCCGCGGATTCGTATTTTGTCCATGCAGAGGTTTTAGCGTGGCAAGGGTGGCGGGAACACCCGGAAAAACAGCCTGTCAGCCCTGCCAGGCCTAGGGGCTTTTGCCCGACTTTTCCCCAAGGGTTTTGACGGGCGATTCCGGGCTTTCCGGGGCCTCGGAGGGGGGCCTAGGCTGCGGGGCGCTCTTGCGGCGGCGCAGGTTGGCCCGCAGGGCGGCGGCCAGCTTGTCGGGGTCGGATCGGGCCATGGCAACATGCCGCAAAAGGCGGCTTTCCTTACGCAAATCCTTCGGTTATAGCAGCGCTCCCTTCACCGACGTTCGGTTAAGGGTTGGGGCCTTATGGTCCCGAAATACCACCGGGCCGATGTAGCGTAGTGGTAGCGCAATCCCTTGGTAAGGGATAGGTCGTGAGTTCGATTCTCACCATCGGCACCATTCATTTTGGTTTGCGTCGCAAACCAAAATGAATGCCAAGCCCGCCGCGCGACGGCGCCTTGAGGCAAGCGCAGCAGACGAAACCACCGGCCCCCTCCCCCTTGCATCCGCCCATCGCGATATCCTTAGCTGGCGCCGCTTCAGCAAGAGGGAAAGCACAATGTCGAATCCGGTGAAGATCGTGGCCATCCTGACCGCCAAGCCCGGAAAGGCCGATGCGCTCAACGCGCTGATCGACGGCATGGTGGGTCCCAGCCGCGCCGAGCCCGGCAATCTGCGCTACGATGTCTGGCGCGAAAAGGCCGAGCCCAACCGCTTCGTGCTGGACGAACTCTATGCCAGCGACGAAGCCGTGGCGGCGCATCGCGCCGCGCCGCACTTTCAGGATTATGTCGGCAAGATCGGCGACCTGGCCGACCGTCTGCTGGTGGTCTGCGATCCGCTCGCCGTCGCCTGACGGGTGGGCGATCCGCCCATGACCCTCCTCCACTTCTTCACCCTGGCCGGTGTCGCCGTCTTTGCGGCATCGGGCGCGCTGGCGGCGGGCCGCCGCGCGCTCGATCCCATCGGCGTGCTGGTGCTGGCCATCGTGACGGCGACGGGCGGCGGCACGCTGCGCGACTTGCTGATGGATCGTCATCCGGTGTTCTGGATCGCAGATCCGTCCTTCATCGCCATTTCCATCCTGGCGGCGGCGGCGACCTGGGCCTGGGTGCATCGCTTCCCCCCGCCGGACAAGGCGCTGCAATATGCTGACGCGCTGGGGCTGGCTTTCTTCAGCATCGCAGGCGCGCGCATAGCCGAAGCGGCGGGCCTTTCCGCGCCCATCATCGTCATCATGGGAGCGCTGACCGGTTGCGCCGGCGGCCTGATCCGCGATGTGCTGGTGGCGGAAGTGCCGCTTATCTTCCGCCAGTCCGAACTTTACGTCACCGCCTGCCTGGCGGGCATCGGCGCCTATCTGCTGCTGGCGATGATCATTCCGCCAGAACCAGCCAGCATGATCGGCATCATCGCCATCGCGCTGATCCGCATCGCCTCGATCCGCTGGCGCATCACCTTGCCGGTGCTGCGCATCCCGCACGACGACAGGCGCTGAAAGCAAAAATGGCCCGCTAGCGCGAGCCCCTTTCACAGTATGTTCAACCCGCCCTTAGTTCGACTGGTTGTTGTTGCCGCCGCGGCCGCCACGGCCGCCGCCATCAGCAGGCGCCGCGACCGGCAGGCGATAGGCGATGAACTCGGCGCCTTCGAAGCCGCCGCTGGCCACGACAATGTATTGCCGCCCGCCCACCATGTAAGTCACGGGCGAACCGGTCTGCGCCTGATCCATGAACACTGCGCCGACTTCCCGGCCGGTCATCTTGTCATAAGCGCGCAGGCGCGCCGCCTTGCGCCCGCGTTCGTCGGTGAACAGTCCGGCATCGCCGCAAATGACGAGGCTCTTGGTGGTCATCACGCCCAGAATGCCCGACTGGCCGGTGCGCGGGATGGTGACGCCCTTGAGCAGCGGGTTGTTCTTGATGAAGTCGGGCGTCTCGCCATGGACTGCCTGCCAGAGATGGTTACCCGTCTTCAGGTCGATGGCGGTGATGCGGCCATAAGGCGGCTTGAGAATCGACATGCCGTTGATGGTGAGCAGGCCGCGCGTGATCGGATCGTTCAGACCGTCGCGCACGGTGTCCGCCAACGGGCCGCCAAGGCCCGCGCGGCCGCCCGGATTAGCCGAGCCGCCAAAGCTGCCGCCCATATTGTCGTTGGTGCCGCGTCCGGTGCCGCCACCGCCGCCCAGCGTACCATCGGCGCGGATGACATGGCCGTAAAGCTGCGGCGTCGACTTAGAATAGAGATAGAAGATGCCGGTCGCCGGATCATAGGAACCACCACCCCAGTTGGCGCCGCCCTGATTTTCCGGCGTCGCCAGAGTGCCCCAGGTGCCCGTGCCGTCCTCCTTGATGGCGGAGGGCGGCGTATAGATCGGGCCCAGCTTGTACTTGGCGGCTATCGCGGTGGCACGGGCCTTGATCTCCGGCGTCCAATCGATGACGTCGTTCAGGCTAAAGCCCTGGCGGTCGAACGGCGGCGGCTTGGTGGGGAAGGGCTGGGTCGGGGCATACCATTCGCCGGGCACATCGCCCTTCTCGACCTTGCGCTCTTCGATGGGCCAGAGCGGCTTGCCGGTGACGCGGTCGAGCACGAAGAGGAAAGCCTGCTTGGTCGGCAGGGCGAGCGCCTTGACGACGCGGCCGCCCGGCATCTGCACATCGCACAGCGTCGCGGCGGCGGCGATGTCGCGGTCCCATAGGCCGTGATGTTCGGTCTGATAGTGCCATTTACGCTGGCCGGTTTCGGCATCGAGACAGAGCAGCGTCTCGGTGAAGAGCGCATCGCCATGACGGGTGATGCCGATCCAGTCGGCCTGGGGCAGCTCGACACCGGCATAGACCAGGCCCAACTCCGGATCGGCGGTGATCGGGGCCCAGACGCCGGTATTGGTGGCGGCTTCGGCCTGGCCGGGAACAAGCCAGGTGTCGTAACCGAACTCGCCCTTCTGCGGCACGGTGTGGAAAATCCATTTGCGCCTTCCGGTGCGGACGTCATAGCCGCGCAGATGGCCCGGTCCCGCGGACGAGGAGGCATTGCCGATCACGGCAGTGGTGCCGACGATGCAAGGCGGCGCATGCATGCCCACGACCTGGGCGCGGGGATCTACGACGCGGTCCCAGTCCTGCCGCAGATCGACTTCCGTGCCATTGCCGAACTGCGGATCCGGCAGGCCGGTCTTGGCGTCGAGCGAAATCAGCTGGTAGCTGCGCGTGATATAAAGAATGCGCTCGTTGGTGCCGTCGGTCCAATAGGATGCGCCCCAGCCCGTGCCGGGGCGGGCACCCAGGCGGCCCTTCTCGTCATGGCGGTAAGACCAGATCAACTGGCCGGTGGCGGCGTCGAGACAGACCATGTAGCGGTCCATGCCCACCGGCGCATAGATACGGCCCTTGATCATCAGCGGCGAGGCGTTGAAATAGGCATCCTTGCGCGGGCCGTAATTGTCGGTCCTGAAGCGCCAGGCCACTTCCAGATTGTTGAAGTTGGCGGCGTTGATCTGATCCAGTGTCGAATAGCGCGAATGGGCGATGTCGCCGGCGCTTTGCTTCCAGTCAATATCGGGCAGCGCGGGCGCAGGCGCGGCGGCAGGCGCGGGCGCACCACCGGCAGCGGGGGCCTGCTGCGCCACGACCTGATAGACTGGCAGTGACGCCAGCGCGGCGGCGCCCGCAGAGCCCTTGAGCATCGCGCGGCGCGACAGCTGCTTGTTCCTGGTGTTCATGACGTCTCCCGGTTCGCGAGCCGAAAGCCCGCCTGTTCTGAATTAGCTCCGGTCTCACCGCCGGATAAGGCCGGATGGAAGGGTCCGGGTCTCCTGCTGTCAATCATGCCCGAGAGGCGCATCTCATTAAATGAGGAAAGCGCGCCTCAGGCCGGATGCAACAGCCGGGTCGCGCTGGCGCAGGCGGCGCGGCGCTCGAAATTTCCCGCGCCAACGAACAGCGCGCCCTCGGTAGTCTTGTCGCCCTTTGTATCGATCATCCCAAGCCCCGTTAAATAATTAGCCCGCCAACGTTAAGCCGCCGGGCCAAGAGAACGCAAGAAACATGGGAACTTTTACTTAATGTCCCAGGCCGGAGGGCTAACGCACGATCCCGAAACGGAAAAGCGTGGTTTCGTGCATGGGCTTGCCGGGTCCGATGGTGCTGGAGGGGAATTGCGGCTGGTTGACCGCATCCAGGTACCCTTCGGTCTCCAGGCTCATGGAATAGTAGGTCAGGTAGGTTTTGCCGCCCTTCCCCACCACGGTCCGGGTGCCGATATTGTTGCTGTAGAGCTGGATGGCGGGCTGGGTCGTCAGCACTTCCATCACGATGCCGGTGCCTGGATCACTCATCTTCGCCGCCGGGCGCATGGTGCCCGGCTTGCCATTTACGATCATGCTGATGTCGAGGCCGCCGCGCATGGCGATCTGCGGATCGGGCAAGGTCAGCACCTCGCCGACCCGCTTGGGCTTGCGGAAATCGAACGGCGTGCCATCGACGGATGCGATCTCGCCCGTCACCAGATTGTCGGCATCCTGCGGCGTGAAGCGATCGGCGAAGACCTGCAGCGTTTGGTTGGCGATATCGCCATTGCCTTCGCCTTGCAGCGCGAAATAGGCATGGTTGGTGAGATTGGCGATCGTCACATCCGGCGACACCGCCTGATAGTCGATCTTCAAGCCGTTATCGCGTGTCATGGTGTAGGTGACCGTCGTCACCAGCAAGCCGGGATAGCCGCCATCGCCGTCAGGGCTAGCCACGGTCAGCATCAGGCTGGGTTCTGGGCCGTCCTTCATCTCGGCATACCACAGCTTCTTGTGGAAAGCCGCCGTGCCGCCATGGATGACGAACTTGGCGGCGGGGTTCGCCTTCTGCAGCTGGTGCGTCTTGCCGTTCAGCGTGAAGCTGCCGCCCTTGCTGATGCGGCCGACATAGCGGCCGACGAGCCCGCCATAGATGCCGCCGCGCTCATAATCCTTGAAATTGTCGAAGCCCAGCAGGACATCGACCTTCTTGCCGTCCCTGGTGGGCACGATCAGGTCCGACAGCACCGCGCCGTAATTGGTGATGCGGGCTTCCAGTCCCCGCGCGCCCTTCAGCGTGTAGAGCTGCACCGTGGCGCCCTTTTCAGTGACGCCCCAGTCCTGAACAGTGATGTTCTCGGCTTTTGCCGGTGCGCTAAAAAGCAGCGCGGCGGCCACCAGGGCCGCCGCGCTTACTTTCTCAACGGAAGATGCGCTTTTCATTCGCCCGCGCCCAGGTCTTGGATTCCGGCGACGCCGCCCACTTGATCGAATTCAGCATCAGGCGGCGGAAGGCAGGATTTTCCCAGGCGCGGATGTCGTGGCCGTGCTGGATGTACACCACCGGCGAACGCTCGGCAGCCTTGTACCAGCCGGTCAGGTTGCTGCCGGCCGGATGGCCCTTGACCTGCGGACGGGCGGGGAAGGCCGTGTCCACCGGCACGAAGTTGGTGCGCAGCAGCGGGTGCACTGAGTCTTCGAAGATCGGGCAGAGATAGGCTTCGTCCACGATGTCGAAATCCTCGACGCCCGCGGTGATGGGATGGCTCTTGTCCACCACGGTGATGCGCTGGTTGGTGCCACCCAGCGCGCCCGACGGCGGATAGTCCACGCCGCGGATGTTCTTGATCGGCGTGCCCCAGTCGGCGGCGGCGCCCATCACTTCGACATAGGCGTTGGAGCCGTTGATGCCGGCCGGCCAGGCATGGCACCACGACGCGATAGCGTGATGGAAGAAGACGAAGCCCTTGTTGCCCGCCTGCATCAGCGCCTTGAGGTTGGCCTGGGTCTTGGCGGACGGCGGATTGTAGATGGTCTCGGTGCTGCCATCGGGACGGCGGCGCACTTCACGGCCGGCGAACGCATCATAGAACAGGAAGACGTCGTAATTCGCGGCAACGGCCGGATCATAGAAGGCTTCCGCGGCGGGATGCTCGACATGGGTCCAGCTGATGTCGGTGCCCAGCGCGTCAAGCGT
Source organism: Alphaproteobacteria bacterium (assembly GCA_947445215.1). Lineage (GTDB taxonomy): Bacteria > Pseudomonadota > Alphaproteobacteria > Micropepsales > Micropepsaceae > Rhizomicrobium. The sequence goes on along the minus strand of CANFDA010000016.1, from coordinate 11,461 downwards.
CGTGGCCAGGCCTTCGCGGTCGAACTGGTGATACTTAGAGATGAACAGCACCCGGATCGGACCGGTGCCGCCCTGCGGCGCACCGCGACCGCCGCCGCCGCGACCAGCAGCGGGAGCAGCTGCGCCACGGCCCGGCGCCGGAGCCTGCGCGGGCTGCGCCTGCGCGAGCAGCGGCAGCGAAGCGGCTGCACCAGCCGCCGCACCCAACGCGCCACGGCGCGACAGGGTCTTCTTCTCGTCTTTCTTGTCAGACATATTCACTCCCTGGGATCGGACTCAAACGGTCCTAAAAGTTGCGGGGAGGATAAAATCATTCCCGTGACAGCTGCAATGGATTGCAGCAATTTAGTTTGTTCGCAGCCGCCGCAATTCTTCACCTAATGAGGTGAAGACCCCGCCCCAATCGCCGGGTGACGCCTGCCGGAAGAGGCGGGCACTGGGATACCAGGGCGTGTCATTGCGCTCCAGAAACCAGCGCCATTCGGGGCTGTGGCGCAGCGCGATCCAGACCGGCCGCCCCAGCGCGCCCGCCAGATGGGCGATGGACGTGTCGCTGGTGATGATAAGGTCACAGGCTTCCATCGCGGCGGCGGTGTCGAGGAAAGCGTCGGGGCCGGAATCGAAATCCTCGCCCAGCGTCTCCACGCACATCCCCGGTGGCAGCGCGGCGAGTTGTGCTGTCCCCTCGCCTTTCTGCAAGGAAATCAGGCGCACCCCATCCATCGCGGCGATATCGCGAAACAACGAGGCCGGAAAGGAGCGGCCGATATCGTTGCTCACCCTGGCGCCCTGCCAGGCGATGCCAATCCTGAAACCATCGCCGCCGATGCGATCCCGCCAGCGCACCACCCGCTCCGGTTCGGCAGCGAGATAGGATGGTGGCGCCGGAATCGTGCCGGGCGTGCTCTTCAGCGCCAGCGGCAGGCTAGCCAGCGGCGCGTGCACATCGAAGGATTCTGGCGCACCATCGACGATCTCCGCCTTGGGCGCGAAGCTGCGGAACAGGGCCTTGAGCTTGTCCGGCACTGCCAGCAGCACCCGCGCGCCGCGCTGCGCCAGCGGCGCGGCATAGCGGCTGAACATGATGACATCGCCCAGCCCCTGCTCGGCATGAAGCAGGATGGTCTTGCCCGTTATGTCGCTTTCGCCGAGCCAGAGCGGCTGCGGGAACGTGGCGGCGCCATGGGGCGGATTGAGCCGCTTGCGCTCTTCATAGAGTGGCAGGCCCGTAGCGAAGTCGCCCGCCCGCATCAGCATCTGCGCCTGGTTGAACTTGGCTTCGGCGTCGCGCGGATCGAGCGCGACGGCCCGTTCGATGCTGGCCAGCGCCTCGTCATGGCGGCCCAGGTCGAACAGCACGATGGCGCGGCTGCGCAGCGCCTCGCTGTTCGGCGCGGCGATGGCCAGCGCCCGCTCCGTGCTGGCCAGCGCATCGTCATAGCGCTCCTGGTGCCGCAGCGGCGTGACGCGGTTGATCCAGGCTTCGGTCAGGCGCGGATCGATTACCAGCGCCGCATCATATGCCGACAAAGCTTCTTCCTGGCGACCCAGCGCCGACAGCGCCGCGCCCTTGTTGCACAGCGCCTGCGCGAAGGTGGGTTCGCGCGCCAGCGCCTGTTCGGCGGCGGCCAGCGCTTCGGCATGACGGCGCAGGCCCAGGAGCGCACTGGCGCGGTTGCTAAGCGTATTGGCGGCATCGGGCCGCGCCGCCAGCGCAAGGTCGGCCGCCTCCAGCGCTTCGGCGAAGCGCGACAGGCCCAGCAGACACACCACCTTATTGTTCAGCGTGGGCGCGAAGCCCGGTTGCAGCTTGAGCGCCTTCTCGCAATCACTCAGCGCTTCGGCAAAGCGGCCCAGCAACTGCAGCGCGTTGGCGCGGCCCACCAGGGCGGGCACCAGATCAGGTCTGGCGGCGAGCGCCTGTTCGTAACGCTTGATGCCCTCGGCAACGCGCTGCAATTCCACCAGCAGATTGCCGATGTTGCAGAGCAGTTCGGGCGGCGCGGGCGGCGGCGCCAGCGCCAGGGCGCGCTCGAAACTGTGGAGCGCCCCGGCGGTATCACCGGCCTGCAACTGCATGCTGCCCAGATTGCCCCAGGCGGGCGGCACCGACGGATTGACCACCACCGCGTCCTTCATCGCCTCCAGCGCGGGGCCAAGCCGGCCTTGCTGGAAGCGGGCGATGGCCAGAAGATGCAAGCCTTCGAACAGGCGCGGCGACTGCCGCAATATCTCCTGCGACAGCCTTTCGGCTTCGGCGGGATTGCCACGTTGCAGGGCCGCGATGGCCTGGTTGCAAAGTTCCTGGATGCCCATGGCCGGTCCTTCGCATGGGTCTGGAACCGGCGCAAGCATCGCCTCTTTTGCGGGCATGACCCGACGCGTGCATTGCGGAACCAGCGAACATACGGGCTGGGTTTCTTCGGAACGGGTCGTTGGGGGTGTCGTTAAATACTGGCTGGCGGGCACAACCTTCCGAAAGGGAATTTTGCACAATGGCGAACAACCAGAACCAGGGCTCCCAGGGCCAGAAGCACCAGCAGAACGCTGACCGCGACCAGCGGGACAGCCAGAAGAACCAGGATCGCTAAATCGTGGCTGGTTTGAGGGAAAGGAACCTGGTTTCCGCCGGGTTCCTTTCTTTTTCAAAAATATTCCGGTTCCCGAAGTTCCCGCATTTGAGACCGCCTGCCCACTTCACGCGTTGTGACTGCTGATTGCCGAAGGAGCGAAAGGCATGACGTTCGACGTGGTCATACTGCTTCAGCCGCTGGTCGCGTTGCTGGTGGGAATCCTGATTCTCATCCTGCCGCGGCTGCTGAACGTGCTGGTCGCGGCCTATCTCATCTTTGTCGGTCTTATCGGCCTGTTTCCCAACATACTCACCTGAAGACGGATACAGGAGCACGCCATGAATACGGACCTGCACGAAACGCCTCCCCCGAAGATCCCCGAAGCCAAGGCGAACATCGCCAAGGCCCCCAAGACGCCAGACGAACAGATCGACCGTCAGATGAAGGACAGCTTCCCGGCGTCCGATCCGCCCTCTTTTTCGGGCGGCAACCACGCCATCGGCGCGCCGGTGAATCGCGAAAGCGAGTCGCCCAATGCCGAGACGCATGAGGTCAAGCAGGCCGAGAAGCAGGTCAAGGACGGCAAGACCGCGCCCGACAAGTATTAAGCATAGTGCTTGAAGATTCGGCCCGTCGCCTTTCCCGGCGGCGGGCCGTTTCTATTGGATCGCGTCGAGTACGATGGACTCGGTGAGAATCTGCGGCAGCACCTTCGGCGCGGGCGCGGACGGCGCGTAATAGAGATAGAGCGGCGGCCCGGCGCGATCATGCTGCTTCAGCAGCGCCGCGCCTTCCGGATTGCGATTGGTCCAGTCGGCCACCAGATAGACGATATTGCGCGCCGTGAAGGCGGTCTTCACCGCTTCGCTCGCCAGCGCCGTCTGTTCATTCACAAGGCAGGAGATGCACCAGGCCGCCGTGGTGTCGAGGAAGACCGGCCGCCCCGCCGCTCGCAGTTCGGCCAGACGCGCCGCGCTATACGGTTCGCGATTGGGCAGCGCCGCGCCGACGCCGCTTTCCGCCGTCGGTGACGATGTGGCGGGCTTCAGCCGCGCCACCGCGCCCCCCGCACCCAGCAGCAGCAATATGACCACGCCCGCACCGATGGCGCGCCCGCGCGCTGACAGATGGCGCGTCGCCGTCCACAGCCAGGCTGCCAGCGCCAGCGTCACCGCGGCGGTGAACAGCAACACCAGACTGTTCGCGCCTGCCTGCACCGCAAGCACCCAGGCCAGCCAGGCGGCGGCGGCGTACATCGGGAAGGCTAGCGCCTGCTTGAAGTACAGCATCCAGGGGCCAGGCTTGGGCACAAAGGCCAAGACGCCTGGCACCAGGCCGAGAATAAGGAAGGGCAGCGCGAAGCCAACGCCCAGCGCCAGGAAGACCAACATCGCCGCCACGGGCCCTTGCGTCAGCGCGAAGCCCAGCGCGGCGGCGCCGAACGGCATGGTGCAGGGCGCGCCCACCGCCACCGCCAGCATGCCGGTGAAGAAAGCGCCCGCCGTGCCGCTCTTGCGGGTGAGGCTTTCGCCGGCCGTGACGCTGCCGACTTCGAAGACGCCGGACAGATTGAGCCCCACGGCGAAGACCAGCAGCGCGAAGCCCGCAACCGCGATGGGCGATTGCAGCTGGAAGCCCCAGCCCACCGCTTCGCCGCCCGCGCGCAGCAGCAGCAGCGCCGCACCCAGCGCCAGGAAACTCAGCACCACACCGCTGCTATAGGCAAAAGTCTCGGTGACGACGATGCGGCGTTCGCTGCCGGCATGGCGCGCCATCGCCAGCGCCTTCATCGCCAGGATCGGCAGCACGCAAGGCATGATGTTGAGGATCAGGCCACCCAGCGCCGCAAACGCCATCGCCAGCAGCAGCGGCATGGCGTCGGCGGCGGGCGCTGCCGCTGTCGTGGTGAAATCGGCGGCGGGCACCAGTCCTTGCGGCGCCTTGATGTTCAGCGCCTGCACCGAGCCGTCGCTGCCGGTGAGCACCAGCACGCCGTTCAGCGTCGTGAGCGTCGCCGCCTTGGTACCGGGCGTCAGACGCAGCACCAGGCCCTTGTCGTTATAACCAACCTGTTGCGGCGCGGGATTTCGAATGGCCCCGGCATCCAGCGGATAGAACTCCACCGCGGCAGGACGCGCCGACGCCAGCGCGGGCACGGCGACAAACAGATCGATGCTCGCGCCCATCGCGTGGCTGACGGGCCAGGGCGAATCCGTGGGCAGGAGCGCGCGCCCCGCCGCGAAGTCCGGCGCCAAGGCTGAATCGCGCGGGCCATCGCCGATCCGCACATCGACGCTCAGCGCCGCTTCTTCCGGAATACAGATGCGTTCGCACACCAGCCAGGTGGCGGCCACGTTCAGCGTCACGACCTCGCCGGACCTAGCGCTGGCGGGCGCGCTTACCGGCACCAGCAGCCAGAGCTTGCCTTCATAGCCATAATCCATCAGCGGCCCCACCGGCAGGCGCTTAGGCCGCGGCCAGTGAATCTCGCCCGCGCTCCAGCCGGAAGGCAGCGTCCAGTCGATGGTGGTGGGATTGCCCGCGTCGCCGGGATTGATCCAATAGGTGTGCCAGTTGGGGCGGATCACTTCTTCCACCGCGATCCAGACCTGACCGCCAGGCGCCACCGGCCCTTCGGCCAGCAGCCGCGCGGTGACGCGGGGGCTGCGGTCGGGCGCTTGCGCCACTGCCGGAACAGCGGCCAGAGCCAGCACAAGCGCTAGGAGGAAGCGTTTCATGCCCCGCTCTTAGCCCAGAAAGGCGGCAAAGTCAGGAGGCGGGGAAACCGGGCATAACGCCCGGCCTTATGCAATCACCTGCTCGTCTTCCTCGTGATGGACCCGGTTGCCCGGATCGATCACCAGCCAGGCCAGCGCGCCCGCGACGGCGACGCCTGCGCCGACAAAGAAGACCGAGGTCCAGCCATAATTGTTCTGCAGCCACGGCGTGGCGCTGGAGGTGAGAAACGCCCCCAGCATGCCAACCGTGTTCATGAAGCCAGACACCACGCCCGCATGCGGCCCGCCGAAATCGGCGGCCAGCGCCCAATAGGCGCTCTGTGCGAAATAGAGCGTGCCCGCGCCCAGCGCCAGCAGCACCGTCGCCAGGACTGCGCCCGGCGCCTGGGAACCGATGATCAGGAACGCGCCCGCCAGCAGCAGCGCAATCACCGAGAACAGGCAGCGGCCGACGCGGCTGCCGCGGGTCTTGGTCAGCGAATCCGCGATGGCGCCGCCGGAGATCGAGCCCACCACCATCATGGCGAAGGGCAGCATCGACAGGATGGCGCTGGAGCGCAGGTTCAGCCCGCGCGCCTGCGCCAGATAGATGAAGAACCAGGAGATGAAGATGAAGGCGATCCAGCAGAAGCAGAAATAGGAGAAGTTCAGCAGCAGGACGTCCTTGCTGCCGAAGATTCGGCCCCACGGCACGGCGACGCTGGCGGCGTTCTGTTTCACGCCGGTCAAACCAACCTTGATATGCGCCAGTTCCCCGGCATCGACGCCCTTATGTTCTTCCGGCGTGTCGCGGGCATAAATATACCAGCCTATCGCCGCGGCCAGGCCGATGACGGCGCAGACCAGGAATGCTTCGCGCCAGCCATAGGCCACCATCAGCCAGGTGACGAAGGGCGCGGTGACCGCGCCGCCGGTGCCGGTGCCTGCGAAGATCAGGCCATTGGCCTTGCCGCGTTCCTGGGTTGGAATCCAGGTGGCGGTGAACTGGTTGGAGCCGGGATAGATCACGGCCTCGCCTACGCCCAGCAGGAAGCGCACGACCAGCAGCAGCATGAAGGCGTTGGTCATCTCCGGCACGATCAGCGTCATCGCAGCGGTGAGCACGCCCCACCACACCAGGCCCCAGGTCAGGACCTTGCGCGGGCCATAGGTCTTGGCGAGCCAGCCCGCCGGAATCTGGAACAGGCCGTAACCGGCGAGGAAGGCGCTGAGGACATAGCCCAGCTCCTGGTTGGAGATGCCAAACTCCGGCATCAACTGCACTCCCGCGATGGAGATGTTGGTGCGATCCAGATAGCTGATCGCCGCCAGGATGAAGACGAAGAAGGTCAGATGGACGCGAATGCGTGACCGGTTGGCCATATGCTGTCTTCTCCCCGGACCGTTGTTCTGCTTTGAACTTATTGTTTTGAAGCGTTCGGCACGTTAGCTAGTGGGTGCTGCACGGTCAATCATGCGGCGCAGCGAGGCATGATGCGGGTTGCAGGTGGAAAGTTCGGTGGACGCGCGCTGGTTGCGCCGTCTGACGCCCGCGTGCGTCCGACGTCGGACAAGGTGCGCCAGGCGCTGTTCAACATCCTGGCCCATCGTGATCTGGGCGATTTCACGCTGGAAAACGCCGCCGCAATCGATCTCTTTTGCGGCACCGGCGCGCTGGGGATCGAAGCGCTGTCGTGCGGCGCGAAGTTCTGCCTGTTCGTCGATGACGATGCGGAAAGCCGCGCCCTGGTGCGGGAGAATGTCGAGACAATGAAACTGACCGGCGTCAGCAAGATATGGCGTCGTGATGCCGCAGACCTGGGACCGCTGGGCAGCGGCAGCGGCGGGCCCTTCAACCTGGCCTTTATCGATCCGCCCTATCGCAAGCGACTGGCGGACAAGTGCCTGGCCTCGCTCAAGGCAGGCGGCTGGCTGGCGCCGGGCGCGATCGTGGTGGTGGAGACGGCGGCGGACGAGACGCTGGATCACGCCGGATATGAATTGCTCGACACGCGCGCCTATGGCGAAACGTCGGTGCGACTGCTATCGCCTGCCGAATAGCTTCTCGATATCCGACAGCTTCAGTTCGACATAAGTCGGACGACCATGGTTGCACTGGCCGCTGTGCGGCGTTGCTTCCATCTCGCGCAGCAGCTGGTTCATCTCCTCGGCATTGAGGCGGCGGCCCGCCCGCACGCTCATATGGCAGGCCAACGTGCCCGCCACCTCCTCCAGCTTTTCCTTCAGCGCCAGCGCATTGCCGGTTTCGGCGATCTCGTCGGCCAGATCGCGCACCAGGCCCTTTACATCCAGCTTGCCCAGCATGGCGGGGACTTCGCGCACCACCACCGCATCGGGACCGAAGGCTTCGATCACCAGACCGAGTTCGGCCAGTTCGGAGGCGCGCGACCCCATGCGCGTCACTTCGGCAGGATCGAGGTCCACCACTTCGGGGATCAGCAAGGGCTGGCGCACGATGCCGCCATGGGCCAGCGCCGCCTTCATCCGCTCATAGACCAACCGCTCATGCGCAGCATGCTGATCGACGATGACGATGCCATCGGCGGTCTGGGCCACGACATAGGTTTCGTGCAGCTGCGCCCGCGCAACACCGAGAGGCTGTTCCGCCGATGGCTCGATGGCGGGCACCTCTTCCATCCGCACCGACAACGGCACCGCATTGTAGGACGGCGCAGCCTCGCGCACGCCGATGGCAGAAAAGATATTCGGCGACTGGAAGGGTGACGGCTCGCGCGAGAACGCCGCCAGCGCGGCGCCCGCCACCGTGTTGGAAGCGCGGTGCCCAGCTTCACTAAGAGCATGTTTCAGGGCTCCAACAATAAGCCCCCGCACCAGCCCAGCATCGCGGAAGCGCACTTCCGTCTTGGCAGGATGCACGTTCACATCAACGAAAGCGGGATCGCATTCAACGAACAGCGCCAGCGCCGGATGACGGTCGCGCGCCAGGAAATCGGCATAGGCGCCTCGCACCGCGCCCACCAGCAGCTTGTCGCGCACCGGACGCCCATTGACGAAGAGGAACTGCATGGCGGCGTTGGCGCGGTTGTAGGTAGGCAGCCCGGCATAGCCGGTCAGCGTCACGCCTTCGCGCACCGAATCGATCTTCACGGCATTGTCGCCGAACTCGCGGCCCATGATTTTCGCCAGGCGGCCCAGGCGGTCGGCGGGCGGCAGATCGAGCGAGGCGCGCCCATTCATGGTCAGGGTGAAGCCGATCTGCGGCCGCGCCATCGCCAGACGCTTCACCATGTCGGTGATGGCGAGGTCTTCGGAGCGCGCCGACTTGAGGAATTTCAGCCGCGCCGGCGTGGCATAGAATAGTTCCCGCACTTCGGCGCGGGTGCCGTGCTGGCCGCGCCCCAGAAATCCAGCCGGCGACGGACCGCTCACCGCGCCGCCTTCGACGCGGATCTCAGCTGCGTCGCCCGTGGCGGTACGGCTGGCGATGGCAAGCCGCGCCACCGCGCCGATGGATGGCAGTGCCTCGCCGCGAAAGCCCATGGTGACGATGTGCGAAAGATCGTCTTCGCCGCCCAGCACCGGCAGCTTGGAGGTGGCGTGGCGCAGCACCGCCAGCACCAGTTCCTCGGCGCTCATGCCGATACCGTCATCCTCGACCAGCAGCAGATCGGCGCCACCGTTCGAAGTGGCAATGGCGATGCGGGTGGCGCCCGCATCCATCGCATTCTCTACCAGTTCCTTGATGGCGGCGGCGGGGCGTTCGACCACTTCACCCGCAGCGATGCGGTTGACGGTGCCTTCGGAAAGTCTGCGGATTCGGCTCATGAAGCGCCCAGTCTAGCCGGGCGCGGCGGCGATTATTACCGCGTTGGCGCTGGGGGCTTTGTCCTGTCGGGCTTATCCACGGGCTTCGCGGGGGCCTGGCCGGCGGGCGGCGGCGTCACCACCGGTGGGCCCCCTGGGCGAGAAGGCCGCTGGGCGGCGGTGCCACCGGACGGGCTGCCCGCCACGATCACGGTCAGCCGCGCCGGATCGAACAGGCGGCGGGCGACGCGGCGCACATCGTCGATGGTCACGGCCTGGATGAGGGCGTTGCGGCGCAGGACATAACCCACATCCAGCCCCTGGCGCTGGAAAGTGCCCAGCTGCGCCGCGATGCCGGTGTTGGAAGCGAAGGCCAGCGGGAACGAGCCCGTCAGATAAGTCTTGGCGTCGTCCAGTTCTGCCTGGTTGGGGCCGCGGCTGGCGAAATCGGCCATGGTCTGGCGCACCACCTGAAGTGTCTGGTTGATGGCGTTGGCGCGCGTACCCACTTGCCCGATCATCACGCTGGCCTTGCGGTAATTTTGCAGGCCGGTGGAAACGCCATAGGTGAGACCGCGCTTGGTGCGGACTTCATCCATCAGGCGCGACGAGAAACCGCCACCGCCCATAATGTAATTGGCGACATAGCCGGGAATGAAATCCGGATCGCCGCGCATGATGCCCGGCAGGCCGAACACCGCCGTTGGCTGCGGCACATCCATCGACACCACATGCACGCCGGGGCGGCCCAGGCGCCCGACATCGCGCGGCGGCGCAACCGTGATGCCCGGCAGCGGCGCGAAGGTCTGGCCCAAGAGCCGCGTCAGCGCCGGCTGGGTGATGTCGCCCGCCACGGCGATCTTGATGCCGTTCTTGACCCAATGCCCCTTGGCGAAAGCGCGTACATCGCCCTGGGTGACCGAATTGATACTGGCGACCTCGCCATTGCTGGCATGGCCATAGGGATGCCCGTTGAAGAAATCGCGCATGAAGGCGCGCGAGGCGACAGAAGAGGGCTCCGCGGCGTCCTGCTGGAGCGACTGGATGATGGAGGCGCGCACCCGCGCCAGCGGCTCATTGTCGAAGCGCGGCCGCGTCAGCGCCAGTTGCAGCAGGCGCATCGCCTCGCCCGCATCGGCGGCCAGGCTGCTAACGCTGATCACGGTGAAGTCACGCTCGGCGCGGGCGGAAAACTGGATCGCCTTGACCGCCAGCGCCTGATGGAAGGCGGCGGCATTCAGATTGCCCGCACCCTCGTCCATCATCGCGGCGGTGATCGCGGCCAGCCCCGGCTTGTCGCGCGGGTCGTGCGCCGATCCGGATGGCAGTGAGATGTTGAACGAGAGGATGGGAACGGTGTGATCCTCGACGAACCAGACCTGCGCCTGGGGACCGAGATCGATGTTGCGCACATCGGCGGCGTTGGCGGCGGACGCCGACAGCAGCAGGGCGGTGAGCGCGAAGCGCTTCAGCATCACTTGTCGCCTCCGCCCGGCAGGAGATAGCCCGTCACGGATTCGCGGCGGTTCAGACTGGCGGCAGCGCTGCGCACGGCATTGGCGCCGACGGCGCGGATGCGCTGCGGCCAGGCATTTACATCTTCCACCGTCAGGCCGATGGCCAGCGCCTGACCATAGGCGCTCGCCATCTGATACTGGCTGTCGCGGCGGAAGGTGACGGCGGCGATCAGCTGCGTCTTGGCGCGATCCAGGTCGGGACCGGTGGGCGCGGTGCGGGCTGCGGTGGCCAGCACTTCGTCCATCGCCCGTTCCAGATTCTCCAGCGTCACGCCGGGGCGCGGAATGGCATAGACGCTGAACTCACCCATGTCGCGGCGATAGCCGTCATAGGAAGTGCCCGCTTCGGTGGCGAGCTTCCGCTGCTCCACCAGCACGCGATAGAGCAGCGCCGTCTGGTCGCCGCCCAGTGACTGGGCCAGCGTTTCCAATGCCTCGGCGCGGCCCGGCTGGGCTGTGGCATAGGACGGCACGCGATAAGTGCGGCTCAAGACCGGCACCTTGGCGTCGTTGCGCGTCACGCGCAGCCGCGATTCCGCCAAGCGCGGCGGATGGGCGCTCTCGGACCGCTGCACCAGGGGACGGGCGGCCAGCGCGCCATATTCCTTCTGCGCCATGACGCGCACTTCTTCGGCAGTGACGTCGCCCGCCACCACCAGGATGGCATTGTTGGGCGCATAATGCCTGCGATAGAAATCGGTGGCGCTGGCGCGGTCGATATAGCGCAGCTCTTCCATCCAGCCCACCACGGGGCGGCCATAGGGATGCGACAGGTGCAGCGCCGCGTTCATCTGCGCGCCCATCAGGCTCTGTGGATCGTTCTCGGTGCGCATGCGGCGCTCTTCCATCACGATCTCGCGCTCGGTGG
>CANFDA010000015.1 GCA_947445215.1 Alphaproteobacteria bacterium | reverse complement strand
CGCCGCATGGGCACCGCGCCGCTGTTCGGCCTGACCACGCCGCTGATCACCACCGCCTCGGGCGCCAAGATGGGCAAGACCGCCGCAGGCGCGGTCTGGCTCAACAAGGAAATGATGAGCGTCTATGACTATTGGCAGTTCTGGCGCAATACCGAGGATGCCGATGTCGGCCGTTTCTTGCGCCTGTTCACAGACATGCCGCTGGACGAGATCACACGGCTGGAAGCCTTGCAGGACGCCGAGCTGAACGAGGCCAAGAAGATTCTGGCGACGGAGGCCACCGCTCTGATTCATGGCCGCGCGGCGGCGGACGGCACGGCGGAAACGGCGCGGCGCGCCTTTGAGGAAGGCGCCAGCGCCGAAGGTCTGCCCACCATCACAGCGGCGCTGCCCGATGGCATCCTCAATCTGGCGGTGGCGGCGGGACTGGCGTCATCGAACTCGGAAGCGCGAAAACTGATCGCCAATGGCGGCCTGAAGCTGAATGATGTCGCCATCAGCGACCCTAAGCTGACGGTGGATGCCTCGGCGCTGAACAGCGATGGCGTGCTCAAATTGTCGAGCGGCAAGAAAAAGCACGTGTTGGTGAAGCCCGCCTAGCGGGTCTGGGCCTGCTGCGCGGCGGCCTGGTTTGCCACCGGGGGCGGTGCGACCTGATTGGACGGTGCGTTCGCCGCTTTGGGCCTGCCGCCTTCGAAGATACGCCGCAGGATGCCCGGCGCCAGCATCGACAGCGGATTGGTGGAAAACGCCAGATTGTCGGTGGGGCCGCTCATCGTATAGGTGACGCCCAGAATGCCCTCGCCCTTCTTGGACGCCAGCAGGTCGCCCAGCAGCGGCACGTTGCTGATGAAGCTGTTCAGGCCATAGGCCGGGACCAGCGAGCCCTTCACCGATACCATCTCCTTGGGGCGGTCGACATAGCCTTCCGCCGATCCGCCGATGCCGCCGGAGAAAATGGCGCCGCTGATGGAGATGACGTTGTTCTTAGACGAAAATGGCATCTCGAACTTGTCCATCGAGATGCCTTCATTCTGCAACAGATCGCCCACGCCGGTGAACGACACCGCCGAAAACAGCCGCGCGAAAAAGGACTGGTTGACCATCTTGAAACTGGTCAGCGTCAGATTGCCCTGGAAGTCGGGCGTGCTGGGCCCGGCATCGGCGTCGGTGGCGCGGCCTGGCAAGTTGGCGACCACGTTCAGCGCGCCGCCGCGCAAACCGGTGAAGGTGAACAGCGCCCGCGCCAGCAGGCCGGCATCGGCGGCGTTGACGGTGACGCGGCGGCCCTGTGCCGTCTTCTCCAGCCCCACCGTGATCGCGGCAGCGCCCCCGATGCGCCCGCTCATGCTAAGGGCGGAAAGCCGTTCGCCGATGGCCGACATGTCAAAGACGACATTGTTGATCGAGACATTGTCGCACAGCGCCAGTAGCTCCAGCCGTGCGGTAACGCGGTAAGTGCCTTCGGGCTTTTCATCCGGCCGGGGCTGCGGCATCGCCCCGCCCGGCGGCGCGTTGCACGAGGCATTGCGCCCAATGCTGGCGCCATCCAGCGCCCGCCCGCGCACATCATAGACATCGCCATTGGCGGTCTTGGTCAGGGTGAAGCCGATATCGGTGATGCCGCGGCGGACATTGGTGAAGTCCAGCCGCGCCAGCCCGCCCTGGCGGTCGAAAATGGCGGTGCCGGCGGCGGAAACGTTGGCGCCAGTGAGGCGAATGATCTGGTCGGACACCTGCCCGTCCGGCGTGAAGTTGACCGTGACGCGGGCGGTGGCGGATTCGCCCGCTGCCTTGCCCTGGTTTATGAAGGGCACGGTGATGGTGGCGGGTGTCATATCCACCGTCGCATCGGCCTGCAGCAAGCGCCCGCGATGGCCGGTGATGACGGCGCTGACCGGCCAGGACCCGCTGACCACCTTGCCGATATTGATATTGAGCGCCTCGCGCGCCGCCGGCGTTAGCAGGCCGCGCGCGTTGACGCGGGTTGTGACATTCTCCGTGGTGCGGAAATCCTCGGCCCAGTCGAAAGTGTAGCGCTGGTCGGCCAGCAACACGGTGCCGGACTGGCGCAGGCGAGCATTGTCAATGTCGAAGGCGACATCGCCTTCGCGGAGACGGATGCGGCCCAGGCTGACGGCGAAGTTTTTCACGGCCGCTTTCACGCCGATGCTGACATCGTCCACCGGCAAATCCGACAGCATGGGAACGCGGAAGTTCAGGTCGATACTGGCGTCGCCCAGGGTGGTCTTGGGGTCGATGCCGAACCGGGTGGGATAGCTCAGTGGCTTCATGTCGATCAGCGCCATGATCTCCGGCATGGGACCGTTCACATGCACCGTGAAGGTGCCGACGGTGCCATCCTTGCTGACGGTGGGAATGATCGCCTTGCCGGTGGTGACCACCAGATTGCCGACCCGGCCGCCAGTGAAATCTACCGCGAAGTCGTCGCCGGTAAGCTGCGCCGTGCCCGCCACGCCAGTGAGATGAGTCAGGCCGGTCAGGTAATTGGCCTTGACGTCGCGGATGCTGAACGCCATTTTCATCTGGCTGGGCAGCAGCGCCGCCTGCCCCAGTACGCCGGGTGCCATGTTGAGATCGAAGCTGGCGGGACCGATATTGCCCGCAAAGACATTGTCCGCGATCCATTCACGCGCGCCGGGCGCGGCGGGCAGCGGCCAGTAGCTCATCAGTGTCTTGACCTGCATCTGGCCCAGCGTGCCTTTAAGCACCAGGCCGGGCGTGAGCTTGTCGGCGAAGGTGATCGCACCCGCCGTTTCCAGATTGAAGGAAGGCCCGGTCAGCTTCGCTTTCGTCACGTCGAGTTTTTTCGCCGCCAGGTCATAGCCGCCGGTGAAGCTCACCGCGTTGAAACCTGCATTCTGCGAGAACAGGCCGGGCACGGCGATGGCGAGGCGATTGGCGCTGATCTCGCCCTTCACCTGCGCAATCGCGCCGTCCGCGCCGCGCAGCAGCGCGGCCTGGCCGGTCAACTGGGTCTTCAGCTCACGCGCGTCCAGGTCGGCGCGGGTAAGATGCACCAGACCGGCGATGCCTTCATAGCGCCCGACCAGATGCAGCGCGTTCACATGTAGCCGAGGCGATTTATACAGCCCGAACGGCGTCTCGCCCTTGGCGGTGGCGTCGAACTCGGCGAAATCCAGCTTGGTGCCGGCACCGAAACGGAAGCGACTGCTGACATATGCCACCAGCGCGATGTCTTTCAGGACGGCGAATTTTGGTGTATTGGCGGCCAGCGCCCGCAAATCCAAACCACTGACGGTGAAGCTGCCCGAGATCGGCCCATCGTTCGGCGGCACCGTCACATCGGCGCCGATCCGGGCCTTCTTGCCGGAAATTTCCACTTCGGCGTCGAAGGCGGCGGCGATGGCATCGCCCTGGGGCCGGATGTTCAGCGCGGCGCGTGGCGCCACCAGGAACAAGCCGGTGGGTTCGTCATGGATCGCCAGCCGCGCATCGCGCACCGTGAAACTTTGCAGCGAGGACGGCCCGCTGCTGTTGCGGTTGATGACCTCGCGGATCTTTTCAATTATGTCGTCGCCACCCTTGTCGGAGGCGACGCCAAGCCGCAGCGTGCCGTCCATCATCCGCACCAGGGCGAGTTGCACGCCCACCAACGTGATGCGGCGGACCATGAAGCGGCCCGACAGCAAGGGCCGCGCCGCCATGTCGATGTCCGCCTTGGGCGCCTGGGCGACGATGCGGCCATTGGCGTCGAACATCCGCGCCCCCAGCACAACCAGATTGATGCGGCCGTCGTCGCGGCTCCATTCCACCGCCGCCTGATCGTATTGCAGGATGATTCCCGGCATGGCCTGGCGAATGGCGTCTGCGATGGGGCCCCGCAGCGGCCCCAGCGACACCGGCCCCATGAACAGCCGCAGCAGCGCGCCAGCCGCAAAGAACACAACCGCCGCGGTGATAACACCGAGGCTGAGGGCGGCACGGCTGAAGTAATGCCGTTTCACGAAATTGGCGAAGGGCAGATTCAAGCGTCTACATATCCCGGGAAACACGCCTGCTAACGCAGCACTTGGACCTAAAAAGGGCGGGAAACGCAGGATGTTGGGTCTATTGCCGAAGCATCTCTCGCCTTGCCCCACTATATGGGGTAAACGCGGTTAAAGGCTGATTTTTTGGCCGGGCGGCGCAAAACCATCCGGCGGGCTCTCAAGGGGTTTCATGGCATCCCGGACTGCGACCAAGACGGTCTTGGCCCAGAAGGCGGAGGGGCTCCAGGTGGGCGACAAGGCTCCAGACTTCAGCCTCGCCAGCGATGACAGCGGCAAGATTTCCCGCGCCAGCCTCAAGGGCCGCGCTTACGTCGTTTACTTCTATCCCAAGGATGACACCTCCGGTTGCACCCGCGAGGCGGTGGATTTTAGCGCCGCAGCCCGCAAATTCGAGACTTTGGGGGTGTTTGTGCTGGGCATCTCCAAGGACAGCCTGGAAAGCCACGAGAAGTTTCGCCGCAATCACAAGCTGAAGGTGACGCTGGGTTCCGATCCTGACATCAAGGCGGCCGAGGCCTGGGGCGTCTGGGGCGAAAAGACCCTTTATGGCCGCAAGTATATGGGCATCGAGCGGGCCACCTTCCTCGTCGACGCCAAGGGCAAGATCGCAGCGGCCTGGCGCAAGGTTAAAGTTCCCGGCCATGTTGCAGCCGTGCTGGAAGCGGCGAAAAACGTGAGAAAAAGCCCGCTCCCGGCCGCAAATTGATGCAACGCTTTGGCCACCGGTTAACCGCGCGGTCCTTTTTCTGGCATCGGCGCTTGATCGAACCGTCGCAAGGGGGTGAAATGCCGCCGGCAAGTGGGCTAGGCGCACAGGACGCCCTCAAGGAAAGTTCGCAAATGACGGAAACGCTGCTTCAGCGTGTCTGGACATGGCTGCATGAAACATTTCCGGAGCGGCAGATTTATATCCGCAGCGACGGACGAGTGCAGTTCTTCACCTTCGGGCCATCGCTGCAGGCGTCTCTGGCCGGGCTGACGCTCATCTTTTTGGGCTGGGTCGCCTTCGCCACCGTCAATGTGATCTTCAAGGACCGCATCATCGCGGCCACCGACCATCGCTATCAGAAGATGCAGTCCGCCTATGAGAACCGGATGTCCGACCTCCAGCTCTCCTATGACGAGCTGAACGGCGCGCTGATGGTGGCGGAAGACCGCTTCAAGGCGACCGCCGACACCCTCACCGCCAAGCAGAACGTGATCTCCGGCTTCCTGTCGCGCCAGGCCGAAGCCAACGCCGCTATGGGCGGCATGCGCGTCGCCGCCAGGTCGCAGCCGACATCCTATGGCAGCGTATCCGTGGAGAGCGCGCCGGTTGACGCCGCACCAGAGACAGACATCGCCATCGAGGAAGACGGCGCTTCGGCCCTGCCGATGATGGCCGAGCTTCCCGCGCCGCAGCCGCGCACAGGCCAGGCGCCGGTGCAGACCAAGGGCCTGATCAAACGCGCGCTGGACACGGTGCGCGGCCTGTTCACCAGCCCCGCGCCCACCCGTCCGGTGTCCGCCGCCCATGCCGATCATCCCGCTCTGAAATCGTTGGCTGAGCAGACGGCCCGGCTGGCGCGGATCGAACGCTCCGACACCATCCTGATGGCCAAGACCGAAAGCGCCCTGCGCCAGGGCGTCGGCAATCTGCGCAACGTCATCCGCACCAGCGGCCTGCATCCAGAGCAGTTCCCGCGCCGGGTCGCGGCCAGCGGCACCGGTGGCCCCGAGATTCCACTTGAGAATCTCCGCCTCGAAGGCATCGCCGACAAGAACTTCACCCAGGCGTATCGGCGCGCCGCCACCGTGCTGGCGGAGCTGGACAACCTGATCACCGCAGTCCGCCATGTGCCTCTGGGCATGCCGGTGAGCGACGCCCAGTTCGACCGTTCCAGCGGCTTCGGCGCGCGCGTCGATCCCTTTACTCGCCGCTATGCCTTCCATCCCGGCCTCGACTTTGCCGGACCCTATGGCGCCAGGGTGGTCGCCACCGCTTCTGGAACCGTGACCTTCGCGGGCTATCGCGGCGCCTATGGCAATATGGTGGAGATCGACCACCGCTTCGGCATCCATACACGCTATGGTCACCTTTCCCGGATCACAGTGCGTCCCGGGGCGCGTCTGCCCAAGGGTTCGGAAGTGGGCCACGCGGGCTCGACCGGCCGTAGCACCGGAACGCATGTGCATTACGAAGTGCTGTACGACGACAAGGTTCGCAACCCGAGCAGTTTCATAAAGGCTGGCCGCAATGTTCTCTAGCAAGCCCAAAGACACCTCCCCCGCTCCGGCGCCGATCACGGCGGCCGCTATTAGCCCCGCGGGCGCGCGAAAGGCCGTGCGCGGCTCCGCTCCTTCCATCCTGGCGGCCGATGCCGTCATCACCGGCACGCTCACTTGCGACGGCGACATGCAGATCGATGGCCGCGTCGAAGGCGATGTCCGCAGCGTCAGCCTGGTGATCGGCGAGAAAGCCGAAATCCACGGCGAAATCCACGCCGAAGAATTGATCATCCGCGGCCGCGTCATCGGCCGCATCCGCGCCCGCAAGGTACAGCTCTGCACCACCAGCCATGTTGAGGGCGACATTCTGCATGAAGCTTTCGCGGTGGAATCCGGTGCTTTCTTCGAAGGCAATTGCCGCCATTCCGACGACCCGCTGGGCGATGGTCAGCGCAAGCCCGCCGCGCCGGTGGAACAGACGGTGGTGACGGCGGCGGCGCCGCGCGTGCAGGCGCCGCCGCCCGGCCAGGCGACGTTCGCCCCGCTTAGCGGGTGAGGAGCGGTTGGCCGCAAGGCCAACGAAATAGCCCAGGGGGCTATTTCGAGCGACGAACGCCGCGGGCTTGAGCAAGCGGCCGGACCGGCCTCTCCGCCTACTCCAAATCTTCGATTTTCTCTTTCGGCTTGCCGCCAACTTCCTGCGCGAGCGCCGCCGCCATAAAGGCGTCGAGGTCGCCGTCCAGCACATCCGATGGCGTGCGGCTTTCCACGCCGGTGCGCAGATCCTTCACCAGCTGGTAGGGCTGCAGCACATACGAGCGGATCTGGTGGCCCCAACCCATCTCGGATTTCTCGCCGACAAAGGCGCCGGTCTCCGCCTTTTTGCGCTCAAGCTCGATCTCGTAGAGGCGTGAGCGCAGCATGTCCCAGCAATTAGCCTTGTTCTGGTGCTGGCTGCGCTCGGTCTGGGAGGCCACGGCGATGCCGGTGGGAATGTGGGTGATGCGCACCGCGCTCTCGGTCTTGTTGACGTGCTGGCCGCCCGCGCCCGAGGCGCGATAAACGTCGATGCGCACATCCTTTTCCGGAATGTCGATGTTGATGGACTGGTCGATCACCGGATAGACCGTGACGCTTGAAAACGAGGTGTGCCGCCGCGCCGCGGAATCGAAGGGCGAGATGCGCACTAGCCGGTGCACCCCCGCCTCACTCTTCAGCCAGCCATAGGCATTCTCGCCCTTGACCAGCAGCGTGGCCGATTTCAGCCCCGCCGCTTCGCCTTCGGACTCTTCGATCAATTGCAGCTTGTAGCCATGCTGCTCGGCCCAGCGCGTGTACATGCGGAACAGCATCGAAGCCCAGTCCTGGCTTTCGGTGCCGCCCGCGCCGGCATGGATTTCCAGATAGGAGTCGTTGCCGTCGGCTTCGCCCGACAGCATGGATTGCAGCCGCGCCTGCTCGGCGCGCTTCTGCAAACCGAGAATCGCGGCTTCGGCGTCGGCCACCATGGCGGCGTCATTGTCGGCTTCCGCCATCTCGATCAGGCCGGTGGCGTCGGCCAGCTCATTCTCAATGGTGTGGACGGAATTCATCGAACTGTCGAGCTTCTGGCGCTCGCGCATCAGCTTCTGCGCGGCCTGGGCATCGTTCCAGATCGAGGAGTCTTCGGCGCGGGCGTTCAGTTCGTCGAGGCGGCGGCTGGCAACATCCCAGTCAAAGATGCCTCCTCAGCAGGGCGATGGCCTGCTCGATCTCGTCAACGGCGCGGGTGATTTCGGGGCGCATGGCCGGTGCTTAAGCGAGAGGTCTAATAAAGTCCACCGGTGCCTTCGCCCACGGAGGCAGGCGGCGCCGACTGCGGTTGGCCGCCGGTGGTCACCGCCTGTTGCGGCAGGCCGCCATCCACCGTGTCGGGACCGAAATACTCGCCCGGAGCGGTGCCGGGCCGGAACGCTTCCAGGATACTGCCGGGGCCGCTGGACGGCTGCCCGCTCATGCGGTCGATGCTGACCATCTCGATGCCGGGCGCGACGCGGAACGGCGTGGGCGGCGCATCCTTCAGCGCCTCCATCATGAAATCGCGGAAGATGGGCGCGGCAACATAGGCAGCCTGTTCGCTGCGGCCCAGGCTGCGATTGTCGTCGAAGCCGACATAGATGCCCGCCGCCAGATCTGGCGAGAAGCCGACGAACCAGAGATTGCGCGCTTCGTTGGAAGTGCCGGTCTTGCCCGCCAGCGGCTTGCCCACCACGCCGATGGATGCGCCAGTGCCGCGCTGAATCACACCTTGCAGGATGGAAGTGATCTGGTAGGCGGTGCGGGAATCCAGTACCTGCGCGCGCGTGTCGGCCAGCAGCGGCTCGCTCTGGTTTTTCCAGTCGGCTTCGTTGCAGCCCTCGCACTTGCGCGCGTCATGCCGCCAGATGGTCTTGCCGTTGCGGTCCTGCACCCGGTCCACCAGCGAAGCCTCGACCTTCTTGCCGCCATTGACGAACTCGGAATAGGCGGCGACCAGGCGCATCAGCGTGGTGTCCTGCGAGCCCAGCGAATTGGCCAGGAAGTGGGGCATCTTGTCATAGACGCCCATGCGCTCGGCCACTGTAGCGACCTTGCCCATGCCCAACTGCCAGGCCAGACGCACCGTCATCAGATTGTGCGACAGCTCCAGGCCGCGGCGCAGCGTGGCCTCGCCCAGATACTCGCCGACTTCGAAATTCTCCGGCCGCCAGATACCCTGCCCCGGACCCATGTCGAGCTCGAAGGGCGCATCCAGAACCTTACTGGCGGGGGTGTAGCCATTGTCCAGCGCTGCAGCATAGACGAAGGGCTTGAAGGTCGAGCCCGGCTGGCGCATCGCCTGCATGGCGCGGTCGAATTGCGACGAGGCGAAAGAGAAGCCGCCCGACATCGCCAGCACGCGGCCGGTGTGCGGGTCCATCGCGACGATGGCGCCGTTGACTTCCGGCACCTGGCGCAGGCCGAACTGGCCTTTGCCAATGCCGGCCTTGGGATCGGGTTCGAGCGGTTCGACATAGATCAGGTCGCCCGCCTTGGCGATTTCCTGCGGACCGGACGGCGCCGCGCCGACCGCGCCCGCCTTGCCGATCTGCGCCCGGGCCCAGCGATAGCCTTCAAAGGGAATGGCGCCGGTGCTGCCATCCCCGAATCCGATGCGCAGCGCCTTGTCGTCGTAGCCCAGCGTCACGGCCAGCCGCCAGACCTCGATGCCCGACTGGTTGGGCATCTTCGCCAGCGCCGTTTTCCAGTCGCCGCTAATGTCCATCTTCTGCTTGGCGCCGCGCCAGCCATGGCGGCGGTCATAGCGCACCAGGCCGGAACGCAGCGCGCTCACGGCATAATTCTGCAGCCGCGTATCGAGCGAGGCGCGCACCTGCAGACCGCCATCATACAATTCGTGCTGGCCATACTTGGTGTAGAGCAGACGGCGCACTTCCTCGACATAGTAATCGACGTCGGCGGCCTGGCTGCCCAGGGCGCGCATCTGCGTCACCAGCGGCGTCGCCTTGGCCGCTTCGGCTTCCTCGCGCGTGACATAGTTGTTGTCCACCATCTGGTCGATCACCCAGTTGCGGCGCTCCACCGCCGCGGCGTGATAGCGGCGCGGATCGTAATTGCTGGGGCCCTTGGGCAAGGCGGCGAGATAAGCAACTTCCGGAACAGTGAGTTCGTCGAGCGACTTGCCAAAATAGTTCAGCGCCGCGGCGGCGACGCCATAGCAGTTCTGACCCAGGAAGATTTCGTTGAGGTACAGCTCCAGCACCTTGTCCTTGGGATAGGTAGCGTCGATGCGCACCGCCAGGATCGCCTCGCGGATCTTGCGGCTGAACTTGACGTCGGAGTTGAGCAGGAAGTTGCGCGCCACCTGCTGGGTGATGGTGGAAGCGCCCTGCGGACGGCGGCGCTGGATCACCAGCCCGACATCCTTGATCGCGGCGCGCAGGATGCCCGACGGATCGACGCCGGGATGGTTGTAGAAATTGCGGTCCTCGGCCGACGTGAAAGCCTGCTTCACCCGGTTGGGAATGAATTCGACCGGCACGAACATCCGCCGCTCGCGCGCATATTCGCCCAGCACGGTGCCGTTACCGGCATAGACGCGGGTGGTGATGGGCGGGGTGTAGTTCTGCAGCGTCTCCAGGCTGGGCAGGTCGCGCGTGATGGTGACCACGTAGACGAGGCCAGCGCCGATCGCCAGCACCGCCAATGCGGCGGACGCCAGACCGATATAGGTAAGGATGCGGCGGAACAGGAGGTTTTGGGCGCCTTCCATAAACCTGTCATAGCCTCGCGGTAGCGGGAATTAAAGAGCGCGTCATGGCCGGGTTCCCGCGGCCATGACGGCGGCGGCATCCCCGGCAAAATGGCGCACCACGGCGGTGGCCAGACCGGCGGCGAACTTCTCGCGCCAGGCTTGCGTCTTCATCTGGGCGGCATCGTCGAGGTTGGAGAGAAAGCCCAGTTCGATCAGCACGGCGGGGATGTCGGGCGCCACCAGCACCGCCAGGCTGGCGGAGCGGTGCGGGCTACGCGCCAGGATATTGGTGACGCCGGCCAGCTGCGCGACGGCGCTCTTGGCGAAGAGCGCGGACTTGTTGAGCGTGTCGCGCTGGGCCAGGTCGATCAGGATGGGCGTCACGGAATTGTCGGCCAGAAGGTCCACGCCCGCGATGACGTCCGACTGGTTTTCGCGCTTCGCCAGCGCCGCCGCTTCGCGGTCGGAACGGCCATCGCTCAGCGTGTAGATGGAAAGGCCGGTGACGCTGGCATCGGAATGGGCGTCGGCATGTATGGAGAGAAACAGATCGGCCTTGTGGGCGCGGGCGAAAGCGACGCGGTCGCGCAGCGGCCCATAACCGTCCTTCTCGCGGGTAAGATGAACGGTGATGCCGCGGGCCCGCAATTCCTTCGCCAGCAGCAGGGTCTCGGCCAGCACCAGATCCTTTTCAAGCAGGCCGTTGACGCCGCTGGTGCCGGAATCGATGCCGCCATGGCCGGCGTCGATCACCACAACCCGCTTGCCGGTGGCGCTTGGCGCGACAGCCACCCGGGCGCGGCGCTCCGCATCGGCCTCGCGCTTGCGCAGGTCGGCGGGCCAGCCCGCATCGCTCTCGTAGGCGGTCTGGGTGGTGGGAAACAGATCGATCACCAGCCGGTAGCCGAACCCGGCGCTGGGCGGGATCACCAGCGTCTCCCCCAGCCTTGCAGGCCGGTTGAGGTCGATCACCATGCGGGCATTGCCGGTGCGGAAGACGCCATAGCGATAGGCCTTGATCAGGCCACGGCCGCTGGGAACGGGCGGATTGCCCATCCGCCAGGCCACTTCCGGCAGGTCCAGGATGACGCGGTTAGGGCTGGCCAGGCTGAAGGCCCGCAGATTCACGGGGTCGGACAGCTCCAGAACCAGGCGGGTCTTGTCGGCATGCTCACCGATGCGGGCGCTCATCACCGCCGGGGGCGGTATGGCCACCCGAGGAGCCTGCGCGACCGCGGGTACCAGCACCAGACCGGCGGCAAAAAACCCTACTATAGCCCTGAAAAGTAACAACTTTTGAGCCTTTTTCGCCTTCGTGCAAAGAATGCGCCGGAAAAGTTTATGATTCGTTAGCCACTGTGGGCGCGATCATAGTTCGTTTGGTCCTGCCCACCGATAAGCCTTGTGCCAAGGGGGTGGGGCCCCTACAACTGCACCCAAGCTGCGTCACCGGATTGTAGATTATACAACCGCCAGTCGTGGATCGGACGCCCCGCCAGCCCCCTGCCCAAAGGCATTAAAGGACCGGCACCAGGAAGCCCTCCCCCGATAGCAGCCCGTTTTCCCGCGGTATCCGCGGTTCCGGATTTAAGTACGTCATGACCGATACAGCGCATTGCCTCTCCATCCGCCTGGCCCAGCCGGGTCTCGATGGCATGCACCGGTCGCCCACCCCAAAAATGCGGTCCCCCCTCCCAATGTCTCGCGCTGGAACGCGGGAAGGATGGCGCGCCGCCGGAGATTTCCATGAAGCGCATGCTTATCGATGCCAACCACCCGGAAGAGACCCGGGTTGTCGTTCTCGACGGTTCTAAGGTCGAGGAATTCGATTTCGAGGCCGCCTCCAAGCGGCCTCTCAAAGGCAACATCTACCTCGCCAAGGTGACGCGCGTTGAGCCGTCGCTGCAGGCTGCCTTCGTCGAATATGGCGGAAACCGCCAGGGCTTCCTCGCCTTCGCGGAAATCCATCCCGACTATTACCAGATCCCCGCCGCCGACCGCGCCGCCCTGATCGCCGAGCAGGAGGCCGAAGCCCGCAGCCGCTCCGAGGACGATATAGAATCCTTCGAAATCAGCTCCGGCCCCAAGCCGTTGGAAAACGGCGAAGAGGACGAGGTCGACGAGCCGGAAGCGGTCGAGGAAGGTGAGGCCGAGATGGCCCCGCTGGTCCCGGTCGAAGCCGCCGAGGAGACGGATGCCGAAGCCGACGGCCCCGAGGGTCCGCAGGACGCCGAGGCCGACCATGAAGAGGTCTTCGTCAACCATGGCGGCGCGGCGGTCGAGACGCACGACCATGAGCAGGACCATGAGGAGGAGGATGAAGCCCCAGCCTCCAGCTCCGAAGCCGCCGAAACCCAGTCCGACGACGAAACTATCGCCGCTGAGCAGGCGGAAGAGAATGAAGGTGGCATCGAACCCGCCACCGTGTCCGACGAGGGCGAAGCCGCGCCCGCCGAGTTCGAGAGGTCGCAGGACGCCAAGAATGGCGGCGACGATTCCGCCCAGCCGCTGCAGGCGGCGCGTCCGTCGCAGAAGTGGGTGCGCAAGAAGCACTACAAGATTCAGGAAGTCATCAAGCGCCGCCAGATCATCCTGGTGCAGGTCGTCAAGGAAGAACGAGGCAACAAGGGCGCCGCGCTGACCACCTATCTGTCGCTGGCGGGCCGCTATTGCGTGCTGATGCCCAACACACCGCGCGGCGGCGGCATTTCCCGCAAGATCACGAACGCCGCCGACCGCAAGCGCCTGAAGAGCGCCGCGCAGGGCCTGGAGCTGCCGGAAGGCATGGGCCTGATCATCCGCACTGCGGGCGAAAGCCGCAGCCGGATCGAGATCCGCCGCGACTATGAGTATTTGATGCGGATGTGGGACACGATCCGCGAAACCACGCTCAATTCCAATGCACCCGCCTGCGTCTATGAAGAAGGCGACCTGATCAAGCGCGCCCTGCGCGACCTGTTCAACAAGGATGTGCAAGATGTCGTGGTCGAAGGCGATCTCGGCTTCCGCAACGCCAAGGACTTCATGCGCATGCTCATGCCGAGCCATGCCAAGAACGTCCATCACTACAAGGACAGCGTGCCACTCTATCAGCGCATGCATATCGAGGCCCAGCTGGACTCGATGTTCTCCCCCGCCGTCACGCTGAAGTCGGGCGGCTATATCGTCATCAACCAGACCGAAGCGCTGGTCTCGATCGACGTCAATTCCGGCCGCGCCACCCGCGAGCATTCTATCGAGGAAACGGCACGCAAGACTAACCTGGAAGCCGCCGATGAAGTGGCGCGCCAGTTGCGCCTGCGCGACCTGGCGGGCCTGATCGTCATCGACTTCATCGACATGGAAGAAGGCCGGAACGATCGCGAAGTTGAAAAGCGGTTGCGCGATGCGGTGAAGAACGACCGCGCCCGCGTCCAGATCGGCAAGATCTCGCAGTTCGGCCTGATGGAAATGTCGCGCCAGCGCCTGCGCGCTGGTCTCGTCGCCGGTTCCACCATCGCCTGCCCGCATTGCGCCGGCACCGGCCTGATGCGCTCGGTGGAATCCTCGGCGCTGCGCGTGCTGCGCGCCCTGGAAGAAGAAGGTGAGAAGGCCAAATCAGCCTCCGTCGCCGTCAAGATTCCCACTGAGATCGCTATCTATGTGCTGAACCAGAAGCGCCGCGAATTGGCGCGCCTGGAAAGCGAATACCGCATGGACATCACGTTCCTGCCCGTGGCCGGCATGCCGGCGGGCGAGTTCGAGATCGAGCGCCTCAAGAGCCGCGATCCCGGCGAGCGTCCCAAGAACAATGCCGTGGGCATCGAGTCGGGCTTTGTGCACTCCGACGAACCCGAGCCTAACTATGTCGAGGAAGTGGACGAAGAAGACGAGATCGAAATCTCCCAGGATGCCGACGAGACCGAGGCTGACGGCGAAGCGCCGGAAGTCAAGGGCGAAAGCCAGGGCCGCGGCGAACGCGAAGGTGGCCGTGAAGGCGGCCGCGAGGGCGGCAAACGCCGCCGCCGTGGCGGCCGTGGCCGCAATCGCGATGGCGAAGCTACGCGTGGCGACCAGCCCCGTGGCGAGAACCAGCCGCGCGCCGAACAGGCGCCGCGTGCAGAAGGCGTCCCGGCCGATGGCGAGGATGCCGAAGGGTCTGAAGCGTCAGAAGGCGCCGCCGACGGTGCGGGCCAGCCGCAGGGTGAAGGCGAAGCCCGCCGTCGCCGCCGTCGCCGCCGTGGCCGCCGTGGTGGCCGCGACCGCGAGCAGCGTCCGCACGATCAGGAACCACTGTTCCCACCTGCCGAAGCCCGCTTCGGCGTGCCGGACGAAGTCGACACCACACCCACCAATGGCGGCGGACCTGCGCTGAACGCGCCGGCCCCACCGGTCTGGTCGCTGTCGACGGATGCCGATGCCGATGACGTGGACACCACGCCCGAGGCGGACGGCTCCAAGCCGAGCAAAAAAGGCTGGTGGCAGAAAACCTTCGGCGGCGAATAATTCCCTTGCCTAACAAATACGAAAACGGCGAGACGCGAGACTCGCCGTTTTTGTTTCTGTCAGTTGGTGTCCTGCACCGGCCGGTCGCCGGTCGAACCCAGACCGGATGCGCCAGGATCCGCCAGCGCCACACAGGCGCCGTCGCACGCGATCACGTTGATCGTGTCCTTGGGCGCAGCACCGGTGGTCTGCAGATCGGTGGGCGTGGACAAACGTGCGCCCCGCGCCATGCGCACCAGCGCAGCCGTCAGCGCCGCGCTGCCATTGGGGCCGCCCGCGGCGGCGCCGATGAAGGTTGAACCATCACCCGCCGCGATCACCGGCATCAGGAAGGCGGACGCCAAACCCGCCGGGCCCGACGGCGCGGCCGCCAATTGCAGGCCGGTGTCGGTGACGGTGCGGCCCGCGCCGAACGGACCGTTCAGCGTCACGGCGCACGACACCGCCGCACCCTGATTGTCGAGCACGGCGAAGCCGGTGGAGCCGAAATCGGCGGGGATCGACGCGACGTTGAAGGAGGACAGCGCCTGGCGCGCCGCCGCCACGCTCGCGGCGTTGGCATTGGCGGCGCTGACATTGGCGACGCCCGCCAGCAGCGCGGCGGCGAAGGCGCCCGCGCCGGTGCCGGTATTGGGATAGGCGACCGTGAGCTGGCCCAGCGTGCGGCGCGCCGGTTGAATCTGGCGCACCGTCACCGCAGCCATGTCGTCCGGCCCGATGGTGCCACCCTGACCGGCGGCATAGGCGGTGATCTGCGCGCCGATCTTGGCCGTGAAGCCTTCCGCGCCTTCCAGGCGCAGGATGCTGAGGGTGCGCGCCAGCGCCGGATTGCGGATCACGGTTCCAGCCCGCTTGAGCTGGCCGGATTCATCCAGGAACTGCGCCGCCAGCGCGGCATCAAGGCGAACGATGGGTTCGGTGCCCTGAAGACGCGCTGCCAGAGCTTCTGATACCGGGAAGCCCGCATCCGCCAGCGCTTCCGCGCCCGAGATTGCGCGCTGCCATGGCAGAGCGCCGAAGCGGCGCTGCAATTCCTGGAAGCCGCGCGCCACTGCGGGCACGGCATAGGCGCCGCCGCGATTGGCGGTGCGGGGCAGGAAGTCGAGTTCAGTCAGGCTGCCTGCGGCATCGCGCACGATGCAGATGCCGCCGCCGCCCAGACCCGCCGACACCGGGTAAGTGACCGACAGCGCAAAGAACATGGCCGCTGCCGCGTCGGCGGCGCTGCCGCCCTGCGCCAGCACCTGCGCGGCGGTGCGCACGGCGAAGGGTTCGTCACCGACGATCAGGTGGCGCGCGCGCGCGCTCTGCACCGCGGAAACATCGTTGCCGTCACCGCCGAAATAAGTACCGCCGGCGCAACCGCTCAACAGGGCCAGGGCGGAGACGGGCGCGGCGAGCAGGCCAAGAACACGGAATCGCGACATAACGGGGTTATAATCCTTGCCTTTTTAGACGCCAATCCGGCCCAGTTCGTGGCCAGGCGCTTCGTTGACCGCAGCAGCGCACCCCCCTAGGGTCCCGGGCGGGGGAGACTTGAAGCGCGGGCTGGAAGGAAAGGTCAAGCCTTGACGATATGCAACCCCAACCAGGCGTCCGGAAGGACGCAGTGGCGCAAGGCCGCCTTTGCGCTGGGCTTTGCGGGCGCCATGCTGGCTATCGCCGCACCCGCCCTAGCCCAGACCCAGCAACGGCCCAACAACGCCATTTTCGCCCTGCGCGACACCGAAACCGAAGAGCTGCTGCGCAGCTATGAGATTCCGCTGGCCCGTGCCGCCGGCATGGACGTCAACGCTGTCCGCGTCTTCGTGATGGGTGATCTGAGCATCAACGCCTTCGCCACCCAGCCCCAGGACATCTTCATCTTCGCTGGCATGCTGCTGGACGTGAAAACGCCCAACGAACTCATCGGCGTGATGGCGCATGAAACCGGCCATCTCTCAGGCGGGCATCTCACCCGCAGCATCGACGCGATGGACAAGGCCAGCGTGCCGATGCTGCTATCGATGGTGGTGGGCCTGGCGGTGATGATGGCGGGCGGCGGCCCGCTGGGCACCGCCATCATGGGCATGGGCCAGTCGATTGCCCAGTACCAGTTCAACGCCTTCAGCCGTATCCAGGAATCCGCTGCCGACCAAATCGGCTTCAAGCTGCTGACCGCCACGCGCCAGTCGCCCATGGGCATGTACAACACCTTCGTCCGCTTCGCGCAGGAACAGGCGCGTTCGGCCTACAAGATCCAGCCCTTTGCCGTCAGCCATCCCGTGGGCCAGGAGCGCGTCTCGGCGTTGCAGGATTTGGTGGACAATTCGTCCTATCGCGAAGTGCCCGACCCGCCCCAGAGCGTGTATGCCCTGCAAATGATCCAGGCCAAGCTGGGCGGCTTCATTCTGCCGCCGGACGAAACCCTGAAGCGTTATCCGCTGAGCAATACATCCTCGGCCGCGCGCTATGCCCGCACCATGGCCTATATGAAGAAGCCGGACCTGCAGCGCGCCCTGGCCGAGATCAACAGCCTAATCGCCGAAGAGCCCAACAATCCCTATTTCCACGAAGTGCTGGGGCAGATACACGTGATGATGGCCCGGCCCGCGCTGGGCATCCCCGCCTACCAGAAGGCGGTGAGCCTGAAGCCGCAGGCGCCGCAATTGCGCTCGGCGCTGGCGGTGGCGCAGCTGGCGATGGACGATCCCAAGCTGGCGGCCGCCGCCCTGGGCAACCTCAAGGTCGCCCTGCTGACGGAAGAGGAAGATCCCTTCGCCTGGTATCAGGTCGCTAAGGCCTATCATCTGATGCAGAACCCGGCCATGGCCGACCTCGCCACCGCCGAATCGAACTATAATAGCGGCAACCTGCCCCAGGCCTTCATCTTCGCCTCGCGGGCGCGGTCCAAACTGCCTCAGGGCAGCACGGACTGGCAGCGGGCCAATGATATTATCGGTGCCGCACATGGCGCCATGCCGCAACAGCGCTGAACGGGACCGCGATATGCAGAATGTGATTTCGACCCTGGTGACCGCGATCTGCGGCGCGATGATCGCGGTGGCGGCGGTGATCGTGATGACCAATGCCGGTCTGATGCCGGTGAATGAAGTCCAGCTGCGCAACTATCTCATCAGCCATCCGCAGATCGTGAACGAAATGGCGGCGGCGGCGCAGAAAGTCGAAGCGGCCCAGAGCGCCGCGGCCAACGAGGCGATGATCCAGAAGATCGGCATGAAGACCTTCTTCGATCCAAAGATCGCCTTCGTGACCGGACCTGCGAACGCGCCCAACACGATGGTCGAATTCTATGACTATGACTGCCCCTTCTGCCGCGCCTCGCTGTCCGCCGTGCAGAAGGTCGTGGAGCAGCGAAAGGGCGACACTCGCTTCGCCTTCATCGAATTCCCGCTGCGCGAGCTGCATGGCGAGGGCGCGGTGAATGCGGCGCGCGCTTCCGTGGCGGCGGTGCGCCAGCAGCCGGACAAGTTCCTCGCCTTCCATTATTTCCTGATGAGCCAGAGCGAAGCGATCACCGAAGAGATGATCTTCGCGGGTGCCAAGCAAGCTGGGCTGGATATCGCCAAGCTGCGCGTCGACATGATGAAGCCGGAAACGGCGGCGGCGGTGAACGCGTCCTACGACTTCGCCAAGAAGGTCGGGCTGGACGGCACGCCAACCTTCATCATAAACGGGCGCATGTATCCCGGCGCTATGGACGAAGCTGGGTTCGCTGCAGCTTTTGCGAAGAAGTAAGCCTCAGATCAGACCACTGAGAGGGCTCGACGGGTCCGCATAAGCTTTTTTCGGCATGCGGCCGGCGAGCCAGGCGAGACGCCCCGCCTCCACCGACAGCTTCATGGCGCGGGCCATCTTCACCGGGTCCTGCGCGTGGGCGATGGCGGTGTTCGAGATCACCGCATCGCAGCCCAGTTCCATCGCCACTGCCCCATCAGAGGCCGTGCCGATACCCGCATCCACAATCACCGGCACCTTGGCGTCCTCGATGATCATGCGGATGTTGACCGTGGCGGTGAGCCCCATGCCAGAACCGATGGGCGAGGCCAACGGCATGATCGCCACCGCGCCCATGTCTTCCAGCCGCTTGGCTATCAAGGGATCGTCGCTGCAATAGACCATGACCTGGAAGCCGTCCTTGGCCAGCATCTCGGTGGCGCGCAGGGTTTCCAGCATGTCGGGATAGAGCAGCTTCTTCTCGCCCAGCACTTCCAGCTTGACCAGGGTCCAGCCGCCAGCCTCGCGCGCCAGGCGCAGTGTGCGCACCGCATCCTCGCCAGTGAAGCAACCGGCAGTGTTGGGCAGGTAAGTGTATTTCTTCGGATCGATGAAATCGATCAGCATGGGCTGGTTCTTGTCTGTCAGGTTCACGCGGCGCACCGCCACCGTCACCATCTCCGCGCCGCTCGCTTCCAGCGCGCGGGCGTTCTCTTCATACGACTTGAACTTGCCGGTGCCGATGATCAGGCGCGAGGCATAGGTCTTGCCCGCGATCACCAGCGGCTTGTCTTCTTTTGGGGGAATGACGGGCGCGTTGCCGCCGCCGATGAAGTGCACGATCTCGAACTTGTCGCCCTCTTCCACAGTTACGCTGCCATAGGTCGAACGCGGCACAATGGCGAGATTCCGCTCCACTGCGATCTTGGCGGGGTCCAGCCCCAGGCCGGTGAGCATCCCCGCGATGCTGGTGGCGCCAGGCAGTTGGCGGGCTTCGCCATTCAGGGTGACATTCAGGGTCATAGGCAGGATTTCCGTTCCGCGAGGGATGCGATTATAAGGCTTGAATAGCTCCCGAATAGAGACCGGACATGGCAAAGAATACCAATAAAAACAAGACCTTGATAATATACATTCTCAACGGCCCCAACACCAACCTGTTGGGTGACCGGGAGCCTGAGATTTACGGCTACACCACCTTGCCCCAGATCGGGGAGATGTGCACCGCGCAGGCCAAGAAGCATGGCCTGTCGGTGGTCTTCCGCCAGACCAACCGCGAGGGCGATCTGGTCGACTGGATTCAGGAAGCGCGCAAGAAGGGCAGCGCCATCATCATCAATCCCGCCGGTTACGGCCACACCTCCGTCGCCATCCTCGACGCGCTGCTGGCCTGCACCATCCCGATCATCGAGTGCCATCTGTCGAACCTTCACAAGCGAGAACCGTTTCGGCATCACTCCTGGGTCGCCAAGGCCGCCACCGGCATTATCATGGGCTTCGGCGCGCAGGGCTATGTCCGTGCCGTCGACGCCATCGCAGACATTCTCAAGGCCAAGAAGAAATGAGCAAAGACGATCCCCAAAACGGCGTTAAGACTACGGCTGCTGCCGCGGCTAAGCCCGGCGTCGATGCCGACGTGATCCGCGAACTCTCCGCGCTGCTGAACGAGACCGGCCTGACCGAGATCGAGATCGAGCATAACGGCGCCCGCATCCGCGTTTCCAGCGCCGCGGTCAACGCCGCCGCTGCCGTGGCGCATCATGCGCCCGTGGCGGCCGCTGTTGACCCCGCTGCTGCGCCGTCCTCCGGCCCGCCCGCTGGTGCGGTGCCATCGCCCATGGTCGGCACAGTTTATCTCGCAGCCGAGCCGAGCAAGCCCGCCTTCAT
Source organism: Alphaproteobacteria bacterium (assembly GCA_947445215.1). Lineage (GTDB taxonomy): Bacteria > Pseudomonadota > Alphaproteobacteria > Micropepsales > Micropepsaceae > Rhizomicrobium. The sequence goes on along the minus strand of CANFDA010000015.1, from coordinate 2,769 downwards.
CGCCGTCGGCAAGCCAGTGAAGGGAGGAGACACGCTGTTCATCATCGAAGCGATGAAGACCATGAATCCGATCACCGCACCGCGCAGCGGCACGGTCACCAATATCTGCGTTTCCGACAAGGACCCAGTCGAATTCGGCCAGACTCTCTGCGTCATCGGCTGATGTTCGAGAAAATCCTCATCGCCAATCGCGGCGAAATCGCCTTGCGCGTCATCCGCGCATGCAAGGAAATGGGCATCGCGACGGTGGCGGTTCATTCCACCGCCGACAGCGACGCCATGCATGTGCGCCTGGCCGATGAAAGCGTCTGTATCGGTCCGCCGCCCGGAGACCAATCTTATCGTAACATGGCCGCCATCATCGCCGCCTGCGAGATCACCGGCGCCGAGGCGATCCATCCCGGCTATGGCTTCCTGTCGGAGAACGCCAAGTTCGCAGATATCGTGTCCGAGCATGGCCTAACTTTCATCGGCCCCACTGCCGACCATATCCGCATGATGGGTGACAAGATCACCGCCAAGCAGACGGTGAAGGAACTAGGCATTCCCACCGTGCCGGGTTCGGACGGCGAAGTATCCGATGCCGACGCGGCAAAGATCGCAGCCGATATCGGCTATCCCGTGCTGATCAAGGCCACCGCCGGCGGCGGCGGCAAGGGCATGAAAGTGGCGAAGAATGCGGAGGATCTGTCCTTCGCGCTGAGCCAAGCCCGCACCGAGGCCAAGGCCGCGTTCGGCAACGACACGGTCTATATGGAGAAGTATCTCCAGAAGCCGCGCCATATCGAAATCCAGATCCTGGCCGACAGCCATGGCAAGGTTGTACATCTCGGCGAGCGCGACTGTTCGCTGCAGCGCCGCCACCAGAAAGTATGGGAGGAAGCAGGCAGCCCCGCCCTCAATGCTCAGGAGCGCGACGAGATCGGCGGCATCTGCACCCGTGCGCTGGAAAAGCTGGGTTATCTCGGCGCGGGCACCATCGAGTTTCTCTACGAAGATGGAAAGTTTTATTTCATCGAGATGAACACCCGCCTGCAGGTGGAGCATCCGGTGAGTGAAGCCATCACCGGCATCGACATTGTGCGCGAGCAGATCCGCATCGCCTCCGGTGCGGCGATGGACTTCACCCAGAAGGAAATCCAGTTCGAAGGTCATGCCATCGAATGCCGCATCAATGCGGAGCATCCCTTCAATTTCCGCCCATCCCCCGGCCTGATCACACAGTTCCACAGCCCGGGCGGCCTGGGCGTGCGCTTCGACAGCGCCATCTATGCCGGCTATCGCATACCGCCCTATTACGACAGCCTGGCGGGCAAGCTGATCGTCCATGCCCACAACCGCAACGAATGCCTGCTGCGCCTGCGCCGCACGCTAGACGAGCTGGTGGTGGGCGGCATCGAGACCACCATCCCCCTCTTCCAGGGCTTGGTGCGCGATCCCGACATCATCAATGGCGACTACTCGATCCATTGGCTAGAAAAGCATCTGGCGGGACTGGGACACTAGAATGCGCTATGGTGCCGCCATGCACGGCACCGCACTGACGCCGGAATTGCTGCTCGCCGCCTATGCCCGCGGGCTGTTTCCCATGGCCGAGAAGCGCGACGATCCGCACCTCTGTTGGGTCTCGCCGGAGCAGCGCGGCGTCATCCCGCTGGACAAATTCCATGTCCCGCAGCGGCTGGGGCGCACGATCCGCGGCGGTCGCTTCACCGTCACCTCCGACCGCGCCTTCGTCGCCGTTATGAAAGGCTGCGCCGCGCCCGCGCCGGGCCGCGAAGAAAGCTGGATAAACGAAGGGATACTGCGTCTCTACACCGCGCTAGCGGCGATCGGCCACGCCCATTCGGTGGAATGCTGGCAGGGCGGCGAACTGGTCGGCGGGCTGTATGGCGTGAAGCTGGGCGGCGCTTTCTTCGGCGAGAGCATGTTTTCCAAGGCGACCGACGCCAGCAAGGTGGCGCTGGTGCGGCTGGTCGAGGGCCTGCAGCATGGCGGCTTTTCCCTGCTCGACACCCAGTTTATCACGCCACACCTGATGCGCTTCGGCGCGGTGGAAATTCCGCGCGACCGCTATCTCACGCTGCTGGAAAAAGCGCTGGGCCAGGAAGCCCTCTGGCAAAAGCTGGATTAGCGGCTCGCCCCGGTGGGCAGCTCCACCGGCTTTTCCCGGTCGGAGGAATCCGGCGCCTTGACCTTGGCGGGCGTGGGCGCCGCAGTGGCGCTCGGCGGCACCACACCACCCTTGCAGCTGATCACCCAGACATCATAGAGCGGATGATCCACCGCGTTCAGGCCGGGGCTGGAGGCATAAAGCCAGCCGGAAAAGATCCGGCGGTCCGGCTGGTCGGGACGGCGATCCTCGATCTGCACAAAGGCGCTGGTTTCCGGCGTCTCGCTGGCGGGCGTGGAATAGCAGGAGCGCACGGTGATGGTCAGGGTGGCGAAGCGCACCGGACGCCCGATGGGCGCGGTTATCTCGGTGGGGCGGCCGGTGATCTTGTCCAGCCCGCGCAGCATCAGCGTCATCGGGCCTTGCTGGGCTGACGCGACGACAGGTGCGATTGCGCCAGGCTTGGCCGCCGCTGGCGTCTGCTGCGCCAGATCGAGTCTCACGCTTGGCGTCTGTGCACTTTGCGCCTGGGCGGCGGAAACCGCCACGCCAAGAACAAGCAAAGCATAATTCGCGATCTTCATGGTCCGCCTACGGACCATCTGGCAGCGCCTGGGGCGTCGGCGGCGGCGTGTTGGTCGTGGCCGCGCCCGTGG
>CANFDA010000014.1 GCA_947445215.1 Alphaproteobacteria bacterium | reverse complement strand
GCTGTAGCACTCCTTCTACACTCTCACCGGAATAAACCATGTTGCCTTGGCAGTCAGCTCTGTAAGGCGGCCGGCACCAATGCAGTAAACCATTCCACTATTTTGTTTGACGTATAGATCAGGAACTTGCTCTTCGTTCCCATCCGCGTCTCGCAGGAAAATACCGCCATGGCTTTCCAATTCAAAACGATACCCTGAGATAATTCCTGCGACAGAAGGCTTCCCGTCCTGTCCTGTGGTAAACGCTGGCGCACCGGAGTGTCCGGGATTGTTGAAGCCATCTAGCAGCATGATGTCTTGGCCGCTCAGATTAACAACGCCGCTAAAGTATGCCGTTCAGACAAGCGGTACAGGAAAGCCTTGGCCAAGATGGGTGTTTCGTAGTCCGTGCGGGAATCCGAGAAACTGAATAGGTGCACCAAGCTCTATGCCAAACTTGGCATGCGCGGGCATCGGCTTGTCCAAAACAATATTCGGACCAGAGAATATGCAGACGTCATATTCATCCGGATTAAACAAATGCTCTTTCAGGTCCAACGGGAACCAACCATCATCACGTTGTAAGAGGACTTTTTCTCCAACCTGTAGTCCCCTGAGGGAATTCGCTGCTGTTGCAAAAACACAGCCAGCATCTGTTAGGTAAATAAATGCCGTTCAAACGCGTCCCGCATAGCAAATGCGAAATACGCGCTTCAGAATCTGTGGTGTTATCTGAACCATGACGCCTGCTGTTATTGATCTGGCGTTCCGCAAATGTTCTTAAATTAGAATGATTAGCTCATCAACCGCCGCAGAAGTTGCGCGCGGCGTCAGCCGCCTGCTGCTGTTGCGGGGCTTTGCGCCCATCCTGGAATTCTGCCTGCCAAATGGGCGGCGGCTGCATGTAGCCGCCATCGGCCCGGACGGAAAATATTGGCGTGGAGATCAAGGTGGCGCTGGCCGATCTGCGCTGCGACACCAAATGGCCGGACTATCTGGATTATTGCGATCTGTTCGATTTCGCCATTCCGCCGGATTTTCCGCCCGAGTATGTGCCGCACCAGACAGGGTTGATGGTGGCAGACCGCTATGGCGGCGAGATCGTCAAACCGGCGGAAGCGCAGACACTGCATGCGTCACGGCGCAAGGCGGTGACGATCAGCTTCGCCAATGTTGCGGCGACCCGGCACTCGGCCATTCTCGAGACCGCGACGCAATCCACCACGGCCAATCTTGTGGTCCCGGATTGGGGGCAAAGCTGAGTTAGCGCGGCCCCAGGAGCGCGGCACTGGCCACGCGACCAATCAACGAGGGCTGCGCTTGGCGAGAATACGCTGCAGCGTTCGCCTATGCATTTTGAGCCTGCGCGCCGTTTCCGAAACATTGTGGCCGCACAATTCATAGACGCGCTGGATATGCTCCCAGCGGACGCGGTCAGCCGACATCGGATTTTCCGGCGGCTTGGGCTTGCCGCCCGGCGTCGCCATCAGGGCGGCGAGAATATCGTCGGCATCGGCGGGCTTGGGCAGATAGTCGATGGCGCCATACTTAACGGCGGCGACCGCCGTGGCGATGTTGCCAAAGCCAGTCAGCACCACGACGCGGCTTTCGGGGCGGGTGGTGTGCAGGGTCTCGACCACATCCAGGCCGTTGCCGTCTTCCAGCTTGAGATCGACCACCGCGAAAGCGGGCGGCGCGTCCTTGGCCCGGGCTTTGCCCTCGGCCACCGACTCCGCCTGGGTGACGGTGAAGCCGCGCGTTTCCAGCGCCCGCGTCAGGCGCTCGCGCAATGGGCGGTCGTCTTCAACCAGAAGGAGAGTCTTTTCTTCGCCAGTCATGGGTGGGGGGGTATAGCCTTCAGGGGCGCTTCACTCAACGTCTGTCGAAATCAAAGGCTCCGGCCCGTCGATCACGCCCCTTGCCCAGGAAATGGCCACCCGCGCCCCGCCGCCCGGCGGATTGGTGGCCTGCACCAGACCGCCGGTTTGCTCCAGCAACACCTTGGCGATGAAAAAGCCCAGGCCCATGCCCTCATGGCCGTCAATGGGTGCGTCCGGCATCATCGTGGTCTCGCCCGGGGCGTGATGGCCGGGGCGGGAGGTGACATAGGGTTCGCCCAGCACCTCTAAGATTTCCGGCGCGAAGCCCGGGCCGTCATCATCCATCGTGACGTAGAGCTCGCTGCCGTCCCAGCGCGCCTCCAGCGTGACGCGGCTTTGTGCGAAGTCGACCGCGTTCTCCAGAATGTTGCCCAGGCCATGCACCAGTTCGGGCACCCGCCAGACCTGCGGCACCATATCGTCCTCCCTCACCGCCACCATCCGCACCAGCACCTCGACATCCTCGCAGCGATGATGCCGGGCGATGTCGTCCAGGAAAGCGCCCAGCGGCAGTCGGGCGATGCCGCCCAGCATGTCTTCTTCCGGATGGGCCAGCCGCGCGATGATAGCGCGGCAGCGTTCCGCCTGTTCGCGCAGCAGCCGCGCATCCTCGATCTCGGGCGAGTTTTCCGGCAGCACCCGTTCCAACTCGCGCGCCACCACTGCGATGGTGCTAAGCGGCGTGCCCAGTTCATGCGCCGCCGCCGTCGCCAGCGCGCCGATGGATGCCATCCGCCGCTCCCGCGACAGCGCCAGCTGGGTGGCGGAAAGGCCCGCCGACATGCGGGCCGATTCACTGGCGATGCGCCAGGCATAGACGGCAGTAAAGCCGATCCCCAGCACCAGCGCCGACCAGATGCCCACCTGATAGAGCGGCGGCAGCATCAGCGATTCCGCTTCCGGCCAAGGCAGCGGTTCGTGCCACATGCCGATCACGCTCACCGCCCCGAAGGCGCAGAAGACCAGGATCATGGTGTTGGAGAGATTGAGGCTGGTGGCAGCGATCACCACCGGCGCGAGGAACATCAGCGCGAAGGGATTGGTGATGCCGCCGGTGAAATAGAGCAGCGCCCCCAGCTGCGCCACGTCGAAGGCGAGATAGAAGGTGGCCTCGCGGTTGGAGAGGCGCTGGCTGGCCGCATAGTGCAGCGCCAGCGCGATGTTCAGCACCACGCTGGCGAGAATGACGGCGGCGCAGTGCAGGAAGGGCAAGGGATAGGCCAGCGCGAAATAGACCAGGAACAGCGACGCCGACTGACCCGCCACCGCCAGCCAGCGCAGATTGATCAGCGTGCGCAGCCGCACCCGGCCGCCGCCGGTGCTGCTGAAAAAAGTCCGGTGCGGGGGCTTTTTTCCGTCTTCCGCGCGCAGCGCCAATTTGAACCCTTCCCCTCTTTATCAGGCCGGATTAGAGCATGGGCACGTTGTCTCGCAAAAGGCCGCCATGTTCCGCAACCGCAAGGTTCTGATCCCCTATCTGCTGCTGGTGGCGGCGCTGGCGGGCGTTCTGCTTTGGCACCAGAGCCGTCAGGCGACGGGCCCCGGCCAGGCAGTCTCCACCGGCGCCATGGCGGTGGGCGGCGACTTCACCCTCACCGACCAGGACGGCAAGCGGCGCACCAGCACCGAATTCCGCGCCAAATACATGCTGATCTATTTCGGCTTCACCTCGTGCCCCGACGTCTGCCCCACCACCCTGGCGGTGATGGCGGAAGCGCTGGAGAAGATGGGCGCGGACGCGGCGAAGATCGTGCCCATCCTCATCACCATCGACCCGGAACGCGACAACCCGAAGCTGATGAAAAGCTATGTCGAAGGTTTCGGGGCGGAATTCATCGGCTTCACCGGCACGGTGGCGGAAATCGAAGCGGTGAAGAAGCTCTACCGCGTCTATGGCGCGAAGAAAGCGCTGGACGAAGCCAAGGGCATGGCCGGCGGCTATGGCATGGACCATTCCAGCGTCATTTACCTGATGGGACCGGACGGGAAGATCGTCTCCTACTACGATGAACTGATTCCGGCTGCGAAGCTGGAAGCCGAATTGCGCACCAAGGTGAAGTGATCAGAATTTCGGCAGCGGCAGCTTGTTCTGCGCACACGCGGCGATGAGCGTGTTTTGCATCAGACAGATAATCGTCATGGCGCCGACGCCGCCGGGGACCGGCGTGATCGCACCCGCGATCTTGCTCGCTTCGTCATAAGCGACATCGCCGACCAGCTTGTATTTGCCATCGCCCGCATCGACGCGGTTGATGCCGACATCGATCACCACCGCACCGGGCTTGATCCAGTCGGCTTTCACAAATTCCGGCTTGCCGATGGCGGCCACGAGAATGTCGGCGCGGCGCGCCAGCGTCGGCAGATTCTTCGAACGCGAATGCGCCATGGTGACGGTGGCGTTGGCGGCCAGCAGCAATTGCGCCGCGGGCTTGCCGAACAGGAGCGAACGGCCGATCACCAGCGCTTCCTTGCCTGCGATGTCGCCGGCGTATTCCTTCAGCAGCAGCATCACGCCGGCGGGCGTGCACGACACCAGATGCGCGCGGCCCGACAGCAGCAGACCCGCATTGGTGTGCGTCAGGGCATCGACATCCTTGGCGGGATCGAGCGCATCCAGCACGGTATTCTCGTTCAGGTGCCTGGGCAGCGGCAGCTGTACCAGGATGCCGTGCACCGACGGATCGCTGGAGAGCGCCCTGACCTTGCCCACCAGTTCGTCCTGGCCGGTATTTTCCGGCAGCTCGACATGGAAGGAGTTGAAGCCCAGCGCTTCGGCGGTCTTGCGCTTGTTGCGGACATAGACTTCCGAGGCAGGGTCCTTGCCCACCAGCACGGTGGCGAGGCCCGGCGTGAGGCCGTGGGCGGATTTGAGTTTCGCGGTCTCCTGCGCGATGCGGCCACGCAGGCCGAGCGCAACCGCCTTGCCGTCGATCACAGTCGCCGTCATGGCGTTACATCATGCCCTGATAGGCGAGGTACTGGATCGAGTATTGCAGGAACCAGATCAGCAGCAGCACGATCAGCGACGAGAGGTCGAGGCCGCCCATTTCCGGGATGATGCGCCGGATGGGCCGGAACACCGGCTCGGTCAGATTGTAGAGAATGCGCAGCAGGCCGCGGACGAAATTGTTGCGCTCGTTGATGACGTTGAAGGCCGTCAGCCACGAGACGATGACCGCGGCGATCACGATCCACTTGTAGATTTCCAGGACCTGGATGAGCAGGGCGGCGATCGGGTTCATCATGGCGAATCTTTTACCGAGGACCGGGTTCCAAGGGAAGCTGGGGCGGCTGCTTGACGGCGGGGGTGGCTGTTCCTAAAACCCGCCCCTTGCCCGGCTTGCCGGGGTGGTGCGGGGCTGTAGCTCAGTTGGGAGAGCGCGTCGTTCGCAATGACGAGGTCAGCGGTTCGATCCCGCTCAGCTCCACCATCCTTCTTGGGATGGGCACCGCACAATCTTAGCCCGGTCCCGTCCCGGCCTCGCGGGCTTCGCCCGCTGCGGCGTTCGGCCGGCCAAAGAGTCCACTCGACCTTTTGCTGATCCGGCCTCACCCCGCTTAGCTCCGCCATCCCCTAAACTAGGAATGGCGCACCGACCAAAAGCCCTCCGTTAAGGCCCGCTTTACCAATCCGGCGCATAGCATTGGCAATGCGTCTTTGGCCCACCCTTGCTACCCTGCTCCTGCTTGGCCCCTGTGCCGGGGCGTTTGCTGCTTAGCCTGCGAAAAAGCCCACCAAGGCCCCGGAAAAGAAGTTTAGCCAGTCCGAAAGCTGGGTCGAGGTGGAGGACTTCTACACCGCTATCGCTGTGTTTTGTGGCGCGGTGGCGGGTATCGTCATTCCGCTGCTGGGCGGGCGGCTGATGGCGCGCAGCTTTCCGGTTTCACGCTTCCGGCTGGACCGCATCGGCGCCTTGCTGGGCGAAGAAGGTTTCGGCCCCGTCAGCCATATCGTCACCGGCGGACTGGAAGGGGCGCTGTTCGGCGGCTGCATCATCGGCGCGATGCTGCTGGCGAAACGCGGTTATGGAATCTCGGCCAAGCCGTAATGGGCCTGCGGCGCGCCAGTCAGCGCCGCCCACATCTGGTCGCCCCAGCTGAAGTGCCACCATTCGTCGGGATGACCGGCGAAACCCTCTTCCACCATCAGCCAGTGCAGCAAACGGCGATTGGCCTGGGCTTCCTGATCGGACAAGGAAAAGTTCTCCGCCGAGAGATTTTCAAAGCGGTCGCGGTTGGCCAGCGCCGTTACATCGTCGAACAGCGAACCCATCCAGAGCGGATCGCCGCCGATGCGGCGCAGCGTCAGATCGACCGCGCCGCCGGTGGCGTGGGGCGCGGGCGCGTTCTCGTCGGCGGACGGCGCGGCCCAGTAGCGTTCGACTTCCGCCAGCAGCGCTTCGTCCGACAACTGTGGATGGCGGCGCTTCAGTTCGTTTGGCATCCAGACGTCGTGGAAATAAGCCTGCACCGCGCGTGGCCGCCAGGCGTCGAACAGGAACAGTTCCAGCCCCGTTTCCCCGGCGCGCTTGTTCACCTTCACCAGCTTTTCGCCCACGGACTGGCGCAGCAGCAGCTTGTCGGTCGCACCGTCCACCGCCAGCCAATAGGGCGGGTTGTGGGGCGAGGCATAGAAATTCTCGCCCCGCAGGCCGAAGACATGCGCCTCGGCCATCGGTTCGCTGTACAGGGCATTGTCGCGGCGGATGGCGATGCGCTGGCGGCAGCCGATGCGGGCGGCCCGCGCGGGGGCCTGGTCGCCGACGGGGCGGTGCCGCAATTCGTCCAGTGCGCCGAAGATCGTCATCTTGCTAGAGTAAGACCATGTCTCAACCGCCCGATAAACCCAAAGATGAATCCAAATGGACCGATGGCGGGCCCGCCCCCGGCGGTCCGCAGGACAAATCCTTTGCCTATCGCCAGTCGCGCAAGGCCTTCATCGCCGCCTGCGAGAAGGCGGGCGCAGATGTGATCGGGCGAGTGCACCCCACCAAGGGTCCGGACGGCCTGCGCCTCTTCATGGACGCCGCCGCCTTCGGGCCGCGCCTGGCCAAATCGGGCGTGCTGGTGGTGGGCTATGGCGCGCCCGGCGCGGTGGTGATGATGACGCTGTTGGCCGACAAGGGGGCGATGACACTGCCGCCGGACGTGCGGCTGGTGCTGGTGCATGGACCCAACCCCGCCGCCATCACCTTCAATGACCCCGATCGCGAAGATCCTGTCTGGGGGGCGAAGATGCTGGCGGCGGTGATGACCGAGGATTTCCGCAAGGCCCAGCAATTGGCGGTGATCGGGCTGGGCGGGGCGGCGGATTTTCCGGCCCCCGCCGGGGTTTTCCTGACCCGCAGCCAGATAGCGGCCGAAGGCATGGCCAAGGCAGTGATCGAAACCACCATCCGGGCGGCAGGGTAGCGTCTGGGGCGGCTATTCATTATAGGCTTGCCCCGGAGCGCGGCCAGGAAAAGTGGTCTTCCGGTTTTCCGTCCGACCGCGCGACGAACAGTAAAGTACGCACCCGTAGCTCAGCTGGATAGAGTGTCGCCCTCCGAAGGCGAAGGTCATAGGTTCGAATCCTATCGGGTGCGCCACTTTTTCTTTGTGAGCATAGCGAGACTAGAAAAACTGAGCGCCGCCGAAGGTCGCGCAGCGACCTGAGTGGGCGGCAGTCCGCTGCCCCCCCCGGCGGCTCAACATCTCTTCTTACTGCCGCGCCGCCCGCTGCTGAACCCGCGCCTTCGCGCCCAGCTTCTCCGCCAGCCACGCCACCGAGGCGTCCTCGATGTTGGGCCCGCTGCGTCCCGCGCGGCGGGCTTTTCATGCCTGAAGCCGGAGCGACCAAAAATAATCGAATGGTTGCGCTCTTCTAGGCTTTGTCCTGCGGTTTGAAGTCCAGGGCGCAACCATTCGTGCAGTAACGCAGACCGGTGGGAGCGGGGCCGTCGGGAAAGACGTGCCCCAGATGCCCGCCACAGCGGGCGCAGTGGAATTCCGTGCGGGTCATGCCGTGCGTGGTGTCGGTAGTGGTTTTCACCGCGCCCGGCAGCGCCGCGCTGAAGCTGGGCCAGCCGGTGCCGCTTTCAAACTTGGCGGACGCTTCGAAAAGCTGCGCGCCGCACCCGGCACATTCGAAGTCGCCCGGACGCTTTTCGTGGTTGAGCGGGCTGGAACCGGGGCGCTCGGTGCCCTGCTCGCGCAGGATGCGGTGCTGTTCCGGGGTCAAGGTACGTTCCGTCATGAATAGGTTCCTCCGGCCCCCAATATAGGTATCAGCTCAGGACTTCCCCCCCCTCATTGCGAAGCAATCGGAGGGGGGTGGCCGTAGCAACGTCGTGAGCGCAGACGCTAGCCGAGCGCCACCGCAAAGTTGCGAAGGCCGGGGGGGGCCTAAGACGCCGCGCGGATCACCATGGCCAGAGACTGGCTGAGTAGGCCGTTGTTCCCAAGAGAAAAACCGCCGCGATAATCGACATCGTCCACCTTCCAGCTACCGGCTTCGTTAACCAGCAGCAGGTCGTCGCCCCACTCTGCCGGGCGGGCCGGGCCGCGCACATTGGCGGCGGGCGAGCGGCTGACCTGCATGCGGCAACGCTGCGCCGCAGCCGTGCCGGTGCAGGCGCCCTGCCGGAAGCTGGTCGGGCCTTCGAACAGGGAGGAGAACAAGCCGCCCTCTAGCAGCGGCGGTGCGAACTTGTTAACGGCGCGGAAGCGGACCTCTGCCCCGGCGGCCTGTATGATCAGCGCATTCAGGCGGGCGCTGAGCGGCGGCTGCAGCCGCGCCCGCGCTGCGGGTGCCGGAATGCCGCCCGTGCGCGGCAGCACCAGTATCGTGGTGGCGAAGCTGGCCGCAGCCGCCCCCGCATCCTTGTCTGCCGCTTGGGCATGCGCCGGAAAGGTGGCCAGCAGTAGTACAAGGATGAAAGCACTTTTCTTCAATTCTTCAGGCCGTCACGGATCTCGCGCAGCAGCAGCACATCTTCCGGCGTCACCGCCGGGGCGGACGCATCGGGCGGCGGCGCCTGCAGGTTGTTGATGACGCGGATCAGCATGAACAGGGCTGCCGCCACCACCAAGAAGTTGATCATGGTGTTGAGGAAGGCGCCGTAATTGATCGTCACCGCGCCGGCGGCCTTGGCGGCGGCCAGGGTGGGATATTCGCCGCCCTTCAGCACCAGGAAGAAGTTGGAGAAGTCGATGCCGCCCATGGCAAAGCCGATCGGGGGCATGATGACGTCGGCCACCAGCGAGGTGACGATGCCGGAAAAGGCTGCGCCGACGACGACACCGACCGCTAGGTCGATGACGTTACCGCGCATCGCGAATTTCTTGAATTCCTCGAACATGTTCAAAGTGCTTGCAATATCACCGGCAAGGTTAGTCGCCCCGCCGAGCGTCAACAACCCTGGCGACGTAAAGCATCAGCAGCGCCAGCCCCATGCCGGTCAGGCCGCCCAGCGTGTTGGCGACGATGTCGGCCCATTCACCATCGCGGCCAGTCTGGCCCTGCAGGATTTCCAGAATGCCGCCCAGCGCCAGAACCAAGGCCAGGATCAACAGGGGCGCGATGCGGCGGCCCCAGGCTAGGGTCGCCAGCCAGGCAAGACCGAAATAGGCGACGAAGTGCAGCGCCTTGTCCCAGATGATGCCTTCTAAACCGGGACTGGGCTTGAGTTCGCCCCATACGATCGCGGCGACGGCGGGCCAGAAGAACCACCAGGCCGCCAGCTTGATACGGGCGCGCCAGCGCGCCGCCCATTTTTCATGATCTGACATGCCGTATCATTTCCGGGAACGGCAGGCCAAAGTCAAAGTGGGATCGGAAAAGCGTAGGCCTTTGGGGGCCCGTGAACACCATTACGTATAATAACCAATTGGTTACCCGGAAATTCTGGATTCCATGGCATCGGCGGGCCCACTGCGTGCACGCCAAAAGACGGACGCGGCGGGTTGCTTTTCGACCCATTTTCCTCTTAAACGCGCCCTCTTTCGGGCCGCCCGGCCGGACATGCCGTGGCGACCCTCAATGCGACCCGAGCCGCAGGGCTCTCAAAGGAAAAGCAAAATGTCCAAGATGAAGACTAAGTCGGGCGCTAAAAAGCGCTTTAAGATCACGGCCAATGGCAAGATCAAGACCCACCAGGTGGGCAAGCGCCATCGCCTCATCAACAATTCGCCGGCGCGCACCCGCGACCTGCGCGGCATGGACGCCCTGTCCGTGGCGGAAACCCGGCGCGTGAAGCGCTGGATGCCCTACGGCGGAGGGATCTAACATGAGCCGTTCTCCCCGCTCCGTTCCGAGCCGCGCCCGCCGCAACAAGGTCCTGAAGCAGGCCAAGGGCTTCCGGGGCCGCCGCAAGAGCAATATCACCACGGCCAATGCCGCGGTCGACAAGTCGCTGCAGCACAACTACATCGGCCGCAAGGAAAAGAAGCGCAACTTCCGCGCCCTCTGGATCCAGCGCATCAACGCCGCCGTGCGCGAGCATGGCCTCACCTACAGCCGATTTATTTCCGGGCTCGCGGGTGCAGGCATCGAGGTGGACCGCAAGGTTCTCTCCGATCTCGCCATCCACGAGCCTGTTGCCTTCAAGGCTCTGGTGGATCAGGCGACGGCCGCCAAGGCCTAAAGTCCAAACTCTCCCGGAGCCAGGCGGCCTGCTATGAAGGTGGGCTGCTGATTCCCTTTTGTGGAGCGTTTGCTTCTTGAGCGATATCGCCACCCTTCAGGCCGATCTTCTGGCGCAGATTTCTGCCGCTTCCGATGAAGTGGCACTAGAAGCCGTGCGCGTGAGCGCGCTGGGTAAGAAGGGCAGCATCAGCGAGCTGATGAAAACGCTGGGCGGCATGAGCCCGGATGAGCGGAAAGTTCAGGGGCCCCTGCTCAACGGCCTGCGCGATGCCGTCACCGACGCCCTCGCCGCACGCAAATCCGCCTCGGCCGACGCCGCGCTTGAACAGCGCCTAGCCTGCGAAGCCATCGACGTCACCCTGCCCGCACGGCCAGAAAATTCCGGCACCGTGCATCCGATCAGCCAGGTGCTGGAGGAAGTCACCGCCATCTTCGCCAGCCTTGGCTTCGCCGTGGCGGAAGGCCCGGATGTCGAGTTCGACGACTACAACTTCACCAAGCTGAACATCCCGCCCGATCATCCGGCGCGCCAGATGCAGGACACGTTCTATGCGTCGCCGCAGGCGGACGGATCGAGCCATGTGCTGCGGACGCATACTTCGCCGGTGCAGGTGCGCACCATGCTGAATACCAAGCCGCCCATTCGCATCATCTCGCCGGGTCGCGCCTATCGAGTCGATTCCGATGCTACCCATTCGCCGATGTTTCACCAGGTCGAGGCGCTGGCAATCGACAAGGGCCTGAACCTGGGCCACCTGAAATGGACCATCGAGGAATTCTGCAAGGCCTTCTTCGAGATCGAGGCCATCGAGTTGCGGGCGCGGCCAAGCTTCTTTCCCTTCACCGAACCGTCACTGGAATGGGACATGCGCTGCGACCGTTCAACCCCCAGCAAGATCATCTTCGGCTCTGGGACTGACTGGCTAGAGCTGGGCGGCAGCGGCATGGTCCATCGCAAGGTGCTGGAGAATTGCGGCATCGACCCGAACGTCTATTCCGGCTTTGCGCTGGGCTTCGGGCTGGACCGCATGGCGATGCTGAAATACGGCATTCCCGACATTCGCAGCTTCTTTGAGGGCGATTTGCGCTGGCTGCGGCATTACGGCTTTGCCGCGCTGGACACCCCCTCGCTTGAGGGGGGGCTTTCACGGTGAAACTGACCCTCTCTTGGCTCAAGGAACATCTGGAGACCAACGCATCCGTCGCGGATATCGTCGCCAAGCTCAACAGCATCGGCCTTGAGGTCGAAGCTGTCACCGACGCCGGCGCGGCACTGAAGGATTTCATCGTCGGCGAAGTCATCACCACCGACAAGCATCCCAACGCCGACAAGCTGCATGTGTGCAGCGTTTCGACCGGCAGTGAAAATTTGCAGATCGTCTGCGGCGCACCCAATGCGCGGGCGGGCATCAAGGTGGTGCTGGCGCGGCCCGGCACGGTCATTCCTATTTCGGGCGACACCTTGAAGGTCGGAACGGTGCGCGGCGTGGAATCGCGCGGCATGATGTGCAGCACTCGCGAGCTGCTGCTGGGCGAGGACCACGACGGCATCATTGAGCTGAAAGCCGATGCGGTTGTCGGCGCGCCCGTGGCTACGGCGCTGGAAAGCGCCAGGCTGCTGTCGAATGACCCCGTCATCGAAATTTCCATCACCCCCAATCGTGGCGACGCCGCCAGCGTGTGGGGCGTGGCGCGCGACCTGGCGGCAGCAGGTCTCGGCAAGCTGAAAAGTGAAAAGGTTGCGCCGGTGGCGGGTAAGTTCTCCGCGCCCCAGACCATCACGCTGGACTTCGCGGGGGAGAACAAAAAAGCCTGCCCGATCTTCGCGGGCCGTCTCATTCGCGGCGTCAAAAACGGCCCTGCGCCGAAATGGGTGCAGGCGCGCTTCAAGGCCGTGGGGCTGAAGTCCATCAGTGCGCTGGTCGATGTCACAAATTTCGTGTCTCAGGATCGCGGCCGCCCGCTGCATGTCTTCGACGCCGACAGGGTCGGCAACCTGCAGGCGCGCATGGCAAAGGACGGCGAGACCGTGCTGGCTCTGGATGACGCCACCTACACCCTGACCGCCAACACCATCGTCATCGCCGACGAAACACGCGCACTGGGCATTGCCGGCATCATGGGCGGCAAGGACAGCGGCAGCTATGACGACACGGTGAATGTCTTCATCGAGTCAGCCTATTTCGACCCCGGCTTCATAGCCCGCGCCGGCCGCAAACAGGGCATCATCAGCGATTCGCGCTATCGCTTCGAGCGCGGCGTCGATCCGCAGTTCGTGCTGCCGGGGCTGGAACTGGCCACGCAGTTGATCCTGGAATGGTGCGGTGGTGAAGCCGGCGATGTCGTGATCGCGGGCGAGCTGCCGTCGCCGAACGCGCCTATCACCTTCGATCCGGCCTTTGTCGAAAAGCTGGGCGGCATCGCGGTGCCGCGCGAAACGATCATTTCCATCCTGCAGAAGCTGGGTTTCGTGGTTGAGGATCGCGGCGCGGTATTGCAGGTGGTGCCGCCAAGCTGGCGCCATGATGTCGATGGCCCCGCCGATCTGGTGGAAGAAGTCGTGCGCATTCACGGCCTCGGCTCCGTCGCATCCGTGCCGCTGCCGCGCGATGCGGGCGTGGCCAAGCCGGTTCTCACCCGGGCGCAACGCCGTACCAAAGCGGCCCGACGCGCCATCGCCTCGCGCGGTTTCAATGAAGCAGTGAGCTTCAGTTTCATTGCCCGCGAGCATGCAGAACTGTTCGGCGGCGGTGACGCTGTGCGCCAGCTTTCCAATCCCATCGCGTCGGACCTCGATGCGCTGCGGCCCACGCCTCTGCCCTGTTTGCTGGCGGCAGCGCAGCGCAACGCGGCGCGCGGTCTTTCTAATCTTTCCCTTTTCGAGATCGGGCCCGGCTTCACCACCGGCATGCCAGAAGGGCAGGCAACCATCGCGGCGGGCCTGCGCACCGGCAACGCTCTGCGCGACTGGGCCAAGTCTGCCCACGATGCCGATGTCTTTGATGTGAAGGCTGATATGCTGGCGGCGCTGGAAGCCGTCACCGGCGCCCTGATGTCGGCGCCGATCAGCAAAGGCGCACCGGGCTGGTATCACCCGGGCCGCAGCGGCGTCATCGCGCTGGGCAAGACCGTGATCGCCCAGTTCGGCGAACTGCATCCTCGGGTAGCGGCCGCCTTCGACCTAAAGGTGCCCGCCGCCGCGTTCGAAATCTTCCTCGACGCACTGCCGGAAGCCAAAGCCAGGGGCAAGGCGCGGCCGCTGTTCGCGCCCGCGCCCTATCAGGCCATCGAGCGCGATTTCGCCTTTGTGGTGAAGTGCGAGGTTGCGGCAGGCGACATCGTCAAGGCGGTGAAGAACGCAGAGCGCGCGTTGCTCGACAGCGTGGCGATCTTCGATGTCTATGAAGGCAAGGGTGTGCCCGAAGGCCACAAGTCCGTCGCCATCTCGGTGCGGTTGCAGCCCAGGGACAAGACCCTGACCGAAACTGAAATCGAAGCCATCGCCGCCGCCATCGTGGCGGGCGTGGCCAAAGCCACCGGCGGCAGCCTCAGAACGTAAGCAGCTTCGGGGCCGCGCCGGTTTCCGCCGCCAGCTTTTCGAACTCGGCGCGGGCGCGCGGGTTGGAACGCTGATGCCTCTCGGCATAGATGAATTCGTTCTTCAGCGAATGCTCAAGGCCGGTCAGTTCGGTCACCCGCACGCGATAGCCATGCGCTTCCAGATAGAGCGCGCGCAGCACATTGCTCAGGTGCGCGCCGAATTCCCGCCGCTGGATCGGGTGGCGCCATAGCTGCGCCAGCGGGCCCTTCACCTCTTCCAGTTCCTTCGCCACTTCCGCCTGGCAGCAGGGCACCAGCGCAACATATTTGGCCTCATGCTTCAGCGCGAACAGGATCGCCTCGTCCGACGCCGTGTCACAGGCATGCAGGGCAGTGACGATGTCCACCGCGCCCATCGCGGCTCGCGCGATGGTGCCTTCGACGAAATCCATCCGGTCGAAGCCGCTCTCGGCGGCGATCTTCCGCGCCGTGGCCACCAGCTCGGAGCGGCTTTCCACCGCCACGACCCGGCCCCGGCCCGCCGGGCCGAAATAAAGGTCGTAGAGGATGAAGCCCAGATAGCTCTTTCCGGCCCCCAGATCGGCCAGCACCGGCCCCTCTTCACCTTTCAAGTCCCTTTCGGCCAGGGCGGCGTCGATGGCCGGTTTCACCAGCCGGGCCAGGTGCTGCACCTGTTTCAGCTTGCGGCGGCTGTCGGCGTTCAGGCCGCCATTGTGGGTAAGGATGTGCAGGGCCTTGAGCAGCGCCACCGACTGGCCGGGCCACAGGTCCGAAACGGGGTCGGGCTTATGGCTTTTCTGGGCGAGTTTTGCGGGCATGGCGGCTTATCGCACGGGTCACGCCCCCACCGCAAAAGCCCTGTTGGATGGGGGCTTTTAAGATGGTAGACCCCCGGCAAATGACCGATCTCTCTAAAATCCGCAATTTCTCCATCGTCGCCCATATCGACCATGGGAAATCCACTCTGGCCGACCGGCTGATCCAGTTCACCGGCACGGTGGCGGCGCGCGAGATGACCAACCAGATCCTGGACTCGATGGATATCGAGCGGGAGCGCGGCATCACCATCAAGGCCCAGACCGTGCGCCTGGATTACAAGGCGGCCAATGGGGAGAATTACGTCCTCAACCTGATGGACACGCCGGGCCATGTCGACTTCGGTTACGAAGTCAGCCGCTGTCTCGCCGCATGCGAAGGCGCGCTGCTCGTGGTGGACGCATCACAGGGCGTCGAAGCCCAGACCCTGGCTAATGTCTATCAGGCCATCGATGCCGGCCTCGACATCGTGCCGGTGCTCAACAAGATCGACCTGCCTGCCGCCGAACCCGAACGTGTGCGCCAGCAGATCGAGGATGTGATCGGCATCGACGCCAGCGAGGCAGTGCTGATCAGCGCCAAGACCGGCATCGGCATCGATCTGGTGCTGGAAGCCGTGGTGGCGCGCTTGCCCGCGCCCAAGGGCGAACGCGATGCGCCGCTGAAGGCGCTGCTGATCGATTCCTATTACGACGCCTATCTGGGCGTAGTGGTGCTAGTGCGGATCATCGATGGCGAACTGAAGAAGGGCCAGAGGATCCGCATGATGGCCGCCGACGCGGTCTATCAGGTCGAACAGATCGGCGTCTTCAAGCCCAAGAAGGTCGGCGTCGAAAAGCTCGGCCCGGGCGATGTCGGCTACATCACCGCCCAGATCAAGCAGGTGGCCGATACCAAGGTCGGTGACACCATCACCGACGAACGCAAGGGCACGCCCACCGCCCTGCCCGGCTTCAAGCCGGCGCAGCAAGTAGTTTTCTGTGGCCTGTTCCCAGTGGACGCGGCCCTGTTCGAAGATTTGCGCGAAGCGCTGGGCAAGCTGCATCTCAACGATGCCAGCTTCACCTATGAGACGGAATCGAGCGCGGCGCTGGGCTTCGGCTTCCGCTGCGGCTTCTTAGGTTTGCTGCATCTAGAAATCGTGCGCGAGCGGCTGGAGCGCGAGTTCAATCTCGACCTCATCACCACCGCGCCGTCGGTGATCTATCACATCTACATGAATGATGGCTCGATGAATGAGCTGCACAATCCCGCCGACATGCCCGATGTCACCTATATCGATCACATCGAGGAGCCTTGGATCAAGGCGACCATTCTGGTGCCGGACGAGTATCTCGGTTCGGTGCTGAAGCTGTGCGAGGACCGCCGCGGCCGCCAGATCGAACTGACCTATGCGGGCAACCGCGCCATGGTGATCTATTCCCTGCCGCTCAACGAAGTGGTGTTCGACTTCTATGACCGCCTGAAGAGCGTGTCGCGCGGCTATGCCAGCTTCGATTATCACATCGACAAATACGAAGAAGGCGATCTGGTGAAGATGTCGATCCTGGTCAATGACGACCCGGTGGATGCGCTGTCCATGATCGTCAATCGCGGCCGCGCCGAAGGCCGGGGCCGCTCGATGTGCGAGAAGCTGAAAGACCTGATCCCGCGCCACATGTTCAAGATCCCGATTCAGGCCGCCATCGGCGGCAAGGTTGTGGCGCGCGAAACCCTTTCGGCGCTGCGCAAGGATGTCACCGCCAAGTGTTATGGCGGCGACATCAGCCGCAAGCGCAAGCTCCTCGACAAGCAGAAAGAGGGCAAGAAGAAGATGCGCCAGTTCGGCAAGGTGGAGATTCCACAGGAAGCCTTCATCGCCGCGCTGAAGATGGACGACAACTGAGCCGCGCCCGCGTTAACCACGCACTTTAAGGCCCGGGGACAGGGCGAAAGCGGCGCGCTAGGTGAGGCGGATGGGGGGCGAAACACCAAGCTGGTCGGAAGACGCGTCGCTCCGCTGGGCGCCCGATCCGGCGCCCGCCTTCGTGCCGGATGCGCCTGACGCGCCGCAGCCCGTGCACGTCGGCCCCTGGTCGCCGCGGGACGATATCGCATCCGATAATATGGTGCACACGCAGGCCGCAACACCTGAAGCCGCCACCATACAGCTCTGACCGTGGCGTATCGCCATCGGCGCAGCCCAAGGCCTGCTGTTCTTCACCCTGTTGCACACCCGCCTGCTGAACCAGTGGCCGGGCGGCGATCCCTATCTTTTCACCGCGCTGGCGCTGGCGGTTCTGTTTGTACCGCTGCCGCTGCTCGAAGGCGTGGGCGCTATCGCGCTAATGCGGCTGCTGCCTTTCGCCGGGATGTCGGCGGGCCTGCTGGCGGGCCTGGGCTGGTATCGCCGCTGGCGGCTGGAAGGCGCGGAAACCGCGCATGCCGGTTTGTGGCTGCTGGGTCTTTGCGCAGCGGCGCTGTTCATCGTCCAGGCTTTCCTGCATGGCCGTGAACGCGGCGCCTCCTGGCAATTGGGTTATGCCGATCTGTTCGAAGCCAGCTGGGGGCTGACGGCGCGGCTGCTGCCGTGGCTCTTCCTGGTCGCCTGGGGCGCGGCGCCGCTGATGCCGGCAGCCTGTCGCTGGCCAGCGGCGATCCCATGGCGCTGATGCTGCTGGCCTTAAGCGGCGCGCTGGCTTTCCATGCCATCGCCAGCCTGCCCCGCGTCATCGCCTGGCTGATGGAAATGCTGGTTACGGCCGCCACACTCACCTTGCCGCTAGCGACCGCCGCCGCCCTGCTGCTGATCGGCACCATTTTTCCGGACGATGCGGCGCCGCTCTCGCTGTTGTGTGCCTCACTGGCGGCCTTGGTCGTTGCCATCGGCGCCAGCCATCGCGGCGGCGTGGGCGCGCGCGACGGCAGCATGCGCCGGCTGGAGGCGGTAAACATCGGGCTGGGCACGGTGATCGTGGTGACCTGCCTGGCGCTGGCTTCCCCCTTGGCCGATCTGCTGCGTCTGGCTCCCGCCGCGCAGGTGGCACGGCTGGAGCTGGGGCATGCGGAGGTCGGCCTCTTCGACTTTGCCAGCCTGGCCGCCGACGGCACCCGCTTCGGAAGCGCGGCGCTGTCGAAGCTGCAGCAAAGCCTCTATCCCGACATCGCCCGCGCCGCCTTCGCCGCGGCCCCGGCCGCCGCCCGCAACGACGGCACCGAAGTGGGCCGCAACATCGCCCTGCACACGCCGGGCGGTCAGCTGCCCGCCACCCTGCTGGCCCGCGACTGGAGCCCGGTGCTGGGCGTGCCCGTCTGCCTCTCCAATCCGCAGTTGACCTGCGACGCCTGGTTCCACGACCTCAATGGCGATGGGCGGCAGGAAATCCTGCTGGCCAGCGGCAGCGAAACCCGGTGGTGGGCTGCGGCGCGACCCTGTCCGACCTTCGGAACGGGCGCTTTGACAAGCTTTCCGCCCTGCCCGGCTGGAACGAGCTGGTGGTGGTGGGCAACAAGGTCCCTGCGGCCACCGCAGAGCAGGCCTGCTCGCATTACTGAAGTTTAGCGGTTATAGACGCCGCCGAAATGTCCACCGTCGCTCTAATCGATTATGGCTCCGGCAACCTCGCCTCGGCGGCGAAGGCGCTGGCGCGCGCCGCCGAAGGGACCAGGCACGAGATCGTCACCACCGCCGATACCTCCGACATTCTGGCCGCCGAGCGTATCGTGCTGCCGGGCGTGGGCGCCTTCGCGGACTGCATGCGCGGCCTCTCTTCGATCCCCGGCATGGTCCCAGCGCTCCGCGAGCGCGTGCTGAAGGACGGCGCGCCGTTCCTGGGCATCTGTGTTGGCATGCAGTTGCTCGCCACGGTGGGCAAGGAATTCGGCGGTCATCTCGGCTTTGGCTGGATTGCGGGCGAAGTGGTGAAGATCGCGCCCGCCGATCCTGCACTAAAGATTCCACACATGGGCTGGAACGAGCTCAAGATCGCGCGGCCGCACGCCTTGCTGAAAGGCATCGAGGACGGGGCGCACGCCTATTTCGTGCACTCCTATCACTTCGTGCCTGCCCTGCCCGACGATCTGCTCGCCACCACCGATTACGGCCAATCGCTCACGGCGATGATCGGTTACGAGAATGTCGCCGGCACTCAGTTCCACCCAGAAAAGAGCCAGGCCACAGGCCTGAAACTGCTCGCTAACTTTCTCAGCTGGAAGCCATGATCCTTTTTCCCGCTATCGACCTGAAGGACGGCCAATGCGTCCGCCTGAAGAAGGGCCTCATGGCCCAGGCCACCGTCTTCAATGACGATCCCGCCGCGCAGGCGCGTGAATTCAAGTCGCAGGGATTTCAGTGGCTGCACTGCGTCGATCTCAACGGCGCCTTTGATGGCCGCAGCGTCAATGCCGACGCGATCAAAGCCATCCGCGCCGCAATCGACCTGCCCATCCAACTGGGCGGCGGCATTCGCGACATGGCGGCGGTGGAAGGCTGGCTGGCGGCGGGCATCACCCGCGTAATTCTCGGCACCGCCGCCCTGACCAATCCGGATTTCGTGAAACAGGCCGCCCGCGCCTTCCCCGGAAAGATCGTGGTCGGGTCCGACGCCAAGGGCGGCAAGATCGCCACCCAGGGCTGGGCCGACATCTCCGATCTCACCCCCGTTGACCTAGCCAAGCGCTTCGAGGATGCCGGGGTGGCCGCCATTCTGTTCACCGACATTGACGGCGACGGGCTGCTGGGGGGCGTCAATGTCACGGCCACCGCCGCCCTGGCCCGGGCCCTGACCATCCCGGTGATCGCGTCCGGCGGGGTCGGGTCGAACGCTGATATCGAGGCGCTGGTCGCGGCCAATGAGCCGGGGATCAAAGGCGTGGTGGTGGGCCGGGCGCTCTATGACGGGCGGATAGACATTCCGGCTGCACTAGCGCTTTAGACGCTTCTCGACGTCTTCCAGCTGCTCCAGCGTCTTGTAGCGGATGCGGATTTCCCCGCCCCTATCCCCTCTGTGGAGAATCTCAACTTTCAAGCCTAAAATGCTGGAAATGCTGGATTCCATGTCGGACTCGTTGGGGTCTTTGTAGGGTTTTCCGCTCACCTTGGGCTTCTTGACCGAACGCTGTTCGGAGCTTTTTTGTTCGGCTTGGCGGACATTAAGCCCGCCTTCGATCAACGCGCGCGCCACGGCTTCCGGGTCGGTTACGCCCAACAGTGTTCGGGCATGGCCCGCCGTCAGCTTGCCTTCCCGCAGCCAGGCCTGGACCTGGGGCGGCAGTTTCATCAGCCGCACCGTGTTGGCGACATGGGAGCGCGACTTGCCGACCTGGGTCGCCACCTGCTCCTGGGTCTGGTTGAAGGGCGCGGCCATCAGCTGCTGGTAGGCGGCCGCCTCTTCCAGCGCATTCAGGTCGGCGCGCTGGATGTTCTCGATGATGGCGATTTCTAGCGCCTCGCCGTCCGGCATCTCGCGGATGACCACTGGCACATCGTGTAGCTTGGCCATCTGGGCGGCGCGCCAGCGGCGCTCGCCCGCCACGATCTCATAGGCGTCGGGGCCGATGGGCCGCACCAGGATGGGCGACAGCACGCCCTTCTCTTTCACGCTCGCCGCCAGGTCGGCCAACGGCTGCTCGTCGAACTGCTTGCGCGGCTGGTATTTGCCCGGGCGCAGGAAGGCGACGGGCAGCGTGCGCGCATCTTTTTTTGCGGCTGCAGGCTCACCCTTCACGGCGGCGACTTCATCGCCGATCAGGGCGGAGAGGCCGCGACCCAATCCGCGCGGACGATCATTCGGAGGTGTCATGCCGCTGCTCTATGCCGTTCACGTTGTATCAATTCGCCAGCCAATTTTATGTAAGCCTGGCTGCCGGGACACTTCAGGTCATACACCAGCGCCGGCACGCCATGGCTGGGAGCCTCGGAAATGCGGACATTTCTGGGGATCACCGTCGTATAGACCTTTTCACCCAGCGTGGCGCGCACATCGTCGGCAACCTGGTCCGACAGCTTGTTGCGCTTGTCGAACATGGTCAGGACGATGCCCTGCATCTCCAGCGACGGATTCAGTTTCGCGCGCACCAGCTCGATGGTCTGCAAAAGTTGCGACAGACCTTCCAGCGCAAAGAATTCGCATTGCAGCGGCACCAGCACCGCGTCCGCCGCCGCCATTGCGTTCAGCGTCAGCAGGGTGAGGGAGGGGGGGCAATCGATCAGGACGTAGGAGAATTGATTTCGTCCGTAGGCGGAATATTCGTCCAGCGCGTCCTTCAGGATGAAGTTGCGGCGGGGCATGTCGGCCAGCTCCAGCTCGGCCCCGGACAGGTCCACTGTGGCGGGCAGCAGCGACAGGCCAGGGATGCGGGTGGGCACGATGGCCTCGGCCAGCTTGGCTTCGCCGGTCAGCACTTCGTAGGTGGTCAGGCCGCGGTCCTGGCGATGTATGCCCAGCCCGGTGGAAGCGTTGCCCTGGGGGTCGATGTCGATGACCAGGGTCGGCTCGCCGATGGCGGCCAGCGCCGTGCCCAGATTGATCGCGGTGGTGGTCTTACCGACGCCGCCCTTTTGGTTGGCGACGACCAGGGTGCGGGGCATGGGGGGAGGGGTGTTCATCACGGGAGACCAGCTTTCTCACCACCAGAATAGCACCCGAAGGATCGGTTTTGCTTGGAACTTGTGAGGCCTCCATATTCCAAGATTTATGGGCCTCCGTCAATTCAGACACCACATTTTGTCCCTTCAGGAACAGGCAAACGGCGTTCGGGCTCATCAGAGGCTTGGCGTAGGAGAGCAGCAGGGGCAGGGGCGCCAGCGCCCGGGCCGTCACGAGGTCGAAGGCTTTGGGGGGCAGGGCCTCTATCCGTTCGTTCTGGACCCCAACCCTCAGGCCCATCCGCTCGGCGGCGGCGGCCAGGAAGGCGCATTTCTTCCCGGTGGCTTCATGCAGGGTCACGGCGATCTCTGGCCGCATCGCCGCGAGCACCAGCCCGGGGAACCCGGCCCCGGAACCCAGATCGGCCAAAGTCCGGGTTCCCGGCGGGATCAGGGGCCCCAGTTGGGCGGAATCAAGGAAATGGCGGCGCCAAAGGTCGGGAAGGGTACTTTTGGCCACCAGATTGTGGCGCTCGTTCCAATCGGTGAGCAGATCGGCATATGCCTTCAGCCGGGCAAATGTTTCACGTGAAACACTCGTCTCGCGGGCGAAATCGTCAGGCCCGAAGCTCATGGCCCCCCTTGAGACCCTTCACGTGGGCGAGAACGAGGGTCAGGGCCGCCGCCGTGACCCCTTCGATGCGGGCGGCTTGGCCCAGGGTGCCGGGCCGGATTGCCTCCAGCTTGCTGCGGACTTCGTTGGAGAGGCCAATCACAGCGGAATAGTCCAGCCAAGCGGGTAGGGCGCGGGCCTCATCGCGACGGAAGGCGAGGATGTCGGCGTCCTGCCGGTCCAGATACCCGGCATACTGGGCGTCGATCTCCAGCTGTTCGGCAATGTCGGGGGAAATTTCCCCAATTTCCGGCCAAATGCGGGCCAACACACTCCAATCTGTGAGCGACAGTAGGTCCAGGGCGGTACGGCGCACCCCATCCTGGCGGACGGCGATGCCATGGGCCACGGCCTGGGGTGGTGTCAGGTTCAGCCGCGTCATTGTTTCACGTGAAACAGTCAGGCGGTCAAGCTTGCCCGCAAAGGCGGCCTGGCGCTCGGCACCCACAATTCCGCACGCCACGCCCAGCCCGGTCAGGCGCTGGTCGGCATTGTCAGCCCGCAGGGTCAGGCGGTACTCGGCCCGGCTGGTGAACATGCGATAGGGCTCGGAAACGCCTTTGGTCACCAGATCATCGATCAGCACCCCGATATAGGCTGTGGCGCGGTCAAGAATGACGGGGTCGCTGCCTGCCACGGCCCGGGCGGCATTCCAGCCTGCCATCAAGCCCTGGGCGGCGGCTTCCTCATATCCGGTGGTGCCGTTGATCTGGCCGGCCAGGTAGAGACCCGGCAAGCGCTTCACTTGAAGCGCCGGGGTAAGCTCGCGCGGATCGACATAGTCATACTCGATGGCATAGCCGGGGCGGCGCACCGCGGCCCTCTCCAGACCCGGAATGGTGGCGAGCAGGGCCTGCTGAACATCCCGGGGGAGGGAAGTGGAAATGCCGTTGGGATAGATCGTATCATCGTTAAGTCCTTCCGGCTCAAGGAAAATCTGGTGCGATTCCTTGTCGGCGAAGCGGCTGACCTTGTCCTCGATGGAGGGGCAATAGCGCGGTCCGCTGGACTTGATCTGCCCCGAATACATCGGCGAACGGTGCAGGTTGGCACGAATGACGTCGTGGGTCGCCAGCGTGGTGCGGGTGATGTGACAGACGATCTGGGGCGTGATGATTGCCTTGGTCAGGAAGGAGAACGGCACCGGCGGTTCGTCGCCTGCCTGTGGCTCCAGCGCGGCCCAGTCGATGGTGAGGCCATCCAGCCGCGGAGGCGTGCCGGTCTTGAGGCGGCCCATGTTGAGGCCCAGACCATAGAGCGACCTCGAGAGGCCGATGGAGGGTGCTTCGACCCCGTCTCCCGCCCGCATACGCCCAGCAGGAATCTGCGTCTCGCCCATATGGATGAGGCCGTTGAGGAAAGTGCCGATGGTGAGCACCACGGCGCCCGCCCTGATCTCTTCGCCGCTGGCGGTGCAAACGCCGACAACGATTTCGTCCTTTAAAATTAGGTCTTCCGCGCTCGCCACCTTGATCGTCAGGTTCGGAATTTCGACCAGCAGCCTTTGCATCGCCGCGCGATAAAGCGCGCGATCCGCCTGCGCGCGCGGGCCGCGCACCGCCGGGCCCTTGCGCCGGTTCAGCAGCTTGAACTGGATGCCGGCCGCATCCGCGACCTTGCCCATCAGACCGTCCAGCGCATCGACCTCGCGCACCAGATGGCCCTTGCCGACGCCGCCGATGGCTGGATTGCAGGACATCTCGCCCAGGGTCTCGAAGGCGTGGGTAAGGAGGAGC
>CANFDA010000013.1 GCA_947445215.1 Alphaproteobacteria bacterium | reverse complement strand
TGTCGCTGCTGCCCGCCAAGGGCATGACGCTGCCCTTCATCTCCTATGGCGGCTCGTCGCTGTTCGCCATCGCGCTGACCATGGGTCTGGCGCTGGCGCTGACGCGGCACCGGCCGAAAATCTCCGTGCGCGCCGATGGCGTGCTGCAATGGGCCAGAGCATGAGAAAATGGGCATGACCGGCACTATTGTCCTGGCAGCGGGCGGCACGGGAGGTCATCTCTTTCCGGCCCAGGCGCTTGCCGAGGTGCTGGCACGGCGCGGCTGGAAGATCGTGGTGATGACCGACGCCCGCTTCGCCAACTATGCCACCCAGTTTCCGGGCGCCAGCATCGAAACGGTGCCGTCCTCGCCATTCTCCTCGATCCTAGCTCCGTTCAAGATTCTGGCGGGCATCGTCACCGCCTTCGCCAAGCTGCGGCGGCTGAAGCCCGCTGCCGTGGTGGGGTTCGGCGGCTATCCCTCCGTGCCGGTGATGATGGGCGCGGTGGCGGCAGGCCTGCCCACCGCCGTGATCGAGCAGAACACCGTTGTCGGCCGCGCCAACCGGCTGGTGATGAACAAGGTCGGGCGCGTGGCGGCGGCTTTTCCCATCGCGCGCTTCGCGCCCGCCGACCGCGCCAAGATTGTGCTCACGGGAAACCCGCTGCGTCCGGAAGTCGAAGCCCTGTATGGCCGCGCCTATGAAGCGCCGCTGGCGGGCGGACCGCTGCGGCTGCTGGTGTTCGGCGGGAGCCAGGGCGCGCGGGCCTTCAGCGAGATCGTGCCCGCCGCGCTGACCCGCCTGCCGCATGACCTGAAGATGCGCCTGTCGGTGGTGCAGCAATGCCGCGCCGAAGACCTGGAAGCAGTCAAGACCATCTACGCCAATGCCGAGATCCGCGCCGATTTGCGGCCCTTCTTCAAAGACCTACCGCAGCGCATGGCCGAAGCCCATCTGGTGATCGGCCGTTCCGGCGCCGGTACGGTGGCCGAACTGATAGCAATTGGCCGTCCTGCCATCCTGGTGCCGCTGCCCACGGCGATGGACGACCACCAGACCGACAATGCCGCCATCCTGTCGCGGGCGAACGCGGGCTGGCTGTCACCGCAGAAGACCCTGACGCCCGAGACCCTGTCGGACCTGCTGCAATCGTTGTTTCGCGATCCCGCGACTCTTGCGGCAAAAGCCGAAGCAGCCCACAAGCTGGCGATCCCCCATGCGTCCGAGAATCTCGCCGAAATGGTCGAACAACTCGCCAGGAAAGCTGCCTGATGGCCTCTCCCGTCACCACCCGCGTTCCGCTCGATATCGGCGCCATCCATTTCATCGGCATTGGTGGCATCGGCATGAGCGGAATCGCCGAGATCATGTACAATCTCGGCTACAAGGTGCAGGGCAGCGACGCCTCGGAAAACGCCAACGTCAAGCGCCTGCAATCCATGGGCATTCCGGTGGCGGTAGGCCACAGCGCCGAGAATTTGAAAGATGTGCACGCCGTGGTCTATTCCTCGGCGGTGAAGCCCGGCAATGCCGAGTTCGACGAAGCCCGCCGCCTGTCGCTGCCGCTGGTGCGCCGCGCCGAAATGCTGGCCGAGATCATGCGCCTGCGGTCTTGCATCGCGGTGGCCGGCACCAATGGCAAGACCACCACCACCACGCTGGTGGCGGCGCTGCTGGATGCGGGCGGCCTAGACCCCACTGTGGTCAATGGCGGCATCGTCAACGCCTATGGCACCAATGCTCGGCTGGGCGCCGGCGAATGGGTGGTGGTGGAAGCGGACGAAAGCGACGGGACCTTCCTGCGCCTGCCCGCCACTGTGGTCATCGTCACCAACGAAGATCCGGATCATCTGGATTTCTACGGCACGTTTGAGAACATGCGCGACGCCTTCCAGCGTTTCGTCGAGAATGTGCCCTTCTATGGTTTCGCGGTGCTGTGCATCGATCATCCGGAAGTGCAGGCCATGGTCGGGCGCATCACCGACCGCAAGATGATCACCTATGGCTTCAGCCCGCAGGCCGACGCCCGGGCGGTCAATGTCAGTTTCAGCGTGGGCGCCTCGCATTTCGACATGGTCTTCACCGACCGCCGCAGCGGCAGCGAGACCGGGCTGGAAGGCCTCAGCCTGCCCATGCCGGGCGAGCACAATGTCCAGAACGCCATCGCTGCCATCGTGGTAGCGCGCCAGCTCGGCGTGCCCGATGCGGTGATCGCGCGTGGCCTGGCCGAGTTCAAGGGCGTGGGGCGCCGTTTCACCAAGGTGGGCGAATGGAACGGCGCCGCCATCATCGACGATTACGCCCACAATCCCTTCAAGATCGCCGCTGCCGTGCGGGCCGCGCGTCAGGCCTATGCCGGGCCGGTGGTCGCCGTCGTGCAGCCGCATCGCTACACCCGCCTGCGCGACACGTTCGAGCAGTTCGCGACCTGTCTCAACGACGCCGATGTGGCGGTGATCGCGCCGGTCTATGCCGCGGGCGAGCAGCCCATCGACCGCATCACGCGCGACACCTATGCCGAAGCGCTGCGCGCCCATGGCCATCGCAATGTCCTGACCATCGAAGGCGAGGCCGATCTGGCCGCCACCGTGAAGCCCTATCTCAAGCCCGGCGCGGTCATTGTCGGCACCGGCGCGGGCTCGATCACGGTCTGGATGCATAATCTCCAGAAGAAGCTGGAGGGCAGATGAGCCCCCAAAAACACAACAATGTCTGTGAAGCCCTGCCGCCGGTGCGTGGGTCGCTTACGCACGAAGCGCCGCTGAAGGACCTGGTCTGGTTCCGCGCCGGTGGTCCGGCGGAATGGCTTTTCCGGCCTGCCGACATGGACGATCTGGCGACCTTTCTCGCCGCGCGGCCGGGTGATTTGCGCCTGACGGTGATCGGCGTGGGCTCAAATTTTCTGGTGCGCGATGGCGGCATTCCCGGCGTGGTCATTCGCCTGCCCTCGGCCTTCGGCAAGATCGAAGCGCAGGGCACGCGGGTGCGCGCCGGTGCGGCGGCGCTGGACGGCGCGGTGGCGCGGGCGGCGGCAGATGCCGGTATCGCGGGTATGGAATTTCTACGCGGCGTGCCCGGCACCATCGGCGGCGCGCTGAAGATGAATGCGGGCTGCTATGGCCGAGAAATCGAGGATATCTTCGTCGAAGCGACGGCGCTGGACTCGCGCGGTATTAAGATCAAACTGACGCCCGCCGACATGAACTTCGTCTATCGCAAGACCCAGGTCCGTGACGAGCTGATCTTCCTGGAGGCTGTGTTCGAAGGTCATGTCGACACGCCCGAAGCGATCAAGGCGCGCATGAAAGAACTGTCCGCCAACCGCGAGGCTGCCCAGCCGATCAAGTCGCGCACGGGCGGATCGACCTTCAAGAACCCGCCCGGCCATAAGGCCTGGAAATTGGTCGATGAAGCGGGCTGCCGTGGCTTGCGCCGGGGCGACGCCCAGGTGAGCGAGAAGCACACCAATTTCCTCATCAATGTCGGTGATGCCACCGCTGCCGATCTGGAAGCGCTGGGCGAAGATGTCCGGAAGCGCGTCAAGGAAAATTCAGGCATCGAGCTGGAATGGGAAATCAAGCGCGTTGGCATCGCGGGAGAGAAGCTGTGACCGCCTACAAGCGCATCGCCGTGCTGATGGGAGGCCGCTCCACCGAGCGCGACGTCTCGCTGTCCTCGGGCCGTGGCGTGATGAAGGCGCTAGCGGAAGAAGGCTTCGAACCCATAAGCGTCGATCCGGGCGACAACCCGGGTCAGCAATTGTGGGAAGCCAAGCCCGACGCGGTGTTCAACGCGCTGCATGGCCGCTTCGGCGAGGACGGCACGGTGCAGGGCCTGCTGGAACTGATGCGCCTGCCTTATACGCATTCCGGCGTGCTTTCCTCGGCGCTGGCGATGCACAAGGAACGCACCAAGGACATCTACCGCGCGGCAGGCCTGCCGGTGGTTCGCTCCATCGTCGTGGACCGCCGCGAAGCCGGCGCTCGTCACCTGATGGAGCCGCCCTATGTGGTCAAGCCCGTCAATGAAGGCTCCTCGGTGGGCATCTTCATCGTCAAGCAGGGTGCCAATCGCCCGCCCGCCGCGCTGCTGGCCGACGACTGGAGCATTTCCGACGAAATGATGGTGGAAGAATTCGTTCCGGGGCGTGAACTCACCGTGGCGGTGATAGGCGACAAGCCTCTAGGCGTCACCGAAATCACCACCGAACTGGAATTCTACGATTACGAAGCCAAGTACGCGCCGGGCGGATCGAAGCACATCCTGCCCGCCAACCTGTCCAAGGCCGTCGCTGACGAAGCGATGTTGCTGGCGATGCGGGCGCATCAGGTTTTGGGCTGCCGCGGCGTGTCGCGCACCGATTTCCGTTTCGACGAAAGCGGTGTACTTAATAATTCAAAGGGGCCGCGCCTGATCCTGCTGGAAACCAACACCCAACCCGGCATGACGCCAACCTCGCTGGTGCCGGAACAGGCGGCCTATAACGGAATTTCCTACGCAAAACTGTGCCGCTGGATGGTGGAGGATGCATCATGCGACCGGTAAGCGACCGCAAATCCCGCAGCCGTGCCGCAGCCCGCCAGGAGGTGCGCCCCGCGCGCGATCTGCCCAAGGTGCAGCCGGGCACCGCCCGCCGTGGCGCCAAGCCCGCCAAGCAGAGCTTTCTCGCGTGGCTGATGCCGTCCAGGACCATCATCGCCATGACCTGCACCGGCGCGGTCATCACGCTGCTGCTGGCGCTGCTGGTCACCGGCGTGCTGGGCCGCAGCTTCCAGGGCATGAAGCTCGCCACCGACACGGTCGTGAACGATGCCGGCTTCACCATCCGCAACATCGTCATCAAGGGCCATCAGCGCACGCCCTACACCACCATCGAAGCGGCGCTGGATCTGCGCCAGGACCAGAGCATCTTCGCCGCCGACCTGACCGCGGCGCGGGCCCGCCTGATGGCGCTGGACTGGGTGGCCTCCGCCGAAGTGGTGCGGCGCTATCCCGACAGTATCACCGTCACCATTCTGGAAAAGCGTCCCTTCGCCCTGTGGCAGGTTCCGACGGGCACGAACGGCGGCGGCGCCATCGCCGTGGTCGAGCGCAATGGCCGCGTCATCACCACGCAAGGCATCGAGCCATTCGCCCACCTGCCCAAGCTGGTCGGCGCGGGCGCGCCGCTAGCGTCCGCCGAACTGGTGGATGCGGTGCAGAATCACCGCGCCGTTTCCGCCCGCATCGCCTATTTCGAGCTGGTGTCGCGGCGGCGCTGGAATCTGGTTCTCAATGACGGCGTCACGGTCAAGCTGCCGGAACAAGATTGGCAGAAACAGATCGACGCATTGGAGCATCTGATCATCGACAAGGGCGTTCTCGAACGTGACGTTGCCGAGATCGATCTGCGTTCGGCGACCCATTATTTCTTCCTGCTGCGCGATGGCGGCAAGCAGGACATGGCGCGAGGCAAGGAAACGTGAGCGAAGCGCTGCGCCTTCGGGTGAACAACGAGATTCCGGCCTATCGCCCCGGCCTGGTAGCGGCGCTGGATGTCGGCACCTCCAAGATCGTCTGCGTCATCGGCCGCGCCGAAGCCGGCACGCTGAAGGTGCTGGGCTCGGCCTTGCGGGAAGCCTCAGGCCTCAAGGCGGGCACTGTCACCAGCTTGGACGCGGCGGAAGAAAGCATCCGCGATTGTGTCGCCGCCGCCGAGAACATGGCCGATGCCCGCATCCAGAATGTGCTGATCGGGGTCAATTGCGGCCAGCCGGTCTCGGTCACCAGCCGGGCGGTGATGGCGCTGGACGGCGCGCTGGTCGAAGACGAACACTTGCGCGCCCTGCTGCGCGAAGGCCGATCCCGCGCCAAGCTGGAAGGCCATGAGATCATCCAGTCCGCCCCCACCACCTATGTGGTAGACGAGGCGCGGGGCGTGAAGAACCCGTCGGGCATGTTCTGCCAGAAGATCGGTGTCGCCATGCATGCCGTGGCGGTGAAGCCCAGCCCGGTGCAGAATCTGCGGCTGGCGGTGGAACGCTGCCAGTTGAACGTGGTGGGCTCGCTGTTCGGGGCCTATGCCTCGGGCCTGGCGGTGCTGACGGAAGACGAGAAGCAGATCGGCTGCACCGTGATTGACATGGGCGGCGGCGTCACCTCCATAGCCGTCTTCCTGGAAGGCAATCTGGTCTATGCCGATGTCGTGCCGGTGGGCGGCTACGCCGTCACCTCCGACATTTCCCGCATGCTGTCGGCGCCGCTGTCGGCCGCCGAACGGGTCAAGACGCTGTTCGGGGCGGCGCTGGGCGGAATGGATGCCGGCACCGATGTGGTGGCCGTGCCCCAGATGGGCGAACAGGGCGAAGACACCGCCCTGCGTGTGCCCCGTTCCATGCTCACCCGCATCATCCAGGCTCGGATGGAGGAGATTTTCGCCGCCGTGCAGGAGCGGCTGACCGCGTCGGGCTTCGATGTGGCGGCGGGCAAGCGCGCCGTGCTCACCGGCGGCGGCAGCCAGATGGCGGGCGTACGCGATCTGGCGGCGCGAATGCTCCGCAAGCAGGTCCGTCTGGGCCGCCCGCAGGCCTTTCCGGGCCTGGCGGCCGCCTCGGCGGGACCGGATTACGCCACCGTCATCGGTCTTCTCATGGCGGGCGCGACCATGCCGCCGGAGATCATCAATCCCGAGCTTGCCGACAAGATGCATGCGGCGGGCACAAAAAAGGGTCCTTCTTGGCTAGCACGGTTGACCGGCCGGTGGCTGGAATGATTCAACAATATGACGCGAATCAACGAGCGATTCGGGCTGGTCAAGGTGACTTTGAATAAGCTGCCTGCAAGTCCACAGGCGACGTCACTGAGGAGAGAGTGAAATGGCTATCAATCTGAACGTTCCCGTATCCAAGGAATTGCGTCCCCGCATCGTCGTGCTGGGTGTGGGCGGCGCCGGCGGCAACGCCGTCAACAACATGATCGACGCCCATCTCGAAGGGGTAGAGTTCATCGTCGCCAACACCGACGCCCAGGCGCTGGCCGGGTCCAAGTGCCCCAAGCGCATCCAGCTCGGCGCCACCGCCACCGAAGGCCTGGGCGCGGGCGCCCAGCCTGACGTCGGCCGCGCCGGGGCGGAAGAGTCGCTCCCCGAAATCCTGGAAGCCCTGTCGGGCGCCCACATGGTCTTCATCACCGCCGGTATGGGCGGCGGCACCGGCACCGGCGCTGCCCCCGTCATCGCCCGCGCCGTGCGCGAGGCCGGCATCCTGACCGTCGGCGTCGTCACCAAGCCCTTCGCCTTTGAAGGCGACAAGCGCATGCGCTCCGCCGAACGCGGCATTAGCGAATTGCAGGCCTTCGTGCACACGCTGATCGTGATCCCGAACCAGAACCTGTTCCGCGTCGCCAACGACCGCACCACCTTCGCCCAGGCCTTCGCCATGGCCGATGAAGTGCTGCATGCCGGCGTGCGCGGCGTCACCGATCTGATCGTGATGCCCGGCCTGATCAATCTCGACTTCGCCGACATCAAGTCGGTGATCTCCGAGATGGGCAAGGCGATGATGGGCACTGGCGAGGCCGAAGGCGAAGACCGCGCCGCCAAGGCCGCGGATATGGCAATTTCTAATCCTCTTCTCGATGATGTGACGATGAAGGGTGCCAAGGGTGTGCTGATCAATATCACCGGCGGTCCGGACCTGATGCTGTTCGAAGTCGAGCAGGCCGCCAACCGCATCCGCGCCGAAGTCGATCCCGACGCCAACATCATTTTCGGCAACACCATCCTGGACGAGATGGAAGGCCGCATCCGCGTCTCCGTCGTCGCCACCGGCATCGATGCCGAACAGATGGCGCTGCCGGAAAAGAAGGTCACGCCGCTCCGCACCGCCTTCAAGGCGCAGCCTTTCAAGGCCGCGCCAGTTGCGCAGCAACTCCAGCCCGTGGCCAGCCCTGTGCACATGCAGCAGGAAGCCCTGGCGGCGGAACTGGGCGCGTCGTCGTCCGCGCCCAGCCAGGCCGAGGACTTTATTCTGGGCGGCGAAGACTCGCCGGAAATCCCGGAAGATGTGATCCCCGCTGCCGCTGCGCGCTATGCCGCCACCGAAACGGTGCGTTCGCCCGCCGACATGCCGCTGGCCAAGGCGCCGGAGCCGAAGAAGAGCGGCTGGGGCCTGTTCGGTCGCAAGAAGGCCGCTCCGCTCGATCTGCGCCAGGAACCGGCGCCGCAACCGCGCGCTGCCACGCAGCCGCGCGCCAATGTGGCGCCGATGGAACGCCCCGCGGCCTCGTCGTCCGACGATCTGTTCCAGGAGCATAGCAGCGACGAGCAGTTCGAGATTCCGGCATTTCTCCGCAGGCAGTCGGGCCAGTAACAATCGGCATTGAAAAGCCAAAGGGCGGCGTGATCTTCACGTCGCCCTTTTTTGCTAATCTCACCCTTCGACAAGCTCATGGTGAGGACGTAAAAGATACCTTATGCTGAGCCTGTCGAAGCATGAGGTGCAACACCCGGGCTGTACCGCGGGTGCGCAGTCATGAACCGCACCACCCTTGCGCGGGAGATCACCGCCACCGGCATCGCCCTGCATGCGGGCGTCGCCGTGACTATGACCCTCTCGCCCGCATCAGCGGGACAGGGCGTGGTCTTTGTCCGGACCGATCTGAATGGGGCGCGCATTCTGGCGCTGTACGACCAGGTAGGCGAAACCCGGCTGGGCACGGTGATCGGGCAGGGCAAGGCCAGCGTGGGCGTGGTCGAGCATCTGATGGCTGCCGTATCGGGCCTGGAGATCGACGATCTCACCGTGACGCTGGACGGGCCGGAGCCGCCAATTCTGGACGGCGACGCGCTGTCCTATGCGGCGCTGCTGGAACAGGCGGGACGCCAAGCGCAGGACATGCCGCGCACCGCCATCAAGGTACTGCGCGAGGTCCGGGTGGAAGAAGGTAAGGGCTACGCCACGCTCACGCCCGCCGGTAGCCTGTCCTATCATCTGGAGATCAGCTTCCCCAGCGCCGCCATCGGCACGCAGGCCTTCGACCACATCGCCTCGCAGGAGAATTTTCTGCGCGACATCGCCCCGGCCCGCACCTTCGGTTTCGTGGCCGAGCTGGACTATCTCAAGAGCATCAATCGCGGCCATGGCGCGTCGCTGGACAACACGCTGGCGATCGAGGGCGACGCGGTGCTGAACCAGGGGCTGATGCGCTTCCCCGACGAATTCGTGCGCCACAAAATCCTGGACGCCATTGGCGACATGGCCCTGGCGGGCGCGCCCCTGATCGGGCGCTTCGAAGGCTCCCGTTCCGGCCACGGCCTCAACAACGCCCTGCTGCGGGCGCTGTTTTCTGATGCCGCGAATTATTGGGTCGAGGAACTTTGACGGGATAAAGACCCGCCTCCCCTTTGGCGCGCAGCGCCGGAAAGGGGAGGTGGCTGTAGCCCGCCCTGGGGCGGGCGAAAGCCGGAGGGGTTCCCCAAAAACTCACACTTTCCTCAGGGCCATCCCACCATGTATAGGGTGTGTACCGCGCGCCCGGCTGGATCAGCGCCTTAGTAAGGCATTGTTTCCGATGTGGAAATCGCGTCATATACGGAACACATGATGACGCCCCGCCTTCAGCGCCGTGCGCGCGCCGCCGTCCTGGTCCTGTCGCTGGCCGCCGCCAGCACCTTGCTGACCGGCTGCTCGCTATTCGGCGAGGGGGAAAACGAGCGCAACAATCTCAACCGCGACGCCGCCAATTACCGCGAGCGCCCCATCGACATGATCTATGGCGATGCCTGGGCCCTGCTGCGCAACGGCAACTGGATTCTGGCCGCCGCCCAGTTCAACGAGATGGAGCGCCAGCATCCCTATTCGCCATGGGCGCGCCGGGCCATGCTGATGAGCGCCTTCTGCTCCTATCAGGGCAACGCCTATGCCGACGCCATCGCCACGGCGGACCAGTACATCGCGCTGCATCCGGGCAGCAACGAAGTCTCCTATGCCTTTTATCTCAAGGCTGTGTCGCTTTATGAGCAGATCGTCGATGTGGGCCGCGACCAGAGCGCGACGCGCGACGCACTGGTGGCGCTGCAGGACGTGGTGCAGCGTTTCCCCGACACCGAATATGCCCGCGACGCCAGCCTGAAGATCGACCTGACCCTGGACCATCTGGCCGGCAAGGAGATGGCGGTGGGCCGCTATTACCTGATGCAGCGGGATTATATTGGCGCCATCAACCGCTTCCGGGTGGTGGTGGAGCAGTACCAGACCACGCCGCAGATCGCCGAGTCGCTGTCGCGCCTGACCGAGGCCTATTACAGTCTGGGCCTGGACAATGAGGCCCAGACCGCCGCCGCCGTGCTGGGCGCCAACTATCCTGGTTCGGCCTGGTACCAGAACGCCTATGGCATCCTGCGCGGCCGCAATCTGCGCCCGGTGGCGGACAGCGGCTCCTGGATCAGCCAGGCTTTCCGCAAGGTCCTCTGATTTTTATGGTGGCCGCATTTTCTGCGGCAAAGACTTTGCCCGCCGAGTCGGGCAAAGTCCTTCCTTGAAAAGGCTCCCGGGGCAGGTTCCGTCGTGCTCTCCGCACTCACCATTCGCGACATCGTTCTTATCGAGCAGGCGGCGCTGGAATTCGCGCCAGGCCTCAACGTGCTCACGGGCGAAACCGGCGCGGGCAAATCCATTCTGCTGGATTCGCTGGGGCTGGCCGCCGGCGGCCGCGGACGCGCCACGGTGCGGGCCGGGGCGGCGGAGGGCGCCGCGACCGCCGTGTTCGACCCGCCTACCAAACATCCCGCCCGCGCGCTGCTCAAGGCGCAGGACATGGGTGCGGATGGCGAAATCGTGCTGCGCCGGTCGCTGGCCACCGACGGCAAATCTCGCGCCTTCGTCAATGATGAAGCGGTGGGCGTGGGCCTGCTGAAGGAACTGGGCGGCCTCTTGCTGGAAGTGCATGGCCAGCAGGATGACCGGGGCCTGTTCGACACCGCCACGCACCGCGTGCTGCTGGATTCGTTCGGCGGGTTGGACATCACGCCGGTGGCCCAGGCCCATGCGGCGCTCAGCGCAGCCCGAGCGAAGCTGGAAGACCTCAAGGACCTGGCGGCGCAGGCCCAGGCCGACGCCGATTTCACCCGCGCTGCCGCAAGTGAGTTGGCCGATTTCGCAGCCGTCGCGGGCGAGGAAGAAAAGCTGGCAGCGCAGCGGGCGCTGATGATGAATGCCAGCAAGCTGGGAGAAGAGATTTCGGCGGCGTCCGACGCCCTGTCGGGCGAGCGTGGCGCGGAAAGCCAGTTGGCGGCGGCTTTGAAGAAGCTGTCGCGCATGCCGGTGGAAGCACGCGCCCTGACGCAAGGCGCCGAAACGGCCCTAGAACAGGCTTATGCGCAGGCGGAAGAAGCACGGCGCGAACTGGATTCGTTGCTGACGCGACTGGACACTGACACTTCCGCGCTGGAAAAGGCCGAGGAGCGCCTGTTCGCGCTGCGCGCCCTGGCCCGCAAATATGGCGTGGCGACGGATGCGCTGCCTGCGCTGACCGAGCAATACCGCGCCAAGGAAGAGGCGCTGGTCAGCTGCGGCAGCCAGATCAAAAAGACTGAGGCCGAAGTCGCCGCCCTGCGCCAGGGCTATCTAAAGGCCGCCGAAATCCTCTCCAAGGCGCGCACCCTGGCTGCGCACAAGCTGGAACAGGCCGTCGCCGCCGAACTGACGCCGCTCAAGCTGGGCCACGCCAAATTCCGCGCCACCCTGACGCCCTTGGAAGACGGCAACGCCACCGGCATGGAGCGCGTCGGCTTCGAGATTGCCACCGTGGAAGGCGCAGCCTTCGGTTCGCTGTCGAAGATCGCTTCGGGCGGCGAGCTGGCGCGCTTTTCGCTGGCGCTGAAGGTGGCGCTGGCCGGGACAGCCTCACCTGCCGCCATGGTGTTCGATGAAGTCGATCGCGGCGTTGGCGGCGCGGTGGCCGATGCGGTGGGCAAGCGATTGCAGCGGCTGGCCGAGAACACGCAGGTGCTGCTGGTGACGCACAGTCCGCAGGTGGCGGCCCGCGCCGCGCGGCATTTCCGAATCTCGCGTTCCAAGGACAAGACGAAAATCGAGATGCTGGACGATTCCGAGCGGCTGGAGGAAATCGCCCGCATGCTGTCGGGCGCCAATGTCACCATTGAGGCCCGCGCCGCTGCCCGCCGCCTGATGGCCGAAGCCGCTATGCCGCTGAAGAAGCAGCGCAAGCGCGCATGAGTACCAAGGCGGTCGACAAGCTGACCTCCGCCAAAGCGAAAAAGGAGCTGGACAAGCTTGCCCGCGATATCGCCGAGCATGACCGCCGCTATCATGGCGAGGATGCCCCCGCTATCTCCGATGCCGACTATGACGCGCTGCGCCGCCGCAATGCCGAGATTGAAGACCGCTTCCCGCTTCTGGTGCGCCCCGACAGCCCCAGCCACCGCGTGGGGGCGAAGGTTTCGCCCAAATTCGCCAAGGTCACGCACCGCGTGCCCATGCTGTCGCTGGACAACGCCTTCAGCGACAAGGATGTGGGTGATTTCCTGGGGCGGGTCCGCCGTTTCCTAGGCCTGAAAGAGGAAGACGAGATCGCCGTCACCGCCGAGCCCAAGATCGACGGCCTCTCCGCGTCGCTGCGTTATGTGGATGGCCTGCTGGTGCAGGGCGCGACGCGCGGCGACGGCGCCGAAGGCGAAGACATCACCGCCAACCTCAAGACCATCGCCGGTATTCCGCTGCGCCTGACGGGCAAGCCGCCATCCGTTCTCGAAGTGCGCGGCGAGGTCTACATGACCCACAAAGCCTTCGCGGCGCTGAACAAGCGGCAGGAAAGGGACGGCAAGCCCACCTATGCCAACCCGCGCAATGCTGCGGCGGGTTCGGTGCGCCAGCTTGATCCCGCCATCACCAAATCGCGCGAGCTGAATTTCTTCGCCTATACCTGGGGCGAGATTTCGGAGTTGCCGGCGCAGACGCAAAGCGGCGTGGTCGAGAAACTCGCCAGCTACGGCCTGCCCGTGAACCCGCTGATGCAGCGTTGCGATACGCTGGAGCAGTTGCTCAAGGTCTATCGCCAGGTCGAGGCGAAGCGGGCCAGGCTGGGCTATGACATTGACGGCGTGGTTTACAAGATCGACAGCCTGAAGCTGCAGGAGCGGCTGGGGTTTGTTTCTCGTTCTCCCCGGTGGGCTATCGCCCACAAATTCCCGGCCGAACAGGCCGAGACGGTGCTGGAGGATATCGAGATTCAGGTCGGCCGCACCGGCAAGCTGGCCCCGGTGGCGCGGCTGAGGCCCGTGACGGTGGGCGGCGTCGTCGTCGCCAACGCCACGCTGCACAATGAAGATCAGATCGCGCGGCTGGATGCGCGCATCGGCGACACGGTGGTGATCCAGCGCGCCGGCGACGTCATCCCGCAGGTGGTGACGGTGCTGTTGAACAAGCGGCCCAAAAGCGCTAAGCCCTACAAGTTTCCCGATGCTTGTCCCATCTGCGGCAGCCATGCCGTGCGCGAGGCGGACGAGAAGACTGGCAAGATGGATGTTGACCGCCGCTGCACCGGCGGCCTGGTCTGCGACGCCCAGACGGTTGAACGGCTGCGCCATTTCGTGTCACGCGACGCCTTCGACATCGAAGGGCTGGGCGGCACCATGATCGAACTGTTCCATGATCGTGGCCTCCTCAAGGAGCCTGCCGACATTTTCGCCCTAACGGAAAAGCCGGAGAAGGTCTCGAAGGTTCTGGCGGAGCATCGCGCCGCCCTGTCGGAAGAACGCCGCGTTGCGGAGGGCAAGGAGCCCGTGAAAGCCGCGAAGAAAGCGGTAGACAAGGAAGACAAGGTCGTCGCCAATCTGGTGGCGGGGATCGAGGCGCGGCGGAAAATCGGGCTGGATCGGCTGATCAATGCGCTGGGCATTCGCCATGTCGGCGAAACCACGGCGCGGGTCATCGCCCGCCACTATTTGACGCTGCACGCCTTTCTCGACGGCATGAAGGCCGAGGATGCGCTGGTAGAGTTGCAGCACATCGAAGGCGTGGGCGGTGTGGTGGCCGAGGCGATCCATGACTTCTTTGCCGAGAAGCACAATCGCGAGGCGCTAGACTGCCTGCTGAAGTGGCTGGATGTGCAGGCCATGGCCGCGCCATCGAAGAGTTCGCCGGTTTCCGGCAAGACCGTGGTGTTCACCGGCACGCTGGAGAAAATGACGCGGCAGGAAGCCAAGGCACGGGCGGAAGCGTTGGGCGCCAAGGTCTCAGGCTCGGTCTCGGTTAAGACCGATATCGTAGTGGCTGGTCCCGGTGCGGGCTCCAAGCTCAAGGACGCGCAGAAGCATGGCGTGGAAGTAAAGACAGAAGACGAGTGGCTGAAGTTAATCTCTTAATGTCATGCCCGCGAAAGCGGGCATCCAGGGATCGTCGAGCGTTGCTGGTTGCCCTGGAAGGCCCGGGCAAGCCGGGCCATGACAGTCCAGTTAAATTGCCCCCGTCGCGCGTCGCGCGACAATCAAATGGCTAAAGTCGCCCGTTCCAGCCAGGCGCGCGTATCCTCATCCACCAGATGCGAAATCGTCTCGCGAACGCGGGCGTGATAGAGATTGAGCCATTCGCGCTCTTCCGCCGTCATCAGGTCGGGATCGACCAGGTTCAAATCGATCGGCGCCATAGTCAGGGTCTCGAATCCCATCATCTTGCGGTCGCCGCCCGCATCCTTCAGCGGCGTCACCACCACCAGATTCTCGATGCGGATCCCGTATTCGCCAGTCTTGTAATAGCCGGGCTCGTTGGAACAGATCATGCCGGGCAGCAGCGGTTGGCCCACGGGTTTCTTGGAGATGTTCTGCGGCCCTTCATGCACCGACAGATACGATCCGACGCCATGGCCGCTGCCATGGTCGTAATCCAGCCCCGCTTCCCACAGCGGGCGGCGCGCGAAGCTGTCCAGCTGCATGCCGATGGTGCCTTCGGGGAAGCGCGCCGTCGCCAGCGCGATATGGCCCTTCAGCACGCGGGTGAAGCGGTCTTTCATCTCCGCCGTGGCGGTGCCGACCATGATGGTGCGGGTGACGTCGGTGGTACCATCCGGGTATTGCGCGCCGGAATCCAGCAGGAAAATCTCGTCGCGGTTTATCTTGCGGTTGCTCGAGCGCGTGACGCGGTAATGCACGATGGCGCCGTTGCTGCCCGCGCCGGTGATGGAATCGAAGGACAGGTCCGACAGACAATCAGTTGCGCGGCGGAAGCCTTCCAGCTTTTCCGCCGCGTCGATCTCGGTCAGGCCGCCATTGGCCGACGCCACCGCGAACCAGGCGAGAAAGCGCGATAGCGCCGCGCCGTCGCGGATGTGCGCTTTGCGCATGCCCTCGACTTCCAGCGGGTTCTTGCAAGCCTTGGGCAATTGGCAGGGATCGGGCGCGCGCACGATCCTGGCGCCCTGCTTGCCCAGACGGTCGAACACGGCGTTGGCGGCGGTGGCGGGATCGGCCAGCACCGTGTGCCCGGCCAGATCGTTCAGCGCTGCTTCGAATTCGGCGGGCGGGCGCAGCCGCACGCCATCGCCCAGATGCGCCAGCAATTCGGGGCTGCGTTTCTTCGCATCCAGAAACAGGTCGCTCGTGGCGTCGTCATGGAGAATGGCGAAGCCCAGCACGAATGGCGTGTGCGGCAGATCGCTTCCGCGAATATTGTGCAGCCAGCAGACGGAATCGGCCAAGGTGATGACGGCAGCCCGCACCCCGCGCTTTTTCAGGTCGGCGGCCAGCCAGCCGCGCTTGGCCTGCGCTTCTTCGCCCGAAAGATTAAAGGCATGCGGAACCGCGTGTCGTGTCGGCGGCGCGGGCTGATCGGCCCAGATCTCGTCTATGGGATTGCTCTCCAGCGCCACCAAAGTCGCGCCCGCCTGCTCGCAGGCCCGCGCCAGATGCGCCGCCCCGTTGGCGGTGGACAGCCAGGGGTCGTAGCCGATGCGCGCGCCCTTCGCGACATGGCCGGGAATCCAGCCGTGCGGTGCTTCGGAAACCAGATCGCGCGCCGCGAACAGCGCCAGGTCGGTCTGGCCCTGCACCTGCAACGTGTAGCGGCCATCGACAAAGACGGCGGCCTTGTCCATCAGCACCACCGCCGCCCCGGCCGAGCCGGTGAAGGCGGTAAGCCAGGCCAGCCGCTCGTCATGCGGGGCGAGATATTCGTTCTGCTGCGCATCGCTGCGCGCCACCACGAAACCGTCCAGCCCGCGCCGGTGCAGTTCGGCCCGCAG
The DNA here is from genome assembly GCA_947445215.1 of Alphaproteobacteria bacterium. GTDB lineage: Bacteria > Pseudomonadota > Alphaproteobacteria > Micropepsales > Micropepsaceae > Rhizomicrobium. The sequence continues at coordinate 7,858 of CANFDA010000013.1, read as the reverse complement.
CAACGCCAGGCGCGGGGCGCATTGCACCTTGTCGGAGACTTCGTCGAAGCTCTGGAGCGGGGCGTGGCTGTTCATGGCACGATGCTACCGCTAGGGCTTTTCCAGCACCAGCGCAGACCACGGCCCATCGCGGCGGCGGGAAACAAAGCGCAGCCCAGTATAGAAGCTGATCACCATCAATTCCTGGTTCCGCAGCAGGCCCGACAGCACCAGCGTTCCGCCGGGGGCCAGAGCCCGCTGGATCGACGGCGCCAGCCGGGTAAGGGGGCTGGCCAGGATGTTGGCCACGATCAGGTCATAGGGCGCGCCATTCTTGAGCAGGGGATTGTCCAGCCCGTCCGCCACCACCGCCGTCACCAGCGGCCCCACGCCATTGGCGCGGGCATTCTCGCGCGTCACTTCGACGGCGACGGGATCGATGTCCGACGCCAGCACCTTCTTCTTCCACAGCTTGGCCGCGCCGATGGCGAGCAGGCCGGTGCCTGTGCCCAGATCGAGCACATTGCGGTAGGCCGCCTGGCCCTTGGCGAGATCGCTGAGCACCGACAGGCACAGCGCCGTGGTTTCGTGATGGCCGGTGCCGAAGGCCAATCCCGCCTCGATCTTCATCGGAATGACGCCATGCGGCACCGCGCCCGCATCATGCGCGCCATAGACGAAGAAGCGCCCGGCCCGCACCGGCGGCAGGCCTTCCTGGCTCAGGCGAATCCAGTCCTGGTCGGGCAGGGGCGCCACGATGACGGTGCGCGCCGCCACCCGGCTGAGATAGGCGGCGTCGGGTTCTTCCGTGTACAGAGCTTCAACCACCGCGCCATCGGCGAAAGGCTCTTCGGCGATCAGCACCGCCTGGGCGCTGCCTTCCAGTTCCAGCGCCGCCGCCAGATCGCCCGCCTCGGTCTTGATGCAGGCAATCGTGGCTTTCCAGAGGGGGGGATTGATCATACGAAATGGGGTCCGTTGGCTGGCGCGCGCGGTATGGCGTGATAGTCTACCGACGTCAAATAACCCGTCCAATAACATAGGGGAAACGCCATGAAATCCTATCTTCTTGCCGCCGCGCTGCTGCTGCCCGCTTCCGCCGTGCTGGCGCAGGCCCCGGCGCCCGCGCCTGCCTCGGGCCGTAGCGCGACGCCGGCGATCGCCACCAGCAACGCCGCCGGCGGCCAGGCCATGGTCGTCACCGCCGAACAGATCACCGCCCTGGCCCAGCAGCAGCGCCAGGCCTATGCCGCCGCCACCACCAAGAACCCCAATGTGCGCAACATCATCATCCAGGCCACGCCCTATCAGCTCGGGCTCGAGTATCGCATCGGAAAGGCCCCTGCCTCGGTCCATGCCGACCGCTCGGAAGTGATGATCATTCTGGAAGGCTCCGGCGTTTACACTACGGACGGTGCGTTGGTGAATCCCGTCACGACGAGCGCCAACACGGCCGGCACCGACGTCGCGGGCGGCACGGTGCGCAATATCAACAAGGGCGACATGTTCATCGTTCCGGAAGGCAAGCCGCATATGCTGCTGCCCGACCCGGGCGGCCCGCTGCTGGTGGCCACCATCCATGTGCCGCGCACCGGCGCGTGGGGCCCGCAAGCCGCCACCGCGCCCGCCGCGGGCCGTGGCGCGCCCGCCGCGCCCAAGCTGATCGCGCTGGCGGCCGATACGCCCGCCATGGTCGCCACCGCCCGCCAGACGTTGCCCACCGCGGCGCGCTTCTTCTCCGGCGGCACGCTGATCTCGCTGGCGCCATATCGCATCGGGCTGGAAGTGCGTTCGGCCAAGGGCATCGCCTCGGTGCACAAGAACAATGCCGAGTTCATGTATGTGATCGACGGCGAAGGCATCATCGAAACCGGCGGCACCGTGGTGAATCCACGTGATACCGGCGCGAACATCGATGGCGACAGCCAGGCCGGTTCGACCATCAACCGCATGAAGAAGGGCGATTTCATCTTTGTGCCCAAGGGCGTGCCGCACCTGGCCCGCACCGAAGGCAGCACCTTCGTGCTCGCCACCATGCATGTGCCAGGGGGTGAGCCGTGATCGCGCACAGCGCGACAAATCGGCCGTCGCTAGCGACAGCGTAGCGCGACGGTTGATTTGAACGGCGAGCCGCCGCGAGCAGGAAGCGAGCGGCAGCGTGGCCAAGATAAGAAAAGAGGGGCGCTCCGGTGGAGCGCCTTTTTTCTTGGCTCAGGCGCGCGAAACGAACTGATCGATGACCTTCTTCTCGCCCGCCTTCTCGAAATCCACCGTCAGCTTGTTGCCTTCGACGGCATTAACGCGGCCATAGCCGAACTTCTGGTGGAAAACCCGCTCGCCGCGCGCATAGACGCTGGCGCCGGGATCGGAGGTCTGGGCGTTCCAGGCCTGGGCCTCGATCAGGGGCGGACGGTCACGGACAAAGCCCGCCGCCTTGTTGGCCCTCATGCTTTCTTGGGCGCGCTTCCAGCCGGGTGAATCATAAGTGCTGCCGAAACTTTGCGCCCCGGCATTGTCGCGAAAGGCCGACGCGCCGCCATAGAAGCTGTCATCGACGATGGTCTCGACATGGTTCTCGGGGATTTCCTTCAGGAAGCGCGAGGGCAGGGCGCTTTGCCATGAGCCATGCACGCGGCGATTGGCGGCAAAGGACAGCCGCAGCCGCTTCCGCGCCCGCGTCAGGCCGACATACGCCAGGCGGCGCTCTTCCTCCAGCCCCGCCAACCCGTTCTCATCCATGGTGCGCTGGCTGGGAAACAGGCCTTCTTCCCAGCCGGGCAGGAAGACGGTGTCGAACTCCAGCCCCTTGGCGGCATGCAGGGTCATCAGGTTGATGCGGTCGCCGCTTTCGTCCTGCGCGATTTCCATCACCAGGCTGACATGCTCCAGAAAGCCGGCCAGGCTTTCAAAGCCTTCCATCGAGCGGACGAATTCCTTGAGATTGTCCAGCCGTCCCGGGGCTTCCGCCGATTTGTCGGCCTTGAGCATGTCGGTATAGCCGCTTTCGTCCAGCACCATCTCGGCCAGCTCGGTGTGGGGCAGCACCCGCGCCGTCTCGCTCCAGCGGGCGAAGTTGGCGGCCAGTTCGGTCAGCGCCTTGCGCGCCTTAGGCGGCAATTCGTCGGTGTCGGCGATCTCGCGCGCCGCCGCCAGCAACGGTAGCTGGCGTATCCGGGCATAGGCGTGCAGCGACGCCACGCTGGCATCGCCGATGCCGCGCTTGGGCTTGTTGACGATGCGCTCGAAGGCCAGATCGTCATCGCCCTGCGCGATCAGGCGAAGGTACGCCATGGCGTCGCGCACTTCGGCCCGTTCATAGAAGCGCGGGCCGCCAATGACGCGATAGGGCAGGCCAAGGCTGATGAAGCGGTCTTCGAATTCGCGCATCTGGAACGAGGCGCGCACCAGAATGGCCATCTGGGCAAAGGCATGGCCCTGGCGGCGCTGTTCTTCCGCTTCGGTGGCGACATTGCGTGCTTCTTCCTCCGCATCCCATACACCACTGACACGAATTTTTTCGCCCGGATCGCCTTCGGTCCACAGCGTCTTGCCCAAACGGCCTTTGTTCGCAGCAATAAGCCCCGATGCCGCGCCCAGAATGACGGGCGTGGAGCGATAATTGCGTTCCAGCCGGATCACTTTCGCGCCTGGGAAATCGCGTTCGAAGCGCAGGATGTTTTCCACTTCCGCGCCGCGCCAGCCATAGATCGATTGGTCGTCATCGCCCACGACGCAGACATTGCCAGATGCGCTGGCCAGCAGCTTCAGCCAGAGATACTGCACCACATTGGTGTCCTGGTATTCGTCCACCAGCATGTAGCGGAAGCGGTCGCGATATTCGGCCAGGATGTCGGGATGGCTGCGAAAGATGTGCAGAACCTCCAGCAGAAGGTCGCCGAAATCGGCCGCGTTCAGCGCCTTCAGCCGATCCTGATACTGGCGATAGAGCGACTTGCCTTTTCCAAATGCGTAGCCCTGGCCTTCGCCGTCCGAGACATCATCGGGGCGCAGGCCCCGATTCTTCCAGCCATCGATCATGCTGGCCAGGGTGCGGGCGGGCCAGCGCTTCTCATCGACGCCTTCGGCCTCGATCAGTTGCTTCATCAGGCGAAGCTGGTCGTCCGTGTCGAGAATGGTGAAGTTGGTTTTCAGCCCCGCCAGCTCAGCATGGCCGCGCAGCATCTTGGCGCCGATGGAGTGGAAGGTGCCCAGCCACTGCATGCCTTCGACCACGCCGCCGATCAGGGCGCCGATGCGCTCCTTCATCTCGCGCGCCGCCTTGTTGGTGAAGGTGACGCACAGCATCTGCCCCGGCCAGGCGCGGCGGGTGGCGAGGATATGCGCCAGCCGTGTGGTCAGCACGCGGGTCTTGCCGGTACCCGCGCCCGCCAGCACCAGCACGGGGCCGTCCACAGCTTCGACCGCGGCGCGCTGTTCGGGGTTCAGGCCCTTGAGATAATCCGGCTCGCGCGGCACCGGCGGCGTGGTGTCGCCGCCAAAGGCAGCGTCCAGGGGATCTGAATAGTAACCGCTCAAGGCACACACACGGAATCTGGAAGCATGAGAACGATATTAGAACGTGGGGCGGGAATTCCCAACTAATTATCGTCGCGGGAGACTTCCAGCCGGTGTCCTACCAGACGTTCCGACGCCTGTTCCAGCTTCGCCACTTCCAGCTTTTTCAGCGCCTTGGGAGTTCCATGGGCGACGCGGTTGGCCTCGGCCGTCTTGCCCTTTTTGATTTTGGCTTTCGCCTTGCGGGCGCGGTTAAGGTTGACGATCTCGGCCATGCGGGAAAGCTAGGACTGGGTTCGCACCAGCGCAAGCGCGTGAAGGCGCAGGGCGCTGGCCAGGGGCTGTGCCCCCCGCTGGGCATCCACCTTCGCCACCAGCGCCGCCAGGCTGCTGCCCTGCATCGATTGATCCAGCACCGCCCAGAACTCCGCCTCCAGCGCTACGCTGGTGCGATGCCCGGCCAGGGAGAAGGAGCGCTTCTTCAGGCTCATCGCCCACTGCCCTTCCTGATGCCCCGCCAGTTCAGTACCGCCAGTTCGCGCTTCAGCTTCGGCCCGCCCGGCCTTGGCGGCATCAGCACGCGCGGCTTTGTCAGTTTCGCCACCTTGCCCGCTGCGATCACGGCGTTGCGGTCCACCCAGCCATCGGTATCCAGCAAGCGCACGCCACGCCACTGCTTGCGCAGCCGCCGCACCAGATCGTCAGGCGTGGCGTCATCATCATCGTCCACGATGACGTTCATCAGGAACAGGCCACCGGGCTTCAGCTGCGACTTCGCCAGCTTGAAGAACGCGTCGGTCTTGAACTTGGCCGGCATGCCGCCCGCGCCAAAGGCATCGAGTATCAGCGCATCATGCCGGCCAGGATGTTTCTTCAGATAGGCGACACCATCGGAAACATGGCAATCGACCGTGGCGGGCAGGGCGAAGTAATCGCGTGCAATGTCGAAAGACAGCGTGTGCAGGTCGACCACCGTCACCTTGACGCCCTTGGCCGACAGCATGGTGGCCAGCGTGCCGCCGCCGCAGCCGATCATCAGCACGTCCTTCGCCTTCACCTGGCGCAGGAAGAAATACATGGCGTGGATATAGTCGGCGGTGGAGACGCCGCGCGCGTCCGCCGCGCTCTGGTGATACTCCTTCTGCCAATAGGAAACCGTGCCCGTGCGGTTGTCCTGCACGATGACATGGCCCTTTTCCAAGGGAATGCGCGCGACGCTTCTGCGGCTCAAGGCGTTGTCCAGTCTGTGGGAACGTCCAGCTTGGTGGCGGCGGCGATGGCAATGGCAGTGCGGCCTTCGGGCGTGCCGCGCAAGCGCGCCTGCAATTGCCGCCAGACGCGGGCCTTGGCCTGCGGCTTCAGGGCGTCGAAAGCATTGCTGTAGACCATGTAGCTGAGCGGATGACGGAACAGCTTCGTCTTCAGGTCATGTTCGCGCAAGGACCGGCCCTGCGCATCGCGCGGGCCCGTCGCGGCGAAGTGCGCCGCAAAGCCGCTGCTGCCCTGGATCGGGCCGGGCAACGCCACCTCGCCCGCGAAGGTCATGTAGGCGGCCAGCTCGTCGGCGCGGGCGTCGGAATATTCGGCATTCAGCGTGGCGGTGCGGTTGATGAACCCGGCCTGGTGTTCCAGCGTCATCAGCGCCACCACGTCGCTGCCAGGCTGCAGCACCTGGCCAGGATCGAAGCGGCCCGACAGGTCGGTGACGTTCAGGCCCTTGTCGGTGGGCAAGTCCACAGCGCCCGCCGGCAGCGTGACATTGCCATGGTGGCGGATGCTGCCGGTGGTGCCGGTGACGTACCAGCCGCCCCAGCGATTCTCGAAGGGTATCGTATGGTCGGTATGATCGAAGCTGGGATCGCCGCGCCGCCGCACCGGCACGCCGGCGTCATTGGCGACAATGTCGGCCATGATCCACAGCGAGGCCGCCGGGCTGGTGCGGTTGTGGCAGAAGGTGCAGAGCGCCACTTCCTGCTGGAAGCGGGGATCGGTGCGCCGCGCCGTGGCGAAGGTGTAGAAAACCGGGCTGCCATTGCGGTCATTGGCGATCAGTTCAACCACGCGGCCGCCCCTTGCCACGCTGACCGCGACATCGTCGGTGAAATAGATGGCGCGCGGCTGTTTCGGGTTGATCAGATTGCCCAGGAACGAAGAGCTGGTGAAGGGCAGCACCTGGGATTCCGCCGGCACGTCCAGCGCCTTCAGCAGCCCGAGCAGATAGCCGTGGTTCTCGTCATAGGCGATCTGCACCTCGCCCCGCGCCAGCCGCGCCTGCAACCGCTCGACAGGGTTGGGCGGGGCTTCCTGCGCCGCCAGCGGCAGCAGGACCGCGCCCGCCAGCAGCGGCAACAGCAGCAGGCTGGCAAGGCGCCACGACACCTACTTGGGTGCGATCATGTCGGCGGGCACGACGATGGCGTCGAACTCGGCCTCGGTGACATAGCCGCCGCCCACCGCTTCGTCCTTCAAAGTGGTGCCGTTCTTGTGCGCCGTCTTGGCGATCTTGGCGGCGTTGTCGTAACCGATCTTGGGCGCCAGCGCCGTCACCAGCATCAGCGAACGGTTCAGCCCGGCCTGGATATTGTCCAGCCGCGGCTCGATGCCGACGACGCAATTGTCGGTGAAGCTCACCGCCGCGTCGCTCATCAGCTGCACCGATTGCAGGAAGTTATACGCCATCACCGGGTTGAAGACGTTGAGTTCGAAATGCCCCTGCGATCCGGCAAAGGTCAGCGCGGCATTGTTGCCAAAGATCTGGACGCAGACCTGGGTCAGCGCCTCGCACTGGGTCGGATTGACCTTGCCCGGCATGATGGAGGAGCCCGGCTCGTTTTCCGGCAGCGACAGCTCGCCCAGGCCCGAACGCGGGCCCGAGCCCAGGAAGCGGATATCGTTGGCGATCTTGAACAGCGAGGCGGCCACCGTGTTGATGGCGCCGTGGCTGAACACCATGGCGTCATGCGCGGCCAGCGCCTCGAACTTGTTGGTGGCGGTGGTGAAGGCCAGGCCGGTAATGGCGGCGATGCGTGCCGCCACCACACGATCGAAGCCGATGGGCGCATTCAGGCCAGTGCCGACGGCGGTGCCGCCCTGCGCCAGTTCCATCAGGCGCGGCAGGGTCTGCTCGATGCGGGCGATGCCATTGGCCACCTGCGCCGCATAGCCCGAGAATTCCTGGCCCAGCGTGATCGGCGTGGCGTCCTGGGTGTGGGTGCGGCCGATCTTGATGATGGAGGCCCAGGCCCTGGCCTTGGCGTCCAGCGCCGCATGCAGATGCTTCAAGGCGGGCAGCAGCCGGTTCACGACTTCCTCCGCCGCTGCCACATGCATGGCGGTGGGATAGGTGTCGTTGGACGACTGGCTC
>CANFDA010000012.1 GCA_947445215.1 Alphaproteobacteria bacterium | reverse complement strand
TACACCGGCGGCACGACAGTTGCCGGCGGAACGCTCGCCGTTACCGGCAAGATTGGCGCTGTCACAGTTACGAGCGGCACGCTGCAGGGTACGGGCACGGTTGGAACCACGACGATTGCCAGCGGCTCAACATTGTCGCCCGGCATTAACGGTGCGCTCGGCACCCTGAACGTCTCTGGGAACCTGACCATGGCCGCAGGGGGCAATTACGCTGTGGCAGTTACACCGACTGCAGCCAGCAAGGCGATTGTATCTGGATCTGCCAATATTAATGGCGCGGTCACGGCAACCTTTGCAGCGGGTAATTATACAGTCGGCCAGAAGTTCGCGATTGTTGAATCAACTGGCCTTGTGACCGGCTCCTTCGCATCGCTCACCCACGCTGGCGCGGCTCTGCCATTCTACCTAACTGACAATCTCAGCTATACGAGCAATTCCGTTTACTTGAACCTTGTAACCAAAAACCTGACGCCATTGCTGCCCACCGGCTCTGCGTCGAACCTGACCAATACGGCAAAAGCTATTGATGGATTTGTAACCGCTGGCGGCATCCCCAACACAGGCATGCTGGCGCTCTATAGCCAGACAGGCGCTGCACTTGCAGACTCGATCACACAGGCCGAAGGTCAAGTGGGTACGAATGTTGCAACAGCCGTTTCGCAAAGCTTTGCGCCGTTCCTGAAGACCATGACAGACCAATGCGCTACAGGGTCTGATCAAGATGCATCAGCCTCCTGTGTTTGGAGTTCGGTGTATGGCGGCCATACCGGCATATCTGCAGACGTCACAACCGGCGCAGCTAGCCTGTCAGGCAGCAATGTCGGCCTCGCAGTGGGCGGTCAGATAAATATCCCCGAGATAGACTCTGTTTTGGCAGCCAGTTTGGCTATCGGTCAGCAGTCCTTCTCGTCTGGCAATGGCACTGGCACAAGCCGGGACATCTTGCTGGGTATCTATGCCCATAAGACCATTATGGACCATGGCTACGTCTCGGCTTCTCTGGGCTATGGCAACCTTGACGTCACAACCACTCGCACCGTCAGAGTCGCAGGCACCGACGTCCTGTCGGGCAACGTCACGGCCAATGAGTTCGGCGGACGTATCGAAGGCGGCTACCGCTTTAGCGTCGAAGATCAGTTCGGCCTGACGCCCTATCTGGCCGGATCGCTTCAGAACATAAATACACCGGCATATGCTGAAACTGTTCAGCGTGGGACTTCTAGCTACACACTGTCTTATCTGTCCCAGAATAACACCTTGAGCTATTTCGAGGCTGGTACGCACCTTGATCGCAGCTTCCAGCTTGACGACGACACGAACCTGAAAGCGCAGGGCACCATCGGCTGGTCGCACCAGTTGGGCTACAATCCGACCAGCACGGTCTCGTTCCAATCGCTTATTGGATCCAGCTTCAAGTTGAGCGGCATCAAGCCCGCCAACGACATGGCAGTCATCGGCCTTAACCTTCAGGCGCAGAAAGCCACGGGCCTGTCCTTCGGCGTTCGCCTAGACAGTCAGGTCGGCTCTGGGACGACCATCCTCCAAGGAACGGGTAACGTCGCCTATCGCTGGTAGGTGGACACAGTCTCTGCGGACTCCGCTGGCGGCCATTCGCCTCGGCTGAATCCCTGCCTAGCCGGGCGGGCGGATGGCGCTGGACGAGTCACGGAATGGCTGTGTATTAGTTCGGACTCTTGGCGCGCTGACGCTTCAGGAACACATCGACCAGCTTCAGCACCCCGGCGCTCGCCACGGCGGCCCAGGGTACATCCTTGGCCAGCGCCCCCATCAGCAGAGTGGCGAAATTGGCTGGTGGCGGCGGCAGCGGACGGCGCGGGCGCATCATGGCATTCACACCAAATCCTGCCAGCACCAGCAGCAGCATCACACCGCCGGTGAGGGCATAAGCGCCCGCCGCGCCGAAATGCGCGACCAGCGTTTCGGCCAATGCCAGCCCCAGCAGTCCGACGCCGAAAAAGACCAGCGCCGCGGCTGCGACCAGGACAAGGAATTTGGCGCTCAGACGCGCGAACATGGGCGGGGCTCCATCAGAACCAGGAGGATATCGCTTCTGGCTTATCAGATCTTTACCAAGCCCAAAAGGCTAGCGGCGCAGCAAAATCGCACCCAGGAAGGCGCCGATGCCACCGGCGATCAGCAGCGAGGCCAGCGGCTGCGCCCGGATCCGGGCGCGCAGCTCGGCGACATTGTCCTCCGCCCATTCCTGGGCTTCCTCAGTGTACTCGACGGCCTTCATCTTGGCTTCGCGGGCCGCTTCTTCGGCCAGCAGCATGGCGCGGTCCGCGACTTCCTCGGCGGCCTGCATCGCCGCGGTGGCGCGGCTGGAGGCCTCCGAGCTGACATCGCCATATAGACCCTTCAAATCGCCTTGCAGCGAAGCGAAATCATCACGCAAGGCCGAAAGCCGCGCCTCGATATTGCCCTGCGCCACTTTTTTCTTCGCCGCCATGTCGAACGCTCCTGAATGCCTGAAACAATTGTTATGTTACGCCGCCTGCTTCGCGACGGGATGGAAGAACAGCGCCTGGCCCACCGTGGCCTGAACCGTTTCGGGCAGGAAGGGCTTGGCGATGAGATAGGTCGGCTCCGGACGCTCGCCGATCAGCAGCTTTTCCGGATAGGCGGTGATGAAGATCACCGGGATGTCGAAGCTGGCCAGGATCTCGCTGACCGCATCGATGCCCGAGCCGCCTTCGCCCAGGTTGATATCCGCTAGCACCAGGCCGGGACGCTCGGAATGGGCCTTGGCCACGGCCTCTTCGCGGGTAGCGGCGATGGCGACAGCCTTGTGACCCAGTTCGGTGACCAGCTTTTCCAGGTCGAACGCGATGATGGGCTCGTCCTCGATGATTAGCACCTTGCTGGCCAGCTGGCTGTCGATGGTTTTCTGGGCGCCAAGGATCGCAGTTTCGACCTCTTCCGGATTCTCGTCCAGGATGAAGGCGGCTTCTTCCAGGCTGAAGGCCTCGACGGCGGTCAGCAGCAGGGAGCCCCGCTTGGAGGCCGACAGGGAGCGGAGGCGGTTTTCCGGGCTTTTGGCTCCGGAGCCAGCCGGCTGCGCCTGCTCGTCATAATGCTCGGCCCTGGACTGCCAGATGGCGTGGAACAGACGGTGAGGGCCGACCCTGGGGGGCACGCCCTCCAGCATGCTGTGGTCCCCGCCCAGAAGGGCGGTCAGCGCGGCCCACACATGGGCGTCGCCGCTGGTCTGGGATCCGGTTAAGGCCCTAGCATACCTGCGCAAATAGGGCAGATGCGGCGCGAGGGTCTGCGACACGCTCATAGAAAAGGACTCCTTCACCCCAAGAAAAGCTCTGGCCGGCCCACACTTAGTGGTCCATTTGGTATGTTAGTTTAAGGGCTGCATTTGTACCACCCCGCTGCTAGCTGACTGATCTGGCGGCCAGACTGTGGCCTGCGGTGCCGGTAGTCGGTATCCCAGCGATGAGTGCGGGCGGACGCCTGAACGCTCAGGGTTAGCGCCGCTTCTTCCGGCCCTTGCCGCCACAGCCGCAGCGGCAGCCGATGGGCTTTATATGCTCGTCCCAATAGTCCTTGCCGTAGTCATAGCCGAATTCCTCGCCCGCTTTGATGTTGCGCCGCGCCTTGATGAAGATGCGCTTCTGCTTTTCGTTTTCGATGGGCTCGCAATTCGGAAAGCAGGAATGGTTGATGTAGCGCGCGACGTTCTTGCGGTCCTTGCCATCGATGGCCAGGTTGTTTTCCAGCTCGAAAAAATACTTGCCCCGGCTGCGTTCCAGCTGCTCGTCCGTCACGACCGGCCCCCAATATTCCGCGACCATTTCGCCTTTTTTGATCGGGCCGGTGGCAAAGAGCCCGAGGCCGTGGGCCCCGCGCTTCACTTTTGTGTTCGTGTGCAGCAGTCGCTTCATTGTCTTTTCCGGGGATGTCGTGGGCAACGCCCCGATATCGTCAAAGGGCGGGCGAAGGGCAAGAACAATTCTGGCCGAAGCGCCCGAAAAACCGTGGCCGATCAAGGCCCCGGCAAGGCAGGGGTGGAAAAAGCCGGTTTGACCGGCGCGCCGCACCCACTATATCTCAGCCGGATTCAGAGATTTAGGGACGGGGCATGGCGGACAATTTCGACGTGATCGTGATCGGCGGCGGGCCGGGCGGCTACAACACCGCCATCCGGGCCGATCAGCTAGGCCTTTCCGCCGCCTGCATCGACAAGCGCGGCAGCTTCGGCGGCACCTGCCTGAATGTGGGCTGCATCCCCTCCAAGGCGCTGCTGCACGCTTCCGAGCGTTTCCACGAAGCCCGCCACGAATTTGCCGCGCTGGGCATCAAGGCCCAGGTGGAGCTGGACCTGCCCGCGATGATGGCGCGCAAGGACAAGGTGGTGGGCGAGCTCACCAAGGGCGTCGAATTCCTCTTCAAGAAAAACAGGGTCGAAAGCGTGGTCGGCGAGGCCAAGATCACTGGGCCGGGCAAGGTCGAAGTGAAGACTAAGGACGGCACCCGCACCCTGACGGCCAAGAGTATCGTCATCGCCACCGGCTCGGATGTGGCCAAGCTGCCCGGCGTCACCATCGACGAGAAGCAGATCGTTTCCTCCACCAGCGCCATCGCGCTGAAGGAAGTCCCCAAGAGATTGTTGGTGGTGGGCGCGGGCGTGATCGGGCTGGAGCTGGGCTCAGTGTGGCAGCGCCTGGGCAGCCAGGTCACGGTGGTGGAATTCCTCGACCGCATCACGCCGGGCCTGGATGGCGAAATCGGCAAGGTCTTCCAGCGCATTCTGTCCAAGCAGGGATTCACCTTCCAGCTTTCCACCAAGGTGGTGGGCGTGGAGAAGACCAAGACCGGCCTGAAGGTGACGGTCGAACCGGCGGCGGGCGGCGAGAAGAGCGTGATCGAGGCCGACATCATGCTGGTGGCCATCGGGCGCGCGCCCTACACCGCCAATCTGGGTCTGGAAGCGGTGGGCGTGGCGCTGGACAAGCGCGGTCGCGTCGTCACCGACAATCACTACCGCACCAATGTCGCGGGCATCTATGCCGTGGGCGATTGCCGCGAAGGTGCCATGCTGGCGCACAAGGCCGAAGATGAAGCCGTGGCGGTGGCCGAGATCATCGCGGGCAAGCCGGGCCATGTGAATTACGACACAATTCCGTCGGTGATTTACACCTTCCCGGAAGTCGCCAGCGTCGGAAAGACCGAGGAAGAACTGAAGGCCGCGGGCATCGCCTACAAGGTGGGCAAGTTTCCCTTCACCGCCAACGCCCGCGCCAAGATCATCTCCGCCACCGATGGTCTGGTGAAGATTCTCGCCGACGCCGCCACCGACAAGGTGCTGGGCTGTCATATCGTCGGCCCGCAAGCGGGTAATCTGATTGCTGAGGTTGTTCTCGCCATGGAATTCGGCGCGGCGTCGGAAGACATCGCCCGCACCTGCCATTCGCATCCAACCCTGACCGAAGCCGTGCGTCAGGCGGCCATGGGCGTCGAGGGTTGGATGATGCAGATGTAACGCTACCTAAGGGACCAGACGCCTGCGCCCTTTCCTTTGGGCATGGCGATGAAGTTGCACGGCACCGGCAGCCGCGACAAGTCGGCGAAGCGGTAATGCCGCGCGCCGATATCGATCCCGGCCTGAACGACGCGGGCATGCGGCAAGGCCAGGAATTCCTCCAGCAGCCCCAGTTCCTGCATGATCTGCAGCGTCGAGGGGTGCACCGTGTCGCCGCGGAAATCGCGCAGGAATTCGCGATGCTTCTCCAGCACCGTCACATCCACGCCCGCCGCGCCAGCATCAACCCCAGCATCAAGCCGGCGGGGCCGCCACCAGCGATCACACAGATGGTCGAAAGACTTTCCATGTCGGGAAACGGCAGCTAGGTTGAGCGGATGCGCCCCAACAAGCTGAAACAAATCTGGGCTTCCGGCAAGGCATCCGTCGATTGCTGGCTGATGTTGCCCTCCGCCATTGCCGCCGAACAACTGGCCCATCAGGGCTGGGACAGCCTGACCATCGACCAGGAGCATGGCCAGGCCGACCATGCAACCATGGTGCAGATGCTGACCGCCATCTCCACCACCGACGCCGTGCCGATCGTGCGGGTGAAGTGGAACGATCCTGGCGACATCATGCGGGCGCTGGATTCAGGCGCTTATGGCGTGATCTGCCCCATGATCGAGACCCGCGAACAGTGCGAAGCCTTTGTCGGCGCCAGCCGCTATTCCCCGATGGGCTATCGCTCCTTCGGGCCGCGCCGCGCCACCATCTATGGCGGTGACGATTATTCCGAACATGCCAACACCACGGTTCTGACCATCGCCCAGATCGAGACACTGAAAGGGCTACACGCCATCGACGAGATTGCTTCGGTGCCCGGCCTCGACATGCTCTATCTCGGCCCCAACGATATGCGCCTGACCATGGGCATGAAGACCAGCGCCCGAATCGCCGAACCGGAAATCATCGCGGTTTGCGAGCAGGTGGTGGCGGCGGCGAAGCGGGCCGGCATCCGCTCCGGCATGTTTTGCACCAATGTCGAGGATGCGCAGAAGATGCTCGCCCTGGGCTTCGACCATGTCACCGCCGTACTGGACGATGTCTTGCTGGCTGCGGGCGCGGCCATGCGCAAAGAGCTTCTCTAACGAATATTTCAAACTCTTACGCCCGCGCCCGTGCTAGAAGAGTGGTGGAATTTTTTTTGAAAGGAGGTGGTCCAGTGTCTCATTGTCATCTTATGGCCGCGAGCTGGATCCTCGTTTCGACCGGTGTCCGCGACTGACCAGTTTTGGTCTGGGCGCCTCGCGTTCCAGCGAAGACAATGGAAGGGCTGCATCCCGGATCGGGCTGCAGCCCTTCTTTGTTTCGGAGCAGCCTTCTGCCCACGCCGCAAAATCCCTCGCGCCGATTACAACGCGGTAATGGTGCCCCCGGTCCGAGTCGAACGGACACGCCGCTTTCGCGGCAACGGATTTTAAGTCCGGTGCGTCTACCAATTCCGCCACGGGGGCCTACAGGCCAATCAGATACTTAAGACGCTGCCAGCGTGCAAACCAGTATCTGCCCGTCACCGCTGGGCCGGTTGCACGAAACGGGTGGCCGCCCCATGGTGGGTAAAAATAACAGGGGGTGAGATAAGCCATGCGATCCGTTATCGCGACTTTAGCCATGCTGCTGCTGGCCGGGGCAGCTCTGGCGCAGACGCCCGCGCCGCCAGCCGCCGCCGGGCGAGGTGCCGCCGCCGCAGCAGCGCCGCCGCGCGTTCTGAAATATTCTCTGGCGCCGCGTCCCGATCCGCTGACGCCCTGGATATTGCCCAATAAGCCGCTTTGGCGGCTGGGGGAGCTTCTGGCCGCCCACAAGGGCGAGCCGCGCTGGCACCAGACCGTGGTCCAGGACAAGAACTTCACCGGCACCTTCATCCAGATGGCGCCGGGCGAGAAGTCCAAGCGGCTGATGTATCCCGACAACGAAATCTTTTTCGTGGTGCAGTCCGGCCAGTTGCGGGTGAGCATTGACGGGCTGGAGCCCTTCGTGACGGGCAAGAGCGTGGTGGTGCAGGTGCCCCAGCGCACCATGTTCCATGTCGAAACGCTGGGCAGCGATCCGGCGCTGCGCTTCGAGGTCATCCATAGCGGCATGCCGCCGATCTATGCGGCGGAAGAAACGCCGCCGTCCCAGTCCGGCGTTGAATTCGTCCGCATCGCCTATGCCGCGCCGGCCGCGCCGCCCAAGCTGGATCCGGCCACGGTCTATATCAATTTCGACAAGGATATTGTGCAGGGCGGAGGCCGCGCCGGGCGCTTCGTCAAGCCATCCAGCTTTATTCGCGGCATGACCATTCCGACGCCGCCGCGCGACGATCTGGGCCACTGGCACACCGAGACCAGCGAGTTCTATTTCATCATGGAAGGCCAGCAGGATTTCCAGCTCGAAGGCCAGAAGCCCTTCATCGCCGCGCAGGGCGATGTGGTCTATGTCCCGTTCGGCCGCTTTCACCGCAACAATTTCACCGGCGGCGGCACGGCGACCCGGCTGGCGACCTTCCCGGCCGGCAACATCAACAATCTGGATCCCGAAAATCCGTCGAGGCAGGCGCCATGAAGATTCGCACCCTTATCGCGCTGACACTGGTGCTGGCCGCGCCCGCCGCGGCGCAGGCTCCGGCAGGAAACCTGCAGTATGGCTGGGCGCCCAAGCCCGTCTCGGCACCTTTCGTCGCGCCCAACCGCGCCCATTGGAAGCTGGCCGACCTGCAAAAGGCGCATGCGGGCCAGAAGAGCTGGTCGCAGATGCTGGTGCGCGACGCCAAGGGCCTTACCGGCCACTACATCCAGCTGGCGCCGGGCCAGAAGTCGCCCAAGGTGATGTATTCCGACTCGGTGATCTTCTTTGTGCTGCAGTCGGGAGAGCTGCGCGTCACCATCGAAGGCGTCGAGCCTTTCACCGCCACCAAGGGCGTTATCGTGCAGGTACCGTCAGCGCATTTCGTCCAGGTCGAGGCGCTGGGCGCCGCGCCCGCGCTGCGCTTCGAAGTCACCCAGACGCTGTCGCCGCCCTACTATGCCGAAGGCGAGACGCCGGTGCCGATCCGGGGCAGGCGTTTCGTCCGCGCCGGCTATTACACCGCGCCCGCGCCTTACGGCGACAAGAAGCCCTTTGTCGATTTCCAGAAGGATATCGTGCAGGGCGGTGGCCGCGGCGCAGGCTCGGTGCAGGATGACGGCATCTCCGCCAACATTAACCGCCAGGCCTCGGTGCCCCGTCCGCCGGCCAGCGACAAGGGCCACTTCCATATCGGCACCAGCGAGTTCTGGTTCATCCTGGAAGGGCAGGTCGATTACCTGATCGAAGGCGCGCCGTTCTTCACCGCGCAGCAGGGCGACATCGTCTATGTGCCCGCCGGGGGCTGGCATCGCGCCACGTCGGGCGGTACCGGCATGGCGACGCGGCTTTCGATCCATTCGGCCGCTAGCACGCTGAACGCGCTGGAGCCGCCGCGCTAGGAGCCAGGAAAAGTCTAATTGCAGTTGGTACGCTGTCGCTACCAACTCCGTCCGGAACCGCGGCGAAAATATCTACTCTGCGCCGCCCGCGCCACCGACCTGCATCGAATTGGCCGCCGTCGCGATCGGGTGGGTTGAGACGCGTGTGGCAACTTCGCCGACATGGCCGGAGCGGTGAAAACGCCCCGCCGGCGCATAGACGATGTCGCCTTGTGAAGCCCGCACCAGCGGCACACCTTCGATCAGGAATTCGGCATTGCCTTCCAGCATGAACCAGAACTCGCTGGTGCCGTCATGGAAATGACCCCACTGGGTGGCAGGCGGCGTCGGCGCGCCGGGGGCGCGGCCGATATTGGCGGCGGTTTCGCCGTCGCGGATATAACCGGCGGGCGCGCGGCCACCGCCTTCGATGACTTCCTTCTGGTAATCGATATAGGGCTTGGTGGCGCCGTAGGAACCCGGCGTGCTGGGCAGCGTCACCTGCTGGTACTGGTAGCCGCGCACCGGCGTCGGCGTTTCGCTCAAGGGATAGAAGGGCTGGGCGCGGGTGTGCGTCACTTCAAAGCGCAGCACCGGTTCGTCGCCCACCGTTTCCATCGCATACTGCACGCGCGCCGGTATCTGCACCACAAAGCTCTTGTTGGCGATGAAGGGCTCCTGTCCCTGGATCGTCACGCGCATCTGGCCCGCCTGCACAAACCAGAAGGTCAGGCTGTCGACCCAGAACTGCGTTTTGGTTTTCTCGCCCGGCGCCATCTGGATGTAGCGGCCGGTCAGGCCGTCGGCATCGCGCACCACCAATTCGTTCCAGCTTTTGTCACGGGCATGTTGGCGTTGCAGGTCGGCCACCCTCACTAGCGGCTTGTTGGGCGCGACGAACGGCGCCAGCACCGGCTTTGGCGCCCACACCACCATCGGCGGGGCGGCGGCGCCGCGTCCGCCGCGTCCTGCGCGAAGGCGCTCAAAGGCATGGCCGTCACCAGCAACGCCAATACCGTCTTGCGCGTGAATGTCATGGCTATCCCCCGGGTGATTATTTTGCGGCAGCCCATCCCAGCGCACCGGGCGCGCCAGTCAGCGCGCGGATTACAGAAATGATAGGCGTCTATCGCGCCGGGGCGGCGGCGGGCGCCTGCGCTGTCGTGGTCAGCGGCGCGGAATCATCGACATAGACCTGCAAGGTCGGACCGATGACGGCATCGGTGATATGGCCGGCATAAACGGTGCCGTTGCGATAGACCGCCACCGAGCCATGCACATGCACGGTGCGCACGCCGGTGGTGGCGTTCTTCACGATGCTGCCGGTGAAGGAGGTGACTTCCATCATCTCCTTCAGCCGGATCGTCTTGTAGATGCGCTTGTCGGCCTCGAACCAGCTGATGGACGCCGATTGCAGCGCGCCGAAGGCGGTGAGATGCGCCAGGTTGAGATTGTTCTTGTCGGCGAATTCCTTCAGCCCTTGAATCGCTTCATCGCCCTTGGAGAAGACGACCTGGAAGCTGCGCTTGTTGGGATTGAGTTCGGTGACGCGCATGGTGGGCGCCTGGCCCTCTTTGGGCGCGGGCAGGGGACTGGGAAGATATTCGACGGGCAGCCCGCCCGCCGTGGTTTCTCCTGGCGCGGCGGTCTGTGCGGTGGCCGCAGCCGTCAGCGCCAACAGCAGCATACCGCTTGTGATGAGCTTTCCCATGGCTTCCCCCATTGTGCTGCGGATTGGCTCCGCAGCTTTTGTTGGGGAAAGGCTAGCACCAAAGGCGGCCTTCGTCCTGCCGCCCTTGCCGTTCACGTGATTGTAGGGATTAGCGCCTTTTGGCGATGCGGGGCTTGGGCGCGGGCGGCGGCTCCGCCGCGGCCTTTTTCGCCGCTTCCGCCCGCATCTTCGCAGTCAGCTTGGCGCGACGCTCAATGGCGGCGGGGGACATGTCGTCGGGAATGCGGGGCATGGAGTTCTCCGGTTGGGCGGACCCTATCCCCCGGCCCGCCCGGGGTCCATCCCATGTTCCCGCCAAAACGGAACTGGCGGCGAGGCAGGACTTGTACAGTTTGACCTCCAGTTGGATCAAAGAGTTGGAGTGATCCGGCAACGCGCTACTCGCGTAAACATCTAAGTTGTGTTCGGGGACGCCGCTAGATGATCTGCTCTCCGTCGCGCAGCGGTTTATGCGCGAATTTGGAGACTCTGCCGAAGGCGAATGCGATGCCCGGGCGGGCTAATACGAGATGCAGCAGGAGCCGGATGAGGCTGACCATTGGCGTCTCATCAAGGGAATGGTGCAGCGCCTTGCGCCGGGGTGAACGGCCACCATTCAGGCCGGTCTAATTGCTCTGCTGCGTCCGGCAGAGTGGGTCGGTCTGCGGTTAGACATCTTTGCTCACGAGTGCTCTCGGCTCGCCTTTTAGATCCGCGTCGTGCATCACGGCAGCGGTATCAGCATCCTACTCAATCAGCTTCTTGGAGGCGAACACAGCGGCGTCCTCCAGAGTGCCCGTGAAGGGTTCTGTGCCCACGAACTCAAAGTCTTTGATGAACTTGATGACAAAGGGCATCCCCTGATTAGGCTAATTGGACCCGACTTTAGAAATCCCCGTAAACATTCAAACTGCACCAGTGCCACAAGGCACACGTCTTTTGCTCTAAACATCTGAAATATAACAGCTTTAAAAGGCATTCTAAACCACAGGTTGTGTGTGTTTGACTCAGTTCACGCCATCCGTATAAGTGCGCGCCATTCCGGCCATGGCCGAAACCAGAATATCTGAGGACTGAATGACCAAGCGCGCCAACGCCAAATACAAACTTGATCGCCGCCTCGGCGAGAATCTCTGGGGCCGTCCCAAGAGCCCCGTCAACAAGCGCTCCTATGGCCCCGGCCAGCACGGCCAGCGCCGCGCCAAGAAGCTGTCGGATTATGGCACGCAGCTGCAGGCCAAGCAGAAGCTCAAGGGCTATTACGGCAATATCACCGAGCGCCAGTTCCGCAAATATTACACCGATGCGGCCCGCCGACCCGGGGACACCGGCGAGAACATGATCGGCCTGCTCGAGACCCGTCTCGACACCGTGGTGTATCGCTCCAAGTTCGTGCCCACCCCGTTCGCCGCCCGCCAGATCGTCAGCCACGGTCATGTGAAGGTGAACGGCCGCCGCGTCACCATCGCCTCCTACCACGTCAAGGAAGGCGATCTTCTGGAGCTCACCGACAAGGCGCGCGACATGGCGCTGGTGATGGAAGCATCCAAGAGCGGCGAGCGCGACACGCCCGACTATCTGGAAGTGAACGAAGGCAAGACCGCCAAGCTGCTGCGCACGCCGAAGCTGGCCGATGTGCCCTACGCCGTCCAGATGGAACCGCACCTGATTGTGGAATTCTACTCGCGCTGATTTCTGCATCGAAGATATGCAAAAGCCCGCGCAGCGATGCGCGGGCTTTTTCTTTTGTATTTGCCGGTTAGGCTCACCCCAAATGAGCTTCACCCTGTACGGAGATCTGGGATCGGGCGCTTTCAGCGCCGAGGCCGCGCTGGCCGAGGTTGGCGCGCCCTAAACCTTTGAAATGGTCAGCCTGGACAAGGGCGAGCAGAAAGCCCCCATTTCCTGGACATCAATCCGTCGGGCAAGATTCCGGCGCTGCGCCTGTCCGGAGGCTAGATCGTCATGGAATCGGCGACGATCCTGCTGACCCTGGCCGATCATTTCCCGCAGGCGCGGCTGTTGCCGCCGCAGGCGAGCCAGGCGCGGGCGCAGGCCTATTGATGGCTGGGTTTCATGGCGGGTGAAATCTATCCCATCGTCGAGATGGTGGATTATCCGGAGCGCTTCGCGCCCGGCGACGCGGTGTCGCTACGCCGCATCGCCAAGGACCGTATTCGTGAACGCATCCTGATCGTGGAGCGGATGGTGGATGGCCCGTTCATGCTGCGGCACGGCTTCTCCATACTCGACATCTATGCGACGATGTTCACACGCTGGAGCCTGGAGCCGGACTGGAAGCTGGCCAACCTGCCCAAGCTGATGGCGCTGGCCGAGACGATCTCGAAACGCCCTGCGATCAAGCCCGTCTGGGTCCGACACTTCGGACCCGAACAAAACTAATCAAAGTCTGGACGCGGCATTTTAAAAATCAGGCCGGCTGAAGGGCGATGCCCTTTTCCTTCAGGAGCGCTTCCAGTTCGCCCGACTGGTACATCTCTTTCAGGATGTCGCAGCCGCCGACAAACTCGCCCTTCACATAGAGCTGGGGAATGGTAGGCCAGTTAGAGAAGGTCTTGATGCCGTCGCGCACGGCCGGATCGGCCAGCACGTCGCGGGCTTCGAACTTCACGCCTAGATGGGTGAGGATCTGCACCGCCGCCGACGAGAAGCCGCATTGCGGGAAGACCGGCGAGCCCTTCATGTAGAGCAGCACGGGATTGTTCTTCACATCTTCGGCGATCTTGGCCTGGACGTCGGACATGATTGGAACCTTTGAAAACGCAGCCCTGATCTAAGCACGGACTCGCAAAGGGTCAAGGATCAGTCCTTGGCGGCAGTGGTCAATTGCAGGGCATGCAGCACCCCACCCATGTTCCCTTTCAGGGCGGCATAGACCATCTGGTGCTGCTGCACGCGGCTCTTGCCCTGAAAGGCGGCGGATTTGACGGTGGCGGACCAGTGATTGTCGTCACCGGCCAGGTCGCGCATCTCGATCTCGGCGTCCGGGAAGGCTTCTTGGATCATGGCCTCGATATCCGCGCCTTTCATACCCATTACAGTTCAGCCTTCATGAAGTCAGGGAACCAGGCTTCGTGCGCGGTCTGCAGTTTTGACACCGCCACGCTGCTCTTGCCGTCGATGGAGAGGCTGTCGCCGCCCGTCTTGCCAAGCTCCGCCACGGTGATCCCGGCGGCGCGGGCTTCGGCCACGATTGTCTCGGCTTGCGCGAAGGGCGCCGCGATCAGATAGCGCGCCTGATCCTCGCCGAACCAGAAACCTATCGCATCTGCGATGCTAGCCTGAACAACAGAGGCGCCGATGCCCCCACTTCCATTTTTTGATGCCATCGCCATCTCGGCAATGGCGACGATAAGGCCGCCATCGGAAAGGTCATGACAGGTGTCTACGCGGCCCGTCTCGATCAGCTTGCGCACGAAATCGCCGTGTCTGCGCTCGGCAAACAGATCGACCTTGGGCGCGGCGCCTTCTTCCTTGCCTTCGATCTCGCGCAAGTAAATGGACTGGCCCAGATGGCCCTTAGTTTCGCCGACCAGGATCACCACATCGCCGTCGCGCTTGAAGGCAATGGTCGCCATCTTCGACGCGTCCTTCAGCAGGCCGACACCGCCGATGGCCGGGGTTGGGAAGATGCCTTCGCCGTTGGTTTCGTTGTAGAGCGAGCAATTGCCCGAGACGATGGGGAAATCCAGCGCCCGGCAGGCTTCACCGATGCCGTCGATGGCGGCGACGATCTCGCCCATGATGTCGGGCTTTTGCGGATTGCCGAAATTCAGGTTGTCGGTGGTGGCGAGCGGCGTCGCGCCCACCGCTGTCAGATTGCGCCAGCATTCCGCCACCGCCTGGCGTCCGCCCATGCGGGGATCAGCCTTGCAATAACGCGGCGTGACATCGGTGCTGATGGCCAGCGCCTTCTTGGTGCCATGCACGCGGACCACGGCGGCGTCGCCGCCGGGGGCTTGGCTCGTGTCGTTCATCACGCTGTGGTCATACTGTTCCCAGATCCAGCGGCGCGACGCCATGTCGGCGCTGCCCAGCATTTTTTCTAGCGAGGCCAGCACGGGCCGCGCCTTGTCGTAAGTGGGCGTGCCGCTGGCGGGTTCGCGCAGCGTGTAGGGACGCTCATAGACCGGCGCTTCGTCAGACAGGGCGGTGATCGGCATGTCGGCGGCAACGACGCCCTTGTGCTTGATGATCAACCGCTTGGTGTCGGTGGTGATGCCGATAACGGCGAAATCCAGCTCCCACTTCTTGAAGATGGCTTCGGCTTCGGCCTCGCGGCCAGGCTTCAGAACCGCCAGCATGCGCTCCTGCGATTCCGACAGCAGCATCTCGTAAGCCGTCATGTTGGGCTCGCGCTGCGGCACCATGTCGAGATTGAGCTCGATGCCGCTGCCGCCCTTGTCGCCCATTTCGGCGGAGGAAGACGTCAGGCCCGCCGCGCCCATGTCCTGAATGGCGATGATGGCGTCGGTCGCCATCAGTTCCAGCGTTGCTTCCAGCAGCAGCTTTTCGGCGAAGGGATCGCCGACCTGCACCGTGGGGCGCTTTTCTTCCGAGGCATCGTCGAACTCGGCCGACGCCATGGTGGCGCCGTGAATGCCGTCACGGCCGGTCTTGGAGCCGAAATAGACCACCGGGTTGCCCGCGCCCTTGGCGGCGGACAGGAAGATGTTGTCGGTACGGGCCAGGCCGACGCACATGGCGTTGACCAGGATGTTGTCGTTGTAGCTTTTGTGGAAATTGACTTCGCCGCCGACCGTGGGTACGCCCATGCAATTGCCATAACCGCCGATGCCCGACACCACGCCCGCCACCAGATGGCGGGCCTTGGGGTGATCCGCCTCGCCGAAGCGCAGCGCGTTCATCATGGCGATAGGCCGCGCGCCCATGGTGAAGACATCGCGCATGATGCCGCCCACGCCGGTCGCCGCGCCCTGATAAGGCTCGATGAAGCTGGGATGGTTGTGGCTTTCCATCTTGAAGATGCAGGCATCGCCGTCGCCGATGTCGATGACGCCGGCATTCTCGCCGGGGCCTTGGATCACCTGCGGCCCCGTGGTGGGCAGCTTGCGCAGGTGCGCCCGGGTGGATTTGTAGGAGCAATGTTCCGACCACATCACGCTGAAGACGCCCAACTCGACCATGTTGGGGGCGCGGCCCAGCAGTGTGTTGATGCGGGCATATTCGTCGGGCGACAGGCCGTGCTCGGCGACGATGGCGGGCGTGATTTCGGTCATCAGGACAGCGTTTCGATCAGGCTCTGGAACAGCTTGCGGCCGTCGGTGCCGCCGGTGGCGCCGTCCACCACGCGTTCGGGATGGGGCATCATGCCCAGCACGTTGCGCTTCTCGGAAAGAATCCCGGCGATGTCGCGGGCGCTACCATTGGGATTGGCGGTATAACGGAAAACCACGCGCCCTTCGCCTTCCAGCCGGTCCAGCGTCGCATCATCGGCGTAATAATTGCCTTCGCCATGGGCGACGGGAAACATCACGCTCTGGCCATTGTCGTAACCGCTGGTGAAGGCGCTCTGGGTTTCTTCCACCCTCAAGGTCACCGGCTTGCAGACGAATTTCAGGCCGGCATTGCGCATCAGCGCACCGGGCAGTAGGTGCGATTCCGTCAGCACCTGGAAGCCGTTGCAGATCCCCAGCACCGCGCCGCCCATGTCGGCATGGGCCTTGACGGCGCGCATCACCGGCGATTGCGACGCCATGGCGCCGCAGCGTAAGTAATCGCCATAGGAAAAGCCGCCGGGGATCACCACCAGGTCGACATCGGGCAATTCGCTGTCCTGGTGCCAGATCATGGCGGGGCTCTTGCCCGTCATCTCCGTCAGCGCGGTTTTGGCGTCGCGGTCGCAGTTGGAGGCCGGGAATACGATGACGGCCGCTTTCACGGCTTCAGCTCGATTTCGTATTTCTCGATCACGGTGTTGGCGAGCAGCTTCTCGCACATCTCCTTGATCGCGACCTTGGCCTTGTCGGCATCGCTACCCGCGATCTCCAGTTCGATAAGCTTGCCCTGGCGGACTTCGTCAACTTGACCAAAACCGAGACCGTTCAGGGCATGGCCGATGGCCTTGCCCTGCGGGTCGAGAACATCATTTTTCAGGGTAACGAAAACGCGCGCTTTCACGGGAAGTCTCTTATTTTACGAGGCCAAACTACTTAACGAGAACCGGGCCCTTGTTCTCGCCTTGCACCGATTCGGGCATAATTCCCAACCGCTTCGCGACTTCCGAATAGGCTTCGATCACGCCGCCCATGTCGCGGCGGAAACGGTCCTTGTCCAGCTTCTCGCCGCTGGTGGCATCCCACAGGCGGCAATTGTCCGGGCTGATCTCATCGGCCAGGACAATGCGCATATAGTCGTTCTCCCACAGGCGGCCGAATTCCAGCTTGAAGTCCACCAACTTGATGCCCGCGCCCAGAAACAGGCCGGAGAGGAAATCGTTGACCCGGATGGTGAGGTTCACCATGTCGTCCAGGTCCTGCGGCGACGCCCAGCCGAATGCGGTGATGTGTTCTTCCGACACCCACGGATCGTTCAGCCCGTCATTCTTGTAGTAATATTCGATGATCGAGCGGGGCAGGGCGGTGCCTTCCTCGATGCCCAGCCGCTTGGACATGGAGCCGGCGGCGATATTGCGCACCACCACTTCCAGCGGGATGATTTCCACTTCCTTGATCAGCTGCTCGCGCATGTTGAGGCGGCGCACGAAGTGGGTGGGCACGCCGATCCCGGCGAGCTGCGTCATCAGATATTCGCTGATGCGGTTGTTGAGAACGCCCTTGCCTTCGATCGTGTCTTTCTTGGCGCCGTTGCCGGCGGTGGTGTCGTCCTTGAAATACTGGATCATGGTGCCGGGCTCAGTTCCTTCGTAAAGGATCTTGGCCTTGCCTTCGTAGATGACGCGGCGGCGTTTCATGGGTGTTTCCTCGAAAGAAAAGGGCGGCTCCGCCTGCGGCCCACAGGATGCAAACTTACCGGATCGGCACAGCCAGCGGCAATGTTGTGAAGCCGCATACCCACACCCCTATCCCGGCATAACGCATTTCTGACATGATGGCATGTCAGGTTACAGAATATCATATGATTACAGGGAGTTGATGGACATGACGGGCATGGATGACCGCCGCAAGGGCTTCGAAGCGAAATGGGCGCATGACGCCGAAACCCGCTTCAAGGTGGAAGCGCGGCGGAACCGGGCGCTGGGCCTGTGGGCGGCGGCCGAAAAAGGCCTGACCGGTCAGGCGGCGGAAGACTTTGCCGATAGCGTCGTGGCCGCCGATTTCGAGGAAAAGGGCGACGAGGATGTGTTTCGCAAGCTGCGCGGCGAACTGGATGCGGGCAAGCATTCCGATGCCGCCATCCGCGCCAGGATGACCGAAGCGCTGGAAGCGGCGGTGGCAAGCGTGACGAAGGGTTAGCGGGCTTCACACGCTCATGCTTCGACGAGCTCAGCATGAGGGATAATCACAATCCTCACCCTGAGCCCGTCGAAGGGTGAGGATTTAAGCGCCGAAAACGCGCGTGAAGATCGTATCGACCCGGCGCAGGTGATAACCGAGGTCGAACATGGCCTCCAGCTGGGCGACGGTCAGCGCCGCGGCTACATCCGGATCGGCCTTGAGCAGATCGAGCAGATTGCCTTCGCCGTTCCAGGCGCGCATGGCGTTCTTCTGCACCATGCGATAGCTGTCTTCGCGGCTGACACCGGCTTGCGTCAGCGCCAGCAGCACGCGCTGGCTGTGCACCAGGCCATGGGTGGAATCCAGATTCTTCTGCATCCGTTCGGGATACACGACCAGCTTCTCGACTACCCCCGTCATGCGTGCCAGCGCGAAATCCAGCGTGATGGTGGCGTCGGGGCCGATGTAACGCTCGACCGAGGAATGGCTGATATCGCGCTCATGCCACAGCGCGACATTCTCCATCGCGGGCATGGCATAGCTACGCACCATGCGGGCCAGGCCGGTGACGTTTTCGGTCAACACCGGATTGCGCTTGTGCGGCATGGCCGACGAGCCTTTCTGGCCAGGCGAGAAATACTCTTCCGCCTCCAGCACTTCGGTGCGCTGCAGGTGGCGGATTTCCACCGCCAGCCGTTCTAGCGACGACGCCACCACGCCCAGCGCCGCGAAATAGGCGGCATGGCGGTCGCGCGGAATCACCTGCGTCGAAACCGGCTCGGGCTGCAGGCCCATCTTGGCGGCGACATGTTCTTCCACTTGCGGATCGATATTGGCGAAGCTACCCACCGCGCCAGAAATGGCGCAGGTGGCGACTTCCTCGCGCGCCGTGACCAGACGTGCGCGGGCGCGGGTGAATTCGGCATAATAGGTGGCCAGCTTGACGCCGAAGGTGGTGGGCTCGGCATGGATGCCATGGCTGCGCCCGATGGTGGGCGTCATCTTGTATTCCAGCGCCCGCTTCTTCAGGGCGGCCAGCAGCGCATCGGTGTCGGCGATGAGAATGTCGGCGGCGCGGACCAGCTGCACATTCAGGCAGGTGTCGAGCACGTCGGATGACGTCATGCCCTGGTGAACGAAGCGCGCTTCCGGGCCCACGATCTCCGACAGATGGGTGAGGAAGGCGATGACGTCGTGCTTGACCTCCGCCTCGATGGCGTCGATGCGGGCCACATCGAACTTGGCGTCGCGGCCTTTCTCCCAGATCTTGGCGGCGGCTTCCTTCGGCACCACGCCCAGTTCGGCCAGCTTGTCGGTGGCGTGGGCCTCGATCTCGAACCAGATGCGGAACCTGGTTTCCGGCGACCAGATCGCGACCATCTGCGGGCGGGCGTAACGCGGAATCATGGGATATTTCCTGCCTTTGACGATGGCTTCTAGCAAAGGTGTGACCAACAGCCAAGCAAACCAAAAGCGCCGCACAAACAGGCGGTTATTGATGGTCTAACCGCGCCTGTCATTGGTCTGAGGAAATGCGCGAACTCGACAATCCGCTATCTCCAGCGCAATAGTTTGTGCAACAGGCGGCGCCAAAGCCGCGGGCGGCAAGGGAGCGACAGCAATGGCCAATCGGCGTGAATTCCTCATGGGTGTGGCGGCGGTGGGTTGGAGCGCGGCCTTCTCCGACGCCCTGGCGCAGAATGCCTTGCCCCCCAAATCCCCCATCGGCATCGGCGGCGCCGCGATGGGCGCGCTGAACCAGGGCGTACCCGGCGTACTGGAAGGCTTGCGAAGCGACCCCATCCGCTATGTCGAATATTGCCGCATGATGGGCGCGGGCGGCATCCAGGCCGGCTTCAGCCAGCGGCTGCCGGAAATTCGCGCCAAGCTCGATCAACTGGGCATATATTACGAAGGCAATGCCGCCTTCCCGACGACGCTGGATGGCGACACCGCGCCGTTTGAACAGTCGCTGATCAACGCCAAGGCGCTGGGCGCGACCTGCGTGCGCGCCGTCAGCCGTTCGATCCCCGGCGGCACCGGCCGCCGCTATGAGAGCTATGCTTCCTATGCCCAGTTCCAGGAGTGGGAGCGCACCGCCAACGCCATTGTCGAGAAGGTGCTGCCCATCGCCGAGAAGCACCGCATCGCCATCGCGCTTGAGAACCACAAGGATCGCGCCGCTATCGATCACGCCGCGTTCCTCAAGCGCGTCTCCAGCGAATGGCTGGGATCGTTGATCGATCCGGGCAACAACATGTCCTTCATGGAAGAGCCCGAGCACACGGTGACGCTGCTGGCGCCCTATGTGAAGGCGGTGTCGCTGAAGGATATGGGCGTCGCCCCCTATGAAGAAGGCTTCCTGCTGTCGGAAGTGGTGTTCGGCACCGGCTGCACCGACCAGAAGGCGCTGTTCGAAATCGCCCGCAAGCACAATCCGCGCATCCAGGCGACGGAAGAGCTGATCACCCGCGATCCGCTGAAGATTCCGGTGCTGACCGACAAATATTACGCCGCCTTCCCGGCCGAGATGCGGGCCCGCCGCGACGCGTGGCTGGCCATGGTCAAGGCCAAGCAGACCAAGCTGCCGGTGGTTTCGACCTTGAACGATCTCGACCAGATGAAGGCGGAAGAGAGCAACCACCGCGCCACCCTGGCCTGGGGCATCAAGAACCTGACCTTTCCCAAGGCCTAGAGCAGGTTCAGCGACTTGAAGCTGGCATGGCCCTTGCGCCCGATCACCAGGTGATCGTGCACGGTGATGCCCAGCGCCTTGGCCGCGAAGATGATGTCGCGCGTCATGTCGATATCGGCCTTGGACGGGGTGGGATCGCCTGACGGGTGGTTGTGCACCAGGATGATGGCGGTGGCGGACAGCTCCAGCGCGCACTTGACGATTTCGCGGGGATAGACCGGCGTGTGGTCGATGGTGCCGCGTGACTGCACTTCGTCGGCGACCAGGATGTTCTTGCGGTCCAGGAAGAGAACGCGGAATTCCTCGTTCTCGCCGCGCGCCATCGCCGCCGTGCAATAGTCCAGCAGCGCCGCCCAGGATGACAAAGCAGGGCGGCCGATCACCTTGGTCTTGGCCAGGCGGTGGCTTCCACGATCTTGAGCTGCGCCACAACGCCGTCGCCGATGCCCGGCACTTCCCTTAACCGCGCGCGGGGCGCGGCGATCACGTCCGCGAAGCTGCCGAACTTCGCCAGCAGCGCCTTGGCCAGCGGCTTAGTGTCCCGCCGCGGCACGGCGGCGAACAGCGTCAGTTCGAGCAATTCATAGTCGGGCATCGCCTCGGCGCCGCCCTTGAGGAAGCGCGCCCGCAGTCTTTCCCGGTTACCGGCATGGGGCGACGGCGCAATCTCACCGGGGGCGAAGAACGCCCCGATCTCTTCAGCGCCAGCAACACCGTCTGCAGCCGCTCCGCGAGGCGGAGGTTTCGACGCCATGCCGGATCATTCAACACATTCCGGCGCGCTTCGCCAAGGCCGTCATCGGAGGTTGTCCCCTCAGATATTATAAGGCGGCTTGTGCAGGCCCTTGGGCGAGAGGGTGAAGATCTCGACGCCGTTTTCCGTCACGCCGATCGAATGTTCGAACTGCGCCGACAGCGAACGGTCGCGCGTCACCGCGGTCCAGCCGTCATTCAGCACCTTCACGCCATAGCCGCCCAGATTGATCATGGGTTCGATGGTGAAGAACATGCCCTGCTTCAGGGCCACGCCACCGCCGGGCTTGCCGTAATGCACGATGTTGGGAAGGGTGTGGAAAACCCGGCCCAGGCCATGGCCGCAGAAGTCGCGCACCACGGCGCATTTTTCTTCGCCTTCGGCATAGGCCTGGATGACATGGCCGATATCGCCGGTGGTGGCGCCGGGCTTCACCACGCCGATGCCGCGCATCATCGATTCATAAGTGATCTCGATCAGCCGTTCGGCCTTCCGCTTGATCTCGCCCACCGGATACATGCGGCTGGTGTCGCCATGCCAGCCATCCAGGATCACGGTGACGTCGATATTGACGATGTCGCCTTCGCGCAGCGGCTTGTCGGCGGGAATGCCATGGCAGACGACATGGTTGATCGAGGTGCAGACGGTATGGCGGTAGCCGCGATAGCCCAGGCAGGCGGGGGTGCCGCCATGGGCGACGACATAATCATAGGCCAGCTTGTCGAGGTGGGCGGTGGTGACGCCGGGCTTCACCTCGGGCGCCAGCATGTCCAGCACCTCGGCGGCCAGCCGCCCGGCCCGGCGCATGCCGTCGAAATCCTCCGGCCGGTGCAGCGTGACGGCAAAATGCGCCTGGCGCGCATGCTCAAAGATTTCGCTGTCGGGAATGACGGTCATCGGGAACCCATGTAGGCTTATGGCCGCACTTTTACACCCCCGAACGCCCATGAACAAATCCGCCCCCCACTTCGAATCCAAAAGCAGCTGGACTGCCGCCGTGCTGGTGATCGGGGATGAAATCCTCTCCGGCCGCACCCAGGATACCAATGTCAACTATATCGCCCGGTTCCTGGGTCTGCGCGGCATCGACCTGAAAGAGGCGCGCATGGTGGCGGATGTGGAAGGCGAGATCGTCGCCGCCCTCAATGCCCTGCGCGGAACCTATGATTTCATCATCACCACCGGCGGCATCGGCCCCACCCATGACGACATCACCGCCGACGCCATCGCGGCGACATTCGGCGTCGGCATCGGCTATCACCCGGAAGCCTATGCCCTGCTGGAGGCGCGCTATCCGCCGGGCGAATTCAACGAGATGCGCAAACGCATGGCGCGCGTGCCCCATGGCGCGACGCTGGTGCGCAACAGCATCTCCGCCGCGCCGGGATTTCACATCGGCAATGTCTTCGTGCTGGCCGGCGTTCCGGCCATCGCCCGCGCCATGCTAGAGGCGCTGGACGGCGTGCTGCCGCGCGGCGTGGCGGTGCATGCCATCACCATCGGCGGCGAGATCGCCGAAGGCCAGGTCGCGGCCGGGCTGGCGGCGATCCAGAAGGCGCATCCGGATGTTGCCATTGGCTCCTATCCCTATTATCGCGCCGATGGCGGCTATGGCGTGCAGCTTGTGGCGCGCAGCCGCGACGCGGCGGCGGTGGAAGCAGCAGCCCATGCGATAGAAGCGCTGTTGCAAACCTTTGGTGTTGCGCCGCAGCGTGTGAATCCGGCTGTTCAGCGCGATTGAGCTGTGACACGCTCCCCCGCAAGAACACAAACCTGTGGGGAAACATCATGGATTTTGCAAAGCGGGCATTTCTGAAAGGCGGCGCCTTGCTCGGCGCCGGGCTTGCCGCCGTTGGCTTCAGCAAGGAAGAAGCGTTGGCCCAGTATCCCGCCGGCGTGCCGCGCGCCACCGGCCGCAGCATGCTGGACAGCCCGAACTATATCGGCACCGCCAGCAAGGGCTACGGCTTCCGCGCCAACTGGGCCCGCGCCCTGCCGCAGCCCTCAACCGTCGATCCCGCCTACAAGCCGCGCCGCATCAACAAGGCGATCGAATTGTGGGAAGACAACCAGGTTGTCTCCTATGCCGAATTCGGGGCTTCCGGCGCGCCGGATACCTATGAGGAAGGCAAGCGCATGGCCAAGACCTGGTGCGACGCCATCAATTACGAGATGGAGAACGATAGCTTCAGCATGGACGGGCTGCGCAACTTCATGCAGGGCCTGGTCGATGGCGGGCCGACGCCGTCGGGCCACCGCACGCCGATGGTGTTCGTCACCATACCGGCCTGGGGTTACGACGGTCCGTCGATGCGCGCCAATGTGTGGCAGGTCTCACAGGCGCTGGCGGCTGGCGCCCATGGCGTCCTGATCTGCGAAATGGAATCCGCCGAAGCGGCTGAGATCGCGGTGGCGGGTGCACGCTACAAATGGACTTGGCCTGGCGTGAAGCAGTTGCCGCTGGAAGGCTGCCGCGGCGCTGGCAGCCAATCCTTCGCCGCACATATCTGGGGCATCAGCACGGCGGAGTATAATCGCGTCGCCGATGTCTGGCCCCACAATTCCCGGGGCGAGATCACTATGGGCGTGAAGCTGGAGAACCGCCGTTCTGCCGAGGTTTGCGAGAATGTCCTGGCGGTGCCGGGCATCGCCTTCGCCGAGCCCGGCCCCAGCGACAACATGCTCTC
>CANFDA010000011.1 GCA_947445215.1 Alphaproteobacteria bacterium | reverse complement strand
TGACACTGATCGTACCGATCAGGACTACATCTGGTAGCGATTTGCAGGTTGCGTCAAGCCGACTTTTTTCGTCCACAGCGTCATTTTTCGCTTGGGGACAAGAGTGTTAACGCCAGAGAATCTCCCTTGCCGGTCAGATGGGCGGCCACGCCGAACACCTTGTGGATAAGTTCCTCTGTGAGTGCATTGCCGTCGAAAATCAGACGGCCATCCACAAGCGCAAGGATGCGCGTGGCATGCCGCGCCGCTAGCGTCAGATCGTGCAGGCTTGCAACCACGAGCTTTCCGCGTTTCGCCTCGTCCGACAGCAAACGCATCGTCGCCATCGCATGGCGGGGATCGAGACCGGTGATCGGCTCATCCACAATCAACATATTCGGGTCGCCGACGATGGCGCGCGCCAGCATGGCGCGGGCGAGCTCGCCGCCCGACAGGGTGGTGGCGGGCTGGTCGCACTGAGTCACCAGGTCGCAGGCTTCCAGCGCCCGCGCGATGGCGGGAACCAAATGCTCCGGCAGCGGGCCAACGGCAGGCAGATACGGCGTCAGCCCCAGCGCCACCAGCCGCTTCACCGGCAATGGCCATTCCGCCCGGGGATTCTGCGGTAGGTAAGCGCGGCGGCGTGCAAGTTCCATCGCGGGGACCGAATGCAGTGCATGCGCATCGAGCAGGACGGAACCGTCATCGGGCCGCAACAATCCGGCAAGCACCGATAGCAAGGTGGACTTGCCCGCGCCATTGGGGCCGATCACCGCCAGGAACTCGCCCGCATGCAGCTGGAGCGAGACATCGTCCAGCACCGCGCGTCCGCTTCGCCGTACCGTCACATTCTGTGCCGAGAGAATGGTCATGGCGCCACCTTGCGGATGCGCACCACCAGCCAGAAGAAGAAGGGCGTGCCCAGCAGCGCGGTGAAGACACCCAGCCGCAATTCCGGATTGGTGTGCACCAGCCGTGCGGCGATGTCGGCGCAGAGGAGCAACACCGCGCCGGTGAGCGCGGCGGGCAGCAACACCCGTCGCGGGTTGTAATTAACAAAGGGCCGCACCAGATGCGGCGCCACCAGGCCGATGAAGCCGATCGCGCCCGTGACCGAAGTGACCGCGCCCACTGACAAGGCCGTGCCCGCCACCGCCAGCGCCGAAAGCCGCGTCAGGTTGATGCCCAGACTTTGCGCCTGCGCCTCGCCCAGCGACAGCGCATCCAATCCCCTGCCCGTCAGCGCCAACAGGCCCATGCCCACCGCGACGAAGGGAAGAATGAGCAACACCTGGCTCCAGCTCTTGTCGGCAAGGCTGCCCAGCAGCCAGGTCATGATCTCGTAAGCCGCATAGGGATTAGGCGCGAAGTTCAGCGCCAG
Organism: Alphaproteobacteria bacterium; assembly: GCA_947445215.1. Taxonomy (GTDB): domain Bacteria; phylum Pseudomonadota; class Alphaproteobacteria; order Micropepsales; family Micropepsaceae; genus Rhizomicrobium. Next base: position 22,912 of record CANFDA010000011.1, on the reverse strand, counting down.
CGCGATGCCCGCCGCCGTCAGACTTGAGACCGCCGCGCCCGCCAGCGCCAGCGACACCGCGCTGCCACGGCCTAGCGCGAAGGTCAGCCCACACGCACACAGCCCACCCAGCATGCCCAGCAACGGACCTGCGGCCGGCGAGATCATGGTGAGGCCGAAATAGATCGCGATCACCGCGCCCAGCGCCGCGCCGCTGGAAACACCCAGCAATCCGGGCTCGGCCAATGAATTGCGCGTAAAGCCTTGCAGCACCGCGCCCGCCAGCCCCAGCGTGGCACCGGTCACAAGCGCCAGCACACTGCGCGGCAACCGTATCTCGCGCACGATGATGGCCGCCATGCTGTCGGGATCGTTGACGATGTCGAGCAAGGCTTCCGGCGGCAGCCATACCTGCCCCGCCAGCAGCGAGGCTGCGAAAGCGATGACGCCCAGCACGATCAGGAAAAAGGTCAGCGCCCTCACCGTTTCACCGCCTTGTTCAGATCGGTTTGGAGCTTTCGCGCCGCCGCCGCCAGTTGCGGCACGCCGCAACCATAGAAGGAAGAATAGGACATGCGGGGATACCGCCGTGTCAGCGCCGGATGGGAATCCTGGTCGGTGCGCAAGGTCGCCATCCCGGCATAGGTATCGCTGAAGATCAGCGCATCGGGTTTGCCCGCCAGCAAGCCTTCCAGATCATAGAAGCCGTCGCCCGCGGTGATGCTCTGCGCGCCCATCGCCGTCAGCATGACGCCAAACAGGCCGCTTTGTCCCGGCACATAGCCGCCATTGCCCCATTGGGCAACGCGAATAGGTGTGGCGGGCCGCGCCTTCGCCAAGGCCTGCAAATCCTCGTCCATATGCGCCAGCAGGATTTCGCCCCGCGCTTCGGCATGCAGCGCCGCCGCGACCTGGCGCGTCACGGCGCGGATCTGGTCGAAATTCTCCGCCAGCGGCACCTCGACGATGCGCGCGCCACTTCGTTGCAGCAACTGCCGCGTCAGCGCGGGCATGAACGGCCCGGTCAGCACCAGGTCGGGCTTCGCCGCCAGCACTTCCTCAGCCGAGCCGTAATTGACGGGAATGCGCGCGCCTTGCGGCCAGATCCGCAGCGGCTGCGGCTCCCGCGCCATGAAGGTGAGAGAGGCGATACGCTTTTCCGGCAACAGCGCCAGCAGCAACTGGTCAGCGCAGACATTCAAGGACATCACGCGCTGCGGCGCGGCGGCTCCGCAAAGCAGACCCGCCGCCACCACAATAAGCGTTTTACAGCTTCGCCTGAACACCGACATAGAAGGCGCGCTCCGGGGCCAGGAACCCGACCGGATTCTGGTAGGACTCGTCGAACAGGTTATCGCCTCTGGCGAACAGGGTGAACATCTCCGTCGCTTGCCAGCGGGCCGCCAGATTGACCGTCACAGTGCCATCCGTCTTCAGGCGCGGCACCGGGAAGTCGCGGCTGCCGTCGAACCACGGCCCGACATAGAGCAGCGTGGCGCTGACATCCGCCTCAGGCAGGAACTGCCAGCCGCCCGTCAGACTGGCCTTGTGGCCGGGGCGGCGGATCAGTTGCAGGTTGGTCACCTTGTCCACCGCTTCGGTGAAGCTGTAATCGGCCCGCAAACGGACTTCTTCCAGCGGCTGCCAGGCAACGAAGGTTTCGACACCCTGGGTGCGCGCGCGGCCGATATTGACCACCGTGGAGAAAGTCACGGGATCGGTGGCGATCAGGTTCTTGATGTCGTTGTGGAACCAGGTCGCGCCCGCCGTCACGCCCCACAGCCCACCTTCGACGCCAGCCTCATAGCCGGTGCTGGTTTCCGGGTTCAGGTTGGGATTGGCGAAGAAGAAGAACGCCGGATAGGAGTGATAGAGCTGATCCAGCGACGGCGCCTTGAAGCCGGTGCCGGCGCTGCCCTTGATGCAAAAGCCCGTGTCGCCGATGGCGATGCTGGGCGCGATGCGCCAGGTCAGGCGATTGCCGAACTGGCTGTTGTCGTCATAGCGCACGCTGCCGCTGGCGGTGATGGCGCTGCCAAAATCGGAATTGATCTCCGCGAAACCGGCATTGGTGGTGTAACCGGCGCTGATCGGCAGATGCACCGCGTCGCGCGCCGTCTCCGCACCCAGCACCAGCAGATGGCCTTCGGCCAGCGAAATGTTGCCCTGCCAGTCCAGCTTGACGCGCTCGCCGGAGCTGGAGAGCGGGCCATTGTCGGGATCGGCGGTGCGGCTCTGGTTGCTGCCATAGGCAAAGCCCAGCGTCTGGTCGAGCCAGCCCAGATCCCAGCGCGCGAAGGCGCGGCTCTGCCAGTTCTGCCCAGCAATGCGGGTCTGGAACGCCGACGGCACAGACGAGAAGGTGACGAGGCTGAAGGCATCGCCCGTGACCTTGGTCAGGCTCTGCGACCAGCGCGCCGTCAGGCCCAGTTCGAAGCCTTGCCCCACATCCAGGCCCAGCTTGGTGCTGGCGGTGACGTTGTCGAAGAAGTCGGGATTGCGCACCTGCCCCGGCGCCAGTAGGTTCAGCGGCGTCACCGGCGTGGCGCCCGCATGATGGTGCTGCACGGTGGCGCGATAGCGGAAGCGGCCTTCCGAACCGCCGAGCGACGCTGACTGGTTGAAGGTGTCAAAGCTGCCGCCTTCTACGCTACCAGTGAGTTTCAGCGGGCCTTCGCCGCTGCGGCTGATGATGTTGACCACACCGCCAATGGCGTCGCTGCCATAAAGGCCGGATTGCGGCCCGCGCAGCACTTCCACCCGCTCAATGTCGGCAGCCATCAGCTTGCCCAAGTCGGTGGCGCCGGACGGCGTCGACGTATCAGCGATGTCGATGCCGTCGAGCAGGATCTTGGTGTGATTGGAATTGGTTCCGCGGGTAAAGAGCGAGGTCTGGCCGCCTAGCCCGCCCGAACGCACCACATTCAGGCCCGGCACGGTGGAAAGAATATCCGGCAGCGAGCGCAACTGGCGCGCTTCGATCTCGTTCGCACCGATGACGGTGATGCTGCCACCCACCTGGTTCAGCGGCGTCGCCACGCGCGTGGCGGTGACGACGGTGGGTTCCTGCGCCGATACCGCAAGCGGGATCAGACACAGGGCAAGGGCGGTGGTTGAGTAGAGAAAAAATTTGATGTTGCAGTCTCCAAATACGGAGACGCCACCATGTGGGAATGTGTTTTTCCACGCGGCGCGCTCCAGCTTTGTCGCCGCTGGGGTTTACCCCGCTGCACCCCGCGCACCCCGGCAGGTTACAAGACGACGGCGCGAGGCAGGTTTCCTGGCTCCCGGGTCGCCGCCCTCGCCCGCCTTCCCAGGTTTCCCCAGTGGCACTTGGACGAAAGCTCGCCGGTTACAGTTGCGGGGGCAGCTAAGGTCTTGAACCTTATTCCCTAAACCTTGCACCTATTGGTCGTTTACTGCGCGCGGGGCGCGCCGTCAATCCGCCTCTGCCCTCCCTCAGTCGCAACTCGTGTTTGCATCCCGCAAACATCTCCTTGCGACAGCTCCCCCCGCCTATGGCTTCGCCATGTCGGGGGAGCAAGCCTGTGTTTCCTGCGACTTCCGCTGCTGGCAGGCGTCGCAAAGCCGGGCTAGGCTTCGCCAACCATCTGGAGACCCGCCAAGACGCTCGCCATAAACGACATCGCTCCCGACTTCACCGCCGACACCAACGAAGGCAAGATCTGCCTGCACGAATGGGCGGACGAAAAATATGTGCTGTTCTTCTCGCACCCCAAGGACTTCACCCCGGTCTGCACCACCGAGCTTGGCGCGGTGTCGAAGCTGAAGCCGGAATTCGACAAGCGCGGCGTCAAGGTGCTGGGCCTGTCGGTCGATCCGGTCGAGAACCATGGCAAGTGGGCCGCCGACATCGCGGAGACGCAGGGCATGGGCCCGAACTTCCCCATGATTGGCGACGCCGATCTGACCGTGTCGAAACTCTACGGCATGCTGCCCGCCGACACCGAAGGCACATCGGATGGCCGCACGCCCGCCAACAACGCCACGGTGCGCAACGTCTTCATCATCGGGCTGGACAAGCGCATCAAGCTGATCCTGGTTTACCCGATGACTGTCGGACGCAATTTCGAGGAGATCATCCGCGTCATCGATTCGATCCAGCTCAACGCCAAGCACAAGGTGGCGACGCCCGCCAACTGGAAACAGGGCGGCGATGTCATCATCACCGCAGCCGTCACCAACGAGCAAGCCGACAGGCTCTTCCCCGGCTACAAGACGGTGAAGCCGTATTTACGGACGACGCCGCAGCCCAAGTAAAAAAATTCCCGGATAATTCCGGGCCTTTTTCTTTTGTGGGTCAGCGCCCGCCATAGGCGATGCGCCACAGCTTGCCGTTCTTGAAAACCACCACGAAGAGCGCGCCATCGGGTGCCAGCGCCAGCCCGTTGGGCCGCGCCGGCGACTTGGCGAAGGTGCGGTCATCCGTCGAGGGTCTGGCAAAGCCGGTTGCGAAAGGGATCACCTTGCCCGGCGTACCTTTGGCATTCATCGGCAGATAGACGATGTCATAGCCTTCATAGCCGCCGGGCCTTGCAGGGCCGATACCACCATAGCGGCTGATGAAAAGCCCACCGCGCCACGCGCCGGAAACTGGCTGGCGTTGTAGAACACCATGTCCACCGGCGAGGCCTTGCTGGGCTCGCCCACCATGCTGAGGACCGGTGTCGCGCCCGCGCCCGACGGTGCGAGCATCTTGCCGTCGTCGCCATATTCTGGCGCCACCAGGCGCAGTTTGCGCACGCCGTCATAATAGCTGTAGGGCAAGCCAAAATCGGTGCCGTGCGAAATCCGTTACAGCGCGTCGCCCACCGCCAGTTCCTGTTCCTCGGTGAAATATTGCGGCTAGATCTATGCGCCATCGTCGCGGTCGTGCAGGATACCGTAGAGCGATTTCTGCTGCGGCAGCCAGCGGAAGGCCGTCATGTTGCGGATGCCGGTGTCGAAGCGCTTGCCTTCGGCGAATTTCTGCCCTGGCTGCGTCGCCGAGAAGCGCCAGATGCCAGCGCGGTCCGCAAGCTCCGGGCAAGGCAGCGGCCGGGGCGTGGCGGACAGCCTGCCGCCGATGGCGCAGGCATAGTTGCCGTCGCCGCTCAGCGCCACATACAGGCCGCGCTCTCGTCGAACACCAGGATGCGATTGCGGTTGTTGCGGTCCTGCATGCCGGTGACGATCGCCTGCAGCTCGTCCACCGGTACCAGGCTTGGGCCCAACGCGTAACGCCAGACGGTGGTGGCGCTGGCGGCATAGAGCGCGCCGTTGTGAACCCGGATGCCCGTGCCACCCCAGACATTGCCGAAGGTGGTGGACTGCACCGGCTTGTGGTCCGGCCCTAGCCGGATGGCATGGATGGCCCGCGTCCCGGGCCGCGCCGCCACGGAATTGGTGGACACATAGATGTCGTTGCCGCGCACCGCGATGTGGCGAGCGTTGGCGATGCCTTCGCTCACCCGCGTGGCGGTGAAGCCAGGCGGCAGCTTCAGTTCCTGGGCGGCGGCGATGCCGGGCATGGCGGTCAGGACGGCGAACAGAAGAAGGCGCTTCATGTTCGGCCTCCTCTCTAGATTAGTATTATAGTATTACTAATAAAATCACGGCCAGCCAAAGGTGTGTCGGAAGTGTCGCCGCTACCGCCAGGCAAAGAAAAAGGCGCGGCCAAAGCCGCGCCTTTTTGCATTTCAGACGTCTGGAGCCGTTAGACGGCGCGCAGGCGATAGGCCACCATCTCGCTGCCGCCCGTGCCGTTGGGCGCGATGCAGAGCACGATATATTGCCAGCCGCCCATGGCATAGGTCATGGGCGTGCCGGTCTGGCCCTGGGTCATGGGCACGGCGCCCACTTCCCGGCCCGTCGCTTTGTCGTAGGCGCGAAGCCAGGCAAGGTTGCGGCCATCGGCGCCGCTGGTGTTCTGCGGATCGCCGCAGATCACCAGCGTCTTGGTCACCAGCGGACCGATATTGCCAGCCTGTCCGGTGCGCGGGATGTTGAGGCCCTTCAGCAACGGATGGTTCTTGATGTTGTCCGGCGTTTCGCCATGGGCGACCTGCCAGGCCAGCGTGCCGTCTTTCAGGTCCAGCGCGCTGATGCGGCCATAGGGCGGCTTCACCAGCGGTATGCCGGCGATGGCGATGTTGCCCGGTGTGATGGGCGTGTTGGGGTCCAGCGGATTGCCGGCAGGCGCGCCGCCACGGCCACCGCCGCCACCACCACCGCCGCGGCCACCACCTTCGCCCTCGCCGGGCGCGGCAACAGCTACCTGGCCGGGAGCCGCCGGGGCGCCACGGGTATAGCCGAACGCGGTCGTGTTCCGAAGAATGCCGTAAACGACCGGCGTGGTCTTGGAATAGACATAGGCGACCTTGGTCTCGGGATCGAAGCAGCCGCCCGGCCAGTTGGTGCCACCCTGCGCGCCGGGGCACATCAGCGTGCCCCACTTGGCGTCCCACACCGCCATGGTCGGCGCCTGGAAGACGCCTTCGCCGCGCTGATACTTGTCGGCGATCTGGATGGCGCGCGCCTTGATGGCGGGCGTAAAGTCCACCAGATCGTCGTTGGCCATGTTCTGGCGGTCATAGGCCGGCGGCTTGCTCGGCAACGGCTGGGTGGGCGAGTACCACTCGCCCGGCACGTCGCCCGGCTTCTGCGCCACTTCCGGAATCGGCCAGATCGGCTCGCCGGTCTCGCGGTTCAGCACATAGAGGAAGCACTGCTTGGTCGGCTGGGCGATGGCCTTGACGATGCGGCCATTCACCGGGATGTCGACGATCATCGCCGAGCAGGGAACGTCATGGTCCCAGATGCCGTGATGGACCATCTGATAGTGCCAGCGGCGCTTGCCGGTGCGCACATCGACCGCGACCAGGCTTTCGCCGAACAGGCCTGGGCCCTTCCGGTGGGCGCCCCAATAGTCGCCAACGGGAAGCTCGACGCCGAAATAGACGACGCCCAGTTCCGGATCGGCGCACATGTCGCCCCAGACGCCGGCATGGCCCGTCTTCTCGGGCTGGCCCGCCTCGATCCAGCTGTCATAGCCGTATTCGCCCTTGTGCGGGATGGTGTGGAAGATCCACAGACGGCGGCCGGTGCGGGCGTCATAGCCGCGCACGTTGCCGGTGGGGCTGACGGGCGTAGTGGGATTCGCGCCGCTATGGGCCGCGCCGACCACAATGACGTTGTTCACGACCATCGGCGTCGCCTGCAGGCCGATCTCGCCGGTGATCAGGTCGATCTGCTGATCGTTCTCGAGCTTGAGATCGACCACGCCGCCCTTGCCGAAGCGCGAGTCCGGAATGCCGGTGGCGATGTCCAGCGACTTCAAGCGATAGCCCGGCGTCACATAGATGATGCGTTCGATCTTACCGTCGGTCCAATAGGAGCAGCCACGGCCGGACAGGGCGCGCGGAGCCTCGCGGCCGCGATCGCCCTCGTCCTCGCGATGCATCCAGATGATTTCGCCGGTGATGGCGTCCAGGCAGATCACGTCGCGGCGAGCGCCGGCGGTGACGTAGATGCGCCCCTTGATCAACAGCGGCGTCGATTCCCAGTTGGTCTCGATGCGCGGACCGAACTTGGCGGCGTCAAAGCGCCAGGCGACCTGCAAATTGTTGAAGTTCGACGCATCGATCTGCGCCAGCGGCGAATAACGGTTGGCCTTGGAGTCACCGGCGAAGGCGGTCCATTCGGTGTTGGAACTGATGGCGTTGCGCGCGGGCGGCGCCGGATAGGCGTTAGCGGTGGCACCCGCACCATTGGGGCTTCGCTGGGCGAAGGCGACCTTGGCCATCGAAACGGCGGTCAGCGCGGCGGCGGACCCATAGAGCATCGAACGTCTGGAAAGCGGCGGCATCAGATCCCTCAACAGCTGAAAACACGGATGTAAGTAAGGCCGGTCGGCAAAAAATAATATTCCTTTTTTCGCCGCAGAAGTGATTTTGCACTGCAATAAGAATGCGGCAGTGCAGCAATTATTTGCGTGTCAGCGTTTCAGTTTCTGGCCTTGCGCCCGACATGGCCGCGGCCGCGCGCAATAACCCGCAGCATGGCGGCGCGGGCGGCGTCCTCATTGCGCGCTTCGATGGCGGTCAGGATCGCGGCATGGCGGTCGGTGGACCCGCCACGGCCCTTGCCGCCGCTGGCCTTGACGCTGTCGTTGCTCATGGCGATCAGCCCGCCCAGCGCCACCTTGATAAGGCGCCGAAGGAACGCACCAGCGGATTGCCGGAGGCCCGCCCGATGGCGAGGTGATAGGTGAGATAGGCTTCGGGAAAGCGGCGGTCGTCGCCTTCTGCATCGCGCATCTGCGCGAGACAGTCGCGCAGATGCGCGATGTCGGCCCGGGTGCGGTTGCGGGCCGCCAGCGCCGCCGCCATCGGCTCCACCGAGCTGCGCACTTCGGTGATCTGTTCGAGAAAGGCTTGGTCAAGTCCCATGCGCACCCGCCAGTCCAGCACATCGGCATCAAGCCAGTTCCAGTGGGACGGGTCCTGGACCAGCGCGCCCACCTTGGTCTTAGAAATCACCAGCCCCTTGGCGGTGAGCGTCTTGATCACTTCGCGCACCACTACGCGGCTGACACCGAACAGGGTGTACATCTCCTCCAACGACGGCAGGCGGCTACCCGGCTTGCGCACGCCCGTGAGAATCTCGCCGCCCAGCGTGGCGGCGATCGCAGCATGGCGCGTTGAAGTCGGCTTGCGGCCTCTTCACGGCGCGCGGCGCCTTTTTGCGTGATGTCGGTGACCTTATCCCCCCGGCAAGGCCTGCACTCTAGCCTCAGGGCGCGCGCAGGAACAGCCCGATGGTAAGCGCCGTGCCGATGCAAACGACGAAGATGCGCAGCAGCTTCTCATTCACCCGGTTCAGCATCAGCGAACCGGCATAGCCGCCGATCAGCGCACCGATGCAGGCCACCGCCATCTGCGGCCAATGCACATCGGGCGAGAAGACGAAGATCAGCACCGCCGACAGGTTCATCACCGCCGCCAGCACATTCTTGTTGCCGGCGGCGTTGCGGACGGCCAGCCCCGCCGCCGTCAGCGCCGCCAGCATGAGAAAGCCGATGCCGCCGCCGAAATAGCCGCCATAGATGGCGATGCCGAACTGCGCGGTGCCCGCCACCATCCCGGACATCCGCGGCCCGTCATGGCGACGGGGACCGAAGCTGCCCCAGGCGAACATCACGGTGGCGAACAGCACCAGCCACGGCACCATGCCGGCGAAGATGCGAGACGGGGTCAGCAACAGCAGCACCGCGCCCAACGCGCCGCCTATTAGGCTTATGATGATCAGCGTCTTCAGCGTCAGGCTGCCCACGTCCACGGCGTTGGCGCGGCCATGCCAGCCAGTCAGCACCTGACCCGGAAACAGCGCGACGCAGGAGGTGATATTGGCAGCACGCGCGTCCATGCCGGTGAGAATCAGCGCGGGCAAGGTCAGGAAGGAGCCGCCGCCCGCCAACGCGTTCTGGAAGCCCGCCCAAAGCGAGGCCAGAAACAGCACGGCGAATGGCATGACGGGGTCCATGAGGCGGCGACCCTAGGCGAAGCCAGCGCCCACGCGCCATCGCGTTCGCCGCGCATGTGGCACCTGAACCGCGCATACCGGAAAAGTAATCGAAGGAAGAAATCCCCGCTGGCGATGGCCTTATCCACGCGTTTCTGCCGCGACGGAAGGCGCACAAGCGTCTTGGGGGCGACAAAATGGTGTCTTTGTTTAACCACAATAAACGGGAAAATTAGATGACAAGGGCGGAGATGGATGCAACAATTCCGCCGAGAACGTAAGCAAGAAGGCAGAAAGAATTCATGAGCAGCGATATCCTTAAGGCCCTGACGATTTCTGCCGCCACTGCGGCGCTTGTCGCGGGCGCGATTATGGTCCCCGCCTTGGCGCAGGACGCACTGCCGCCCGGTCCGGGCATGGCCGAGACCATGAAGGGCTGCGGCGGTTGCCACGGCATCGGCCAAGTCCTGACCGAAAAGCGTTCGGCCGAAGAATGGGCCAACACCGTCACCATGATGATCACCAACGGCGCGCCGGTGGAAGAAGCCGACTTCGACAAGGTGGTGACCTATCTCGCCACCTATTTCGGCACCGGCCCGGCGCCTGCCCCGGGCGCTGCCCCCGCCATGCCGGCGGATCATCCCCCGGTGGCTCCGGCTGCTGACGCGCCCGCCAGTGGCGCGACCCAGCCCATCGCTGGCGGCACCGCACCGGCCGCTACGGCCCTGGCGCCTCCGACGCCCCCGGCCCAGTAAGGCTTCTGATACGTCCTACGCCCCCCCCCCGCGATGCGAATCGCGGGGGTTTTTTCTTGGGTGATCGATCGATTAGCGCGGCAAGGCGAACGTCACCACTTCATCAGATGTCGCCAGACCATTGGCGCCGCCGGTGGCGACCACCGTCACATACTGGCGTCCGCTCCTGCCGCGCCAGGTGATGGGGCCGGTGTTGGCGTTGCCCGCCAGCTTCACCTGCCACACTTCCTTGCCGTTGTTGCTGTCGAAGGCGCGCAGGCGGCCATCATCCACCGCGCCGACAAAGGCAAGGCCGCTGGCCGTGAGCATGGGATTGCCCAGGCCGACACGGCCGGTGTTCTGCTGGCCGGCGGGCAGGCTTTCGGTGATGCCCAGCGGCACGCTCCATTTGATCTGGCCGGTGTTGACGTCCACCGCGTGAAATTGGCCCCAGGGCGGCGGCTGGCACGGCATGCGGGTCTCCTGCTGCCAGAAATACTGGTAGCCATCCTTCATGCCGTAACTGCCGTCGGTGCGTTTTTCCTGCGCCGAGAAATGCGCGAGGTTGTTGGTGTTGACGATCAGCAGGCCACGGCCCGGATCGTAGGACAGCCCACCCCAATCCACCCCGCCCAGGCTGCCGGGAAAGCTCACCACAGCGCCATCGACGCGCAGCGGCTGGAAGGGTTTGGCAGGCAGCGCGTTCTTGTCCTTGACGAACTTCTCGCAGAAGGCGCGATGCTCCGGCGAGACATTGGCGAGTTCGCCGTTCCAGCTCAGCAGGCCCAGCGGCGGCGTCACCGAGAAGGGCTGGGTCGGATGCGGCTTCTCGTCGGGAATGTCGCTTTCGATGGGCACCGCCTCTTCGCGGATGGGGTGCAACGGCGCGCCGGTGACGCGGTCCAGCATGAACAGCACCGCCGTCTTGTTCGCCACCGCCACGCCCGGAATGGTGCGACCATTGCGCTTGATGTCGATCAAGGTGATGCCCGGCAGGTCCACATCCCAGATGTCATGATGCACGGTCTGGAAGTGCCAGAGATATTTGCCGGTCTTCGCGTTCACCGCCACGACGGAGTCGCTGTAGAGGTTGGAGCCAGGACGATCGCCGCCCCAGCGGTCGAAGGTGGGTGCGGCTAGCGGCAGATAAACGATGTCGCGCGCCGTGTCGGCGACGATATAGGTCCAGATGTTCACGCCGGAGCGCTGCCGCCAGCTGTCATTGCCCCAGGTGTCGTGATGCGGCTCGCCCGGACGCGGAATGGTGTGGAAGGTCCAGAGCAACTTTCCTGTGCGAATGTCCCAGCCGCGCACATCGCCGGAAGCGCCGCGCGTGGGCTGCTCCTGCACGCGGCCACCCGTCACCAGCACATTGTTCACCACCAGCGGCGGCGTCGAATAGCCGAAGGCGACATTGGGCAAGCCATTGGTGATTTCGGGCGTCTTGGTGTCCAGGATGCCGCCCACACCGAAGCTGGTCACCAGTTCGCCGTTGCGCGCGTTCAGCGCGATGATCTTGCCGTCACGGCTAGAAACGATGACGCGCGCGGGAGTGCCATTGCCGCCCGGCCAGTATTCGACGCCGCGCGTTGACGGCGCATCGGTACCCGGCAGGTCATAGGCCCAGACCTGTTTTCCGGTTTCCGCATCCAGCGCGGTGACGCGGCGATAGGGCGTCGCCAAGAACATCAGCCCGTTCCCCACCAGCGGCGTCATCTGCGAGCCCAGGAAGCGCGGAGGCGTGAAGCCGCGTCCGCCGCGGCTCGCGGCAGGCGCGCCCCGGCCACCGCGGCCAGCCTGCGGATTGGCGACGGCGTTGTCGAGATAGGCGGGCCGCATGTTGAAGGTCCACTCCTTCTGAAGCGTCGCAACATTGGCGGGCGTGATCTGGGTCAGCGGCGAAAACCGCATGCCACCCTGGTCGTTGCCATAAGTGGGCCATTCGGGCGACGGCCCGGCGGCGTAGGAAGGCAGCAGCGCCGCCCCCAGCAGCAGGGGCGCGATCAGGGCGGCGGCATTTTTCATGATATATCCCAGGGCACGTTCTTGTTCTTCTCGCGACTATACCGAGCCTTCGTCAGCCCGCGCAACCAGTCGGCAGCGCTGGAAAACGATGACATTCTGCATGATACGCGTTACATCGCTATTTTCAGGCCCGGGAATGCCCATGACGCTGCGCCTGCTGCAACTGACCCTGCCTGACGGCGCGCGCGCCGTGGCGCGGCTGGACGAAGACCGTTCGGCGCAGCTGGTGACAGGCGTCTCCTCCACCTACGACCTCGCCCTGCGCGCCATCGCGCGCGGCGTCTCGCTGGAACAGGCCGTGGACGATGCCAGGCTCGGCGAAGTGGTGGATGTGTTCGCGGCGCTGGCGCAAGGCCGCGTGCTGCCGCCTTTGGATCATCCGCACGATACCGCGCATCTGATCGTGACCGGCACCGGGCTGACGCATCTGGGTTCGGCGGAAGGCCGGGACAAGATGCACCGCACGCTGGAGAACGCAGCGAACCTCACAGACTCCATGAAGATGTTCAAACTCGGACTGGAGGCCGGCAAGCCCGCGTCGGGCGCGGAAGGCTCGCAGCCCGAATGGTTCTACAAAGGCGACGGCTCGACACTCACCGCGCCGGAAGCGCCGTTCGCTTCGCCCGCCTTCGCGCAGGATGGCGGCGAGGAGCCGGAGATGGTTGGCCTCTATGTCATCGGCCCCGACGGCACGCCGTTCCGCCTAGGCTTCGCGCTGGGCAATGAATTCTCCGACCATGTGACGGAGCGCTTCAACTATCTTTGGCTGGCCCACTCCAAGCTGCGCGCCTGTTCCTATGGCCCGGAGTTGCGCGCAGGCGCCCTGCCCGCTTCCGTGCAAGGCCGATCACGCATCCGGCGCGGCAACGAACTGGTCTGGGACAAGCCGTTCCTGTCGGGCGAAGAGAACATGTCCCACGGCATCGCCAACCTGGAAGCGCATCACTTCAAGTATGGCCAGTTCCGCCGCCCCGGCGATGTCCATGTGCATTTTTTCGGCACCGCCACGCTGTCTTTCAGCGAAGGCGTGAAGACGCAAGATGGCGATGTGTTTGAGCTGGAGGCAGACGCCTTCCTGCTGCCGCTGCGCAACACGCTGGCGACAGCGGACCGCGAAAGCGTGACAGTACGGACGCTCTGATTACTTCTTCGCCCAGGCGCCGCCACGCCATGCAGGCGGAAATAGCGCTCGGCGAACCCGGCCACCAGCCAAGCGCGCGCCAGCCACAGCGCCGCAAGCGCCAAAAGCAGCGCCAACAAGACGCCCAGACCGATCTTGGTGGCGCGATACATCGTCATCGCTCCTTCCCTAGCATTTGGCGGGCAATTCCGCGAAAATGGGTGTAGAGATCGCCGTGGCGGCGGAATATTTTAGCGTTTTCGAAGAGTTCGTCATGATCCTTCTGATCGATAATTATGACAGCTTCACCTACAACCTCTTCCATTATCTGGGCGAGCTTGGGGCGGAGATGAAGGTCGTCCGCAATGACGAGATCACAGCCGACGAAGCCTTAGGCCTGAACCCCGCCGGCATCGTGCTGTCGCCCGGTCCCTGCACGCCCAACGAAGCGGGCATCTGCATGGAGGTGATCCGCAAGGCGGATGGCAAGGTGCCGATCTTCGGCGTCTGCCTGGGGCACCAGGCCATCGGCCAGGTCTATGGCTGCGACATCGTGCGTGCGCCCGAACCGATGCATGGCAAGGTCAGCACCATCCATCACAACGGCAAATCCGTCTTCCGCGGCCTCAAGAATGATTTCCAGGCGACGCGCTATCACTCGCTAACCATCGATCCGCCTTCGATGCCTGATGTGCTCAAAGTCACCGCCACATCGGAAGACGGCGTCATTCAGGGCGTGATGCACAAGAGCCATCCCGTGCATGGCGTCCAGTTTCATCCGGAAAGCATCGCCTCAGAGAACGGCCATGCCCTGCTGGAAAACTTCCTCAAGCTGACGCGAAGCTGATGAGCGTTGCCGCCCTTGTCGCCGCCGCGCAGGAACCGCTCAGCCGCGGCGACACCGAAACCCTGTTCCACGGCATCTTCCGCGGCGAACTGAACGAAAGCCAGATCACCGCCTATCTGGCTGCCACCGCTGACCGCAAGCCCAGCGTGGACGAGCTGGTGGGCGCTGTCACCGCCATGCGCGCCCATATGAGCCCCGTCACCGCGCCGCCCGGCGCCATCGATCTGTGCGGCACTGGCGGCGACGGGCTGGGAACGCTCAACATCTCCACCGCCGTTTCGTTCGTGGCTGCCGCCGCGGGCGTCGTCGTCGCCAAACATGGCAACCGTTCCGCATCCTCCCGTTCGGGTGCGGCCGATGTGCTGGAGGCGCTGGGCGTGAAGCTGGGGCTGAAACCGGCGCATGCCGAAAAGGTGCTGATGGACACCGGCATCGTCTTTCTCTTCGCCCAGACCCATCACCCGGCGATGCGCCATGTCGGCCCGGCCCGAAAAGCCATCGGACGGCGTACCATCTTCAATTTGCTGGGCCCCCTGGCCTCGCCCGCCCGCGTCACCCGCCAGCTGATCGGCGTGTTCTCGGCCGACTGGCTCGAACCCTATGCCCAGGCGCTGCACCAGCTTGGCAGCAGCAGCGCCCGCATCGTCCATGGCCGCGACGGGCTGGATGAAGTGTCGATCAGCGATGCGACGCAAATGGCGGTGCTGGAAACCGGAACCGTAACCCTCACCGAGATCACCCCGGAGCAGGCCGGGCTGCCGCGCAGCCCGCTTGCCGCCATTGTGGGCGGCGATGCGGCGCATAATGCGGCAGCTTTGCGGCGGCTGTTCGACGGCGAGCCCGGATCCTACCGCGACATTGTCTGCCTCAACGCCGCCGCCGCCCTAATGGTGGCGGGCGCGGCTTCTGATATAAGGGACGGCGTGGAGATCGCGGCGCGCATGCTTTCATCGGGTGCGGCGGGCGACAAGCTGAACGAGTTGGTTACCGCGTCAAACCTATGAACAGCATTCTCGACAAGATCGTTGCCTACAAGCGCGAGGAAGTGGCCGCCGCCAAGGCCGCCATTTCGCCCACCGACATCATCGCCCGCGCCAAGGATGCGCCGCCGGTCAGAGGCTTCCGCGATGCGCTGGAGTACAAGAAGGATGCGGGCGAATACGGCCTGATCGCCGAGATCAAGAAGGCCTCGCCGTCCAAGGGTTTGATCCGCGCCGATTTCGATCCGCCATCCCTGGCCGAGGCTTATGAGGAAGGCGGCGCAGCCTGTCTTTCCATTCTCACCGACAAGCCTTCATTTCAAGGTGCGCCACAATATCTGATCGACGCGCGCGAAATGGTGCGTCTGCCGATGCTGCGCAAGGATTTCATGCTGGAGCCCTATCAGGTGTCGGAAGCGCGCAGCTGGGGCGCCGACTGCATCCTGGTCATCATGGCGATGCTGGAAGACGATGCCGCACGCGCCCTGCTCGACGCGGCGGGCGACTGGGGCATGGATGCGCTGGTGGAAGTGCATGACGCCGAGGAGCTGGACCGCGCGCTGGCGCTAGACCCGGAGATGGTCGGCATCAACAACCGCAACCTGAAGACCTTCGTCACCGACCTGCATGTGACGACGCGGCTGGCCCCCACCATCCCGAAACACATTCATTTGGTGGCGGAAAGCGGCCTGTCCTCGCCCGCCGACCTGCGGCGGCTGGCCGATGCCCATGTCACCTCCATCCTGGTGGGCGAAAGCCTGATGCGGCAGAAGGACGTCACCGCCGCGACCCGTTTACTCTTGGGCAATGGCTGGAAGTGAGCAAGCTCTCTCATCTGGATGACAAGGGCGCGGCCCGCATGGTGGATGTCTCCGCCAAGGATGACACCGCCCGTGAAGCCTGCGCGACAAGCACCATCACGCTGTCCGCCGAAGCCTTCGCCGCCGTGATGGATAGCAGCGCGCCCAAAGGCGACGTGCTGGCCGCCGCCCGCATCGCCGGCATCATGGCCGCCAAGCGCGTGCCCGACCTGATCCCACTCTGCCATCCCCTGCCCATCACGGGGGTAGAAATCGCCTTCGAAGCCGCTGAAAATCGCATCCGCATCACCGCCATAGTGAAGACATTTGGAAAAACCGGCGTCGAGATGGAAGCGCTGACGGCGGCCAGCATCGCGGCGCTGACGATCTACGACATGGTCAAGGCGGTCGATAAAGGCGCGGTGATCGAAAGCACAAAGCTGCTGTCCAAGAGCGACGGCAAAAGCGGGGCCTATACGCCCCGCTCTGCCGGCATCGCGTCCAAGGAACAGCCGCGCGAAACCGTGCAGTGCGGCGTGCGCGCCAAACCCCGCGTGATCATGGGCGAAGTCTTTGGCCCGCGCTCGGCAGGCGGCCCGGACACCAGGCGCGAAGCCTTCCGCAATTTCATGACCAGCCGCCGCCTCCGCGCCAGCAGCTGGGCCAAGGAGGCGGGCGTGCCGATGGGCGAGATCATGGGCTATCTCACCGGCCAGAGCAGAGGCTTTTCCGCCGACACGCTTGCCAGGCTCGCCACGGCGGCCAAGGTCACGCCGGACGACATGTTCCGCTGATCCAGCGTTGACGGCCCCCCAGGAACTAAAGTAGAACAATTCGAGATGTTGCGGCTTTGTTCGCCGCCCCGGGAGGGAACCGATGCTGACCCGCAAGCAATATGAGCTGCTCATGTTCATTCATGAACGCATCCGCGAATCCGGCATTCCACCCTCCTTCGACGAAATGAAGGATGCGCTGGATCTCAAGTCGAAATCCGGCATCCATCGCCTGATCACGGCGCTGGAAGAGCGCGGTTTCCTGCGCCGCCTGGAAAAGCGCGCCCGCGCCCTGGAAGTGCTGAAGCTGCCCGACAACATGGCGGAAACGCTGCGCCCCGCCACCACCCGCAGCCAGGCGCTGCGCTCGGTGCCGTCGCGGCATGGCCGCGACCATCGCCCCGTAGCAGACAGCCGTTCGCCAGCGCCCCGGCGCAGCCATGGCGGGGATAGCGAGGGTTCGGTGCAGGTGCCGATGGTGGGCCGCATCGCGGCGGGCACGCCCATTGAAGCGCTGCAGAACAAGATCGGCGATATTCCGGTGCCCGGTGGCATGATCGGGCGCGGCAACCATTACGCGCTGGAAGTGACCGGCGATTCCATGATCAACGCCGGCATCCTGGACGGCGACACCGTCATCATCATGGAAGCAGATACCGCCTCGACGGGCGAAATCGTGGTGGCGCTGGTGGACAATGAGGAAGCGACGCTGAAGCGCCTGCGCCGCCGTGGCGACTCCATCGCGCTGGAAGCGGCCAACCCTGCCTATGAGACTCGGTTGTACGGTTCTGATCGCGTCAAGGTGCAGGGCAAGCTGGTTGGATTAATAAGGCGATATTGAGAATGAATACTGGAACAGCTTTTGATTTTTTCCGAATGAAGGTTCCGTGCCCGATATGTGGTCAGACGGATTTGCGTCCTGTTAAAGAGCTTGTGGGCCATACGGAAACCCAGTGCGGGTATTGCAAAAGCCCTGGCGAATGCTGCGGGACGGTCAAGCGGCAGATTTAAGGCAATCCCGATCCTCGAAATGTCAGCACGTAGTTTGTGGAACATCAAAATCTCACAATGCGTAAGTGCATCCGGCGTTTCACTCGAATGACAAAAGCTTTCTCGAAGAAAGTTGAAAACCACGCGCTATCCCTGGCGCTCCACTACATGCATTATAATTTTTGGCGCATTCAAAAACGCTTCGCGTAACCCCTGCGATGGCCGCTGGCGTCAGTGATCGGGTTAGGGGCATGAGCGACGTTGCGGCGCTTATTGCGGCTCAGGAACCACCTATAGAGAAGCGTGGGCCTTATAAAAATAGTGAAGCTTAGATGAAGGTTCTGGTTAGGCTCGCTACTCCGATTGCGCTTTTATTGAGACCCGCCCAGGCGTAGGCATCGGATAGTCCCTATTCTGCTACCCTGTACGCCGGTCCCTCCACCACGAAATTCGTTTCTCAAATAGTTATCGATGGCGACTTTCACCCTACTGGAGCGATGGCGGGAATCGCGGTTGACCGCAGATTGTGGACTCTGAGATGGGGTCTTACCGCCGAAGCGGAAGTGCAAATTACCCAGTTTGGATTTGAACACCGCTATACCACTTTTGCTCTTGGGCTAGGGTTGCGATTCCATAATTTTCCCTGGAGTGCGGATTTGCCGACAAGCTTGTCTGTTTACACGGGCCCATCCTACGCCATCGATCCACCCGTACTCGAGGGTTTCACGTGGTCCAATTCATTTTATCAATGTAAGCAGCTTCTCAATTACATTAGCATTGAGCTAGCAGTCGCACTTTCGAAAACCTCCTCCTAGGACGGAGAAGTTCACATCTACCACCGTTCGGGGGCTTTCGGCCTTTATTCGATCGCTGCAGATGAAGGCAGCACGATAGGATTAGGCATCCGAAAGCGCTTTTAAGGCCCCAAATATTCAAAATGCGTTCCTACCGCGTGGCGAGGCGGTTTGCCAATTTCGCTGCCCTGCTCTAAGTGCTGCGATCATGGCTGAAATCACAAAACCTGTCCTGCGCTTCGCACCCTCGCCCACAGGCATGCTGCATATCGGTGGAGCACGCACGGCCCTGTTCAACTGGCTCTATGCCCGCCACACCGGCGGCACTTTCCTGCTGCGGATCGAGGATACCGACCGCGAGCGTTCCACCCCCGAAGCGGTGGAGGCCATCCTGAACGGCATGCGCTGGATGGGGCTGGACTGGGACGGCGACGCCATCTTCCAGTTCGCCCGCGCCGGGCGGCACCGCGAAGTCGCGGAAAAACTGCTAGCCGAGGGCAAGGCCTATCGCTGCTACGCCACCGCCGAAGAACTGACCAAGATGCGCGAGGCGCAGAAGGCCGCCAAGCAGCAGCCGCGCTATGATGGCCGCTGGCGCGACCGCACCCCCGGCCCCGCCGAAGACGGCAAACCCTATGTCATACGGCTGCGCGCGCCCCAGACCAGCCAGACCATCGTGCAGGATGTCGTGATGGGCGATGTGACGTTCGACAACAGCACGCTGGACGACATGATCCTGCTGCGCTCCGATGGCACGCCCACCTACATGCTGGCGGTGGTGGTGGACGACGCCGACATGGGCATCACCCATGTCATCCGCGGCGCCGACCATCTCAACAATGCCGCGCGCCAGTTGCAGCTGATCGATGCGATGGGCGCCGCCATACCGGTCTATGGCCACCTGCCTTTGATCAACGGCCCCGACGGGGCCAAGCTCAGCAAACGGCATGGCGCGCTGGCGGTCGAAGCCTATCGCGACATGGGCTACCTGCCCGAGACTATGCGCAACTACCTGATGCGGCTGGGCTGGAGTCATGGCGATGACGAGATCATTCCCACTGCGCAGGCCATCGCCTGGTTCAACTTCGAGGCTATCGGCAAGAGCGCTGCGCGGATGGACTACAAAAAGCTGGACAATCTCAACGGCCATTACATCCGCCAGACGGCGGATGATGTGCTAGCAGCCGAGCTGGTTACCTTCCTGGGCCTGCTGACGCCGCCGCAAACCCTGTCCGGCATGGCACAGGAACGCCTGCGCGCCGCGATGCCGTCGCTGAAAGAACGAGCGCGGACCCTGCTGGAACTCAATCAGTCTGCGGAATTTCTGTACACGGATGGTACCCGCACCCTGGACGAAGCCGCCGCCAAGCTGCTGACGCCGGAGGGCCGCGCCATACTGGCCGCCGCCCTGCCCCTTCTGGAAGCCACCGACTGGAGCGGACCCGCCCTGGAAGACGCCGCGCGCAGCCATGCCGAAGCCAATGGACTGAAACTGGGCCAGGTCGCGCAGCCCTTGCGGGCGGCGCTGACCGGAAAGGGCACTTCACCGCCCCTGTTCGAGATGTTGGCATTGTTAGGCCGGGCGGAATCCCTCAACCGATTAATGGCTTACGCCGCTACATGAAATCGGAATAATTGGCGCAGCATAGCTGGTAACGGCGGAGATTTTCCACGTATAATTTGTTGCACTGCAAGATTAAGGGGTTGGGAAATGAGAGAGAGCAAAATCAAAGCTGCCGGAACAGCCAGCCTTTCCCTTGATGGCAAGAGCTACGATTTTCCAGTCTATGCCGGAACACAAGGCCCCAAGGGAGTGGACATCCGCAAGCTCTTCGACCAAGCCGACATCTTCACCTATGATCCCGGCTTCACCTCCACCGCCTCGACCGAATCCAACATCACCTTCATCGATGGCGACAAGGGCGTGCTGCAATATCGCGGCTACAATATCGGCGACCTGGCTGAGCATTCCACCTTCCTCGAAAGCTGCTACCTGCTGCTGTATGGCGAGCTGCCGACCAAGGCGCAGTTCGAGGCATTCGACTATTCGATCACGCGCCATACCATGGTGCATGAGCAGCTGGCGCAGTTCTATCGCGGCTTCCGCCGCGACGCGCACCCGATGGCGATCCTGTGCGGCGTGGTCGGTGCGCTGAGCGCCTTCTATCATGACAGCACCGACATCGTCGATCCGAAGCAGCGCGAGATCGCCAGCCACCGCCTGGTAGCCAAGCTGCCGACGCTTGTGGCGATGGCCTACAAGTACCATGTCGGCCAGCCCTTCGTGTATCCGCGCAACGAGCTGGGCTACACCGAGAATTTCCTGCGCATGTGCTTTTCGGTTCCGGCCGAGGAATACAAGGTCAACTCGGTGCTGGCCAAGGCGCTGGACACCATCTTCATCCTGCACGCCGATCATGAGCAGAACGCCTCGACCTCGACAGTGCGCCTGTCGGGTTCGTCGGGCGCCAATCCCTTCGCCTGCATCGCGGCGGGCATCGCCTGCCTGTGGGGCCCGGCCCATGGCGGCGCAAACGAAGCGGCGCTGAAGATGCTGGAAGAGATCGGCACCGTCGATCGAATTCCCGAATTCGTCGCCAAGGCCAAAGACAAGACCAGTGGCTTCCGCCTGATGGGCTTCGGCCACCGAGTCTACAAGAACTATGATCCGCGCGCCAAGGCGATGCAGATCCAGGCCCATGCCGTGCTCAATGAGATGGGCCTACATGACGATCCGCTGCTGAAGGTGGCGGTGGAGCTGGAGAAGGTGGCGCTGACCGACCCCTATTTCATTGAGAAGAAGCTCTATCCAAATATCGATTTCTATTCTGGCATCACCCTGAAGGCGCTAGGCTTCCCCACCTCCATGTTCACCGCCCTGTTCGCGCTGGCCCGCACCGCGGGCTGGATCGCGCAGTGGAAGGAAATGCTGGAAGACCCGCACCAGAAGATCGGCCGTCCGCGCCAGATCTATACCGGCCCGACCGAGCGCAAATACACGCCGGTCAACAAGCGGTAGGCGCTTCCGACAAACAGAAAAGGCGGCCCTTCGGCCGCTTTTTTTATTTCACCTTGTCATGGCCCGACATGCCCGGGCCATCCAGGGCCGCAAACACCACGCGTGTTGCCCTGGATGGCCCACGTAAAGTGGCTATGACATTCAGTTATTGATAAAATACAGAAGCGATTTTGCGGCGCGTAGCGATGGCGCCTCTGTGCCCTCGCCCAGCATCTGCGCGAACAGCGCCTGATCCGCCAGTTGCGCGGCGCGCGGCGCCGGATCGCACAGCAGCCTTTCCACGCCATCAGCCAAATTCTGCGGCGTCATGTAACTTTGGAGGAATTCCGGCACCGCCTCGCGTTCCAGCAGGACGTTGACCAACGTGATGTATTTCACATTCATGATCAGCGACGACAGCGCATAGGTCAGCCAACCGACGCGATAGCCCACCACCATCGGCGTGCGCGACAGCGCAAGTTCCGCCGTCACCGTACCGCTTGCCGCCAGCGCAACATCGGCGGCGTCGAAAGCCGCGAACTTGTCGGCTTCGCTTTCCAGAACATGCAGCGACGTCGGCCAATTCTTCGTCGCCGCCTTCACCCGCGCCGCGATGTGCGGCACGGTGGGCAACACCGTCAGCAGGCCGGGAATGCGCCGCGCCAGGATTTCCACCGCCTGTCGGAACACCGGCAAGATGAAGCGGATTTCGCTGCTGCGGCTGCCCGGTAGCAGCGCCAACAGCGGCGTGGCGGGTGACAGCCCCAAACGCGCCCGCAAGGTTTCGCCGCCCACCATCTTCGCCGCCCGCTCGATCACCGGATGACCGACGAATTCGGCGCGCAGGCCATAACGCTGCAGGAATGGAACCTCGAAGGGAAACAGTGCCAGCACCAGGTCGAAATCCTTGGCCATCTGCGTGGTGCGGTAGGAACGGCTGGCCCAGACCTGCGGCGCGACATAGTTCACGGTGCGGAGGGAGGGGTCACGCTTCTTGATGGCATGGGCGATGCGATGGGTGAAATCCGGACTGTCGATCAGCACCACCGCATCGGGCCGTGTCGCCAACGCGCAGTCGGTCGCCTGGCGCACGCGCTTCAGGATGCGCGGGATGGCGGGCAACACTTCGCGCAGGCCCATCACGGCGGTGGCGTCGAGCGAGAACAGGCTTTCCAGCCCTTCCGCCGCCATGGCGGGGCCGCCAACGCCGGTGATGCCAATGCCTGGCGCCAGCGTCTTCAGCCCACGCATCAACTGACCGCCAAGCTGGTCGCCCGACGGCTCGCCGCAAATCAGCATGACCTTCTTCACAAGGACACGCCGGTGACAAACAGGCCCAGCGCGTCGGCG
>CANFDA010000010.1 GCA_947445215.1 Alphaproteobacteria bacterium | reverse complement strand
AGTTCATGTCAACAATCAATGATCGCCCAGCAACTGATCGGCTGGGTTTTTTTTCAGGGAAAACTCATAATGTCCGCGTCCTTTGAGAAACTGATGAATGGCGCTGGTGGTGGTTTGGCCCTGCTCCGGGTTTTAGCAGAGAACAGTTTTGACTCTGTGCTGATCACAGACGCATCATCAGAAGGAAAAATCATTTACGCTAACAAGGCTTTCAAAAAATTAACTGGTCATGATCCGTCCAAAGTTATCGGAAAATCTCCACGGATTCTACAAGGTCCGTGTACTGATTCTAAGGAGATTGCGAGGCTTTCCAGCTCTTTAAAGTTAGGCAGAAAGTTTCAAGGTAAGGCGATCAACTACAAGAAAGATGGCACACCCTTCATTATGTACTGGCGTGTGCTGCCAATTAGAATGGGCAAGAAAATAATCGCATGGGTTGCCATCCAGCGCGAGCAGCAATAGCGGCGCCGACCCACAGCACAGCAGCGAAAGCCCACAGCCGCAGCATCCCGCGCTTCCAGTTCATGGTGCTTAGTGACATGGCCCGCCCCGCCTAATCCGCGCAAACCCCAGCCTAGGTCAGCCTGGCAAGCCATCCAGCCATGCTGCACAGGGCAGGCTAAAGTGGGCTTAGTGCAGGAAATGGTGGCTGTGGGATGACGCTAGGGACTGGGATATTCGCTTCTACAGTCTTGGTGTTGCTTGCCATCGCGATATGGCAGATCACCGCTCGCCATAAATGGAAACATGCAGGGAAGATCGCATCAGGGTTGGTAACTGTGTGAGCGGTTATTGGCGTTTGAATATATGTCGATAGTTTACCTCGCCCCCAGAACCGCCGCACGTTGTGACAGAATTAGGCTGTGTGAAGCTCGGCATGTCACCAACTGATGTGAAGCTCGCGCTTGGCAAGCCTGATACGGCAAGCGAGGCTGAAATGGCAGGTGGCGGGAAACAAAACTGTCCGCCACAGGCTCTGCGGACCCTGGCAGGCAGAATTACATGCCGTGATCTAGTTCCCAAACATGCGCGTATTACAGAGGTATGCTCAGTGACCGCGATACCCTCATTTATGCCGCCATCGGCTTCAGCGTCTGGCTGAACGGCGCACTGACCTTCTGGCTGGGCGGCACAGCGCTGTTTGAAAGTGGGCCGCTGGTCAGCGTGATGTCCGCTATTGGTGTCGCCATCGCAGTCTGCATGGTGTTGCGTGGCACTATGGCCTGGCGCAAGGCCGACACGGCCCAGTCGGTGACGGTCGCCGTCGTTATGGCCCTGCCCGGCCTGTTCGGCGAGGCGGCCCGCCAGCTGGTATTCCCTTGGGCGACCGGGTTGCAGCCCATGACCCAGCCTGCATTTGCCGCCGCGATCTTCTTCAGCAATGGCGTGCTTCTGGTCTATGCGGTCTGGCGGGCACGCTCCGTCGGCGCCGACACTTTTCTTAGCCGGGGCGGCATAAGGCGGTAAAGCCGGTAAAGCCAGTGTTCAAGTCGCCACCACCCGCCATGCCGTGCGCACATCCACTTCATTCTTTGGCCTGCCCCCTTTGAAGTGGTCCGACCTGCTGTATGGTTTTGACCACCAGCAGAACAGGCATTAAGCCAAGCTGCCCCACCTCTGGACCAGTTTAGTGCCATGCAATATTATCTCTATGCCGCTGGTAAATAATATCCATCAGGTCAGGGTTCAGCACCATGACTGGCGCGACACGCCCCACTCACGCGCTAACCCCATAAAGCGTCGCACCGATGTTGTTGATGGAAAAATGGAGTCCACGTTACTCATTCAGTTCTGAGTAACGCAGGACGGGCCGTGGCCCGGCGCCGGATTGGCGGCAAGCCAGTCCATCGCTACGATCGGCAGCTTTTCCACCTTTATCGCATGATCAATCACCACACGATGCTCGTTGCCCGGTGACCAGGCGGGCAGCTTCACGGTAGCGGTAGACGGATTGCCGCTGCGGGCAAAGGCGATCAGAATGTCGGACATTGCGCTGCTCATGGCGCGGTCTTCGGCAGTGATTTCGCGCTTTCTGCCCAGCGTGTTGAAGGCGTCATAGGCGCCGAACCACCAGCTGGTGTCGAAATTGTGCGCCGCGCCGGTGCGCACAAGATCGACATTGGCGGCTGTCATGCCGGAATAATCGTCCACGCCATAGGTAACACCTGCTGAGATCGGCTCCCTATGTTCGAACAGAGCAAAGAAATAGTTGGACTTGCTGCCAACCCGCCGGAAAACGGCGGCGCAGGTGCGATGATCCTGCTGCAGCGCCATGTCGATCACCACACGGCGCGCAACTGGAAACGCCTCGGCATCGCTCTTCACCGGATAAAGCGCGAGGAAATTTGTCGCTTTGCCGCCATAAGATTTCTCTGCAGCAGCGTTGTATTCCGCCATGGTCCGAATATTGGCGAAAGGATTTCTGTTCCAGTCCACATCCTCGGAATTGGAGGTCCAGAGGATCGGCACATCGTTGAACTGGCCGGTTCGAAGCGTTTCCTGGAAGGAACGAGGAATGAACCAGCCGTCAATCGTCTGGGTACCGCGCGGTGGCTGCGCCAGTATCTGGTCGGCCGGCATAGCGCGCATCGCCGACAGATCAGCTGCGCCCAGTGCGGCCTGCAGCGCCTGGCCGGTATTTTCCGCATCCGCCAGTTGTGCCTGGCGCATGCCGCAGAAGAGATGTACCGGGGCGGCGGGCGCTGGGCAGGTGGAATCTAGCACTGCAGCGGAGAACAGTCCCTTGGCGCGGGGGCTCATCAAAAGTTCGAACACGGCAGTGGAGCCCCAGCTTTCGCCCATCACCGCGACCTTGGCGGGATCGCCGCCAAACACAGCGATATTGTCCTTCACCCATTGCAGCGCCGCCGCCATGTCCTGAAGCGTATAGTTGCCGGAATGGCCGCCCTGCTCTTTCGTCAATTCTGGATGAGCCATCCAGCCTAGCTGACGCAGACGATAATTGATCGTGACCATCACCGCGCCACGCTTGGCAAAATTCTCGCCATTATAATGTAGCATGCTGCCTGCACCGACCGTGGTGCCGCCGCCATGCAGGAAAACCAGTACCGGGAGTTTCGACGCGGTGGTGGATTTAGGCGCGGCCCAGACGTTCAGATAGAGACAATCCTCGCTGGTGGCGATCTCACCAAAATACTGGTTGATGGTGTGGGCGCGCAGTGGCTGGATACATTCCGCGCCATAACGGTCGGCATTCCAGATTCCATTCCAGCGGATGGGCTGCGGCGGCGCCCAGCGCAGGTCACCAGTGGGCGGCTTGGCATAACGGATGCCAAGCCAGGATTTAACACCGGATGGCAACACCTGTCCGGCCACGCGACCGCTATTGGTGCTGACCGGTGCCAGGGGAGTCTGGATCTGTGCCGACAGCGGCGAAAATACCGCCACAGCCAACGTCACGCCTGTTAGAGCGCCCCAAATTCCCCTGTGCCTAAGCTGCACTTTAACGACCACCCCGGATAATGAACTCGCGCTTGGCGTCCATGTCCTTGGCGACGCCGATGACCATCAGCTCCAGCGGCACGGTGCCAGTGTTATGGATGGAGCGTGTCTCGTTGATGGCGGCAGGCACCGCGTCGCCTTCCTTGATCGGGGTTGACTCGTTGCTAATGGCGGCGGTTCCGGTGCCCGCCATCACGTAAAAAGCTTCGCTCATGTTGTTACGCAGCACAGGGCCGAAGGAGGTGCCAGGTGGCAGCACATAGTGATCAACATAGGACCAGGCTGAGACAAAGACCGAGGGCTGCAACGCCCGGCGATACTGAATTGTGCCCGTACCGCCATCCATATTCTCGACCGGACGCAGCAGGGTGCGATCCAGCCTCATGGTCATGAAGGTTGGTACATCATCTTTGGGGGCGCCGACGCGGCCATCCGACAGGTCGAAGGCGTCGTAATAGCCCGGGATAGTGGAGACATTGATATTCATGAACTGCAATGTCTCTTTGGTCTGGTTGGTGATGGCGTGCCAGTGACCCTGGCGCAGCGGCGCGCCTGCTGGCCCCTTGAGCGTCGAGGTTCGGCCATCAATAGTGAACTCGGCCTCGCCGCCAAAGATGATGAACATCTCTTCGCAGGTGTTGTGGTAATGGCCGCCAATGCCGCCGCCCGGCGGCAGCACGCCGCGATGCAGGAAGAACAGGTTGCTGCCCAGCCGCAGATCGTTCTGGGCATCGTGCAGCGGCATGAACTGCATCGGGCCAGAACCATTATGCACAGGGCCCAGACGGTTGTAGCGGGCCGGGTCGTGGTGGCCGATGCGCTGCGCCAGCGGGACATGTGCGGTCATCAGCGGGCTGGAGGCGGTTAGACCGACGATGGAGCGCGGTCCGGCACCGCGGCCTGCCGCTATTGGGGCGGCGTTCTGGCCGCGTCCCGCTTGCGGCGTTTGCGCCTGCGCCAAATCCATTACAGGCATCACCAGCGCGGCGGCTATCAGAGCGGCGGTTAATTCTTTCATTCTCGTTCATCCTCCAGGTTTTTTTATTTAGGAAGCACCGTTCTTGAGAGCAAGCGGAAAACGGGTCAGACCAGCAGGCCATCAGCGTGTTGAGGGAAACCCTTTTCAGTGGCAAAGCGTTGTAAAAATCGTAATTCGACCCGGCGCTAAGCAGCCATGAACGTACGAAGACCATAACTTTCGAAATGCGGTTCCATCTGCGACCAGACTTGGCTATGCAGATCGGTAGCGACCCATTTCTGCTGCAAGGGCTGGTTCTCAAAGGCGATGCTGAGAATGTAGTCGCCGCCGTCATCCGGACGCAACAGCGATACGGCCTTGAAACCTTCCTGACTGCTGATCGCTGTTCGGAACGGACCGTTGAAAATGGTTTCGGCGGCGGGGCCGCGCCCTGTCTTCATCCTGATGCTGACATGCACTACGATCACACTCATTCTCCCCTTAGCCAGCACCGGCGTTGACCGCCGATCATCTTGTCGGCGGGTTCAGCCCGCGTCCATGAACAGTTCGCGATGCGGGCCGATTTTGAGAGTCAGCGCATAAAGCGAGGTTGAAGCGGTAATATAAAGCTCCCGCCAGTCCGCGCCGCCCCAATGCAGGTTGGCGGCGAATTCTGGTACCACGACCTTGCCGATGAGCTTGCCAGCAGGATTGTAAACCCATAGGCCAGCAGGCGCGGTGACCCAGATATTGCCCATTGCATCGCACTTCATGCCATCGGGCGCGCCGGGCTTGTCCGGATCGATGATGCCGGAGGCAAAGACGCGCCCATTGCTGAGCGTGCCACCCACCACATCAAAGACGTGGATTTTCGCCTGGTCGGTGTCATTGATGTAAAGAAGCTTCTCGTCCGGCGAGAAGCACAGGCCATTAGGCTGGGTGAATAGCCCACGCTCCACCATCAGTTCCGGTGCGCCGCCACCGGGGGCGATGCGATACACACCCTGGAAATCCAGTTCCTGTTTCCGCTCCACGCCATAATGCGGCATGCGGCCATAGGTGGGATCGCTGAACCAGACCGCGCTATCGCGGGCTACGATCACATCGTTGGGTGCGTTCAACTCCTTGCCTTCGAAATGGCTGGCCAGCACTTCGCGCCTGCCATTTGTGAAACGCGCGACGCTCGATGTGGCATGCTCGCAAGCGATCAAGTTCAGATCGCGGTCATATGTTAGGCCGTTGCCCTTGTTGGACGCTTCCAGCCACTTGGAGACACCACTGGCATCCTTGCGATAGCGAAAGGCGGGCGGGATGTCGGAGAAGAGTAGGAACTGCTCTTTCGGGTGCCAGATTGGTCCCTCGGTGAAGACAAAGCCAGAACCAGCCACCGTAACGGTCGCGTTGGGATCCACCAGTGCGGCAAAAGACGGATCGAGAATTTCAACGGACATAAAGCAATGACCTCAGATAAACGTCTGAAAAATTAGATGCCGAAGGATAAAGGAGCGGAGGCATGGGAGGCAAGCGGCTATCCATTCATTTTGATTTCACCGTCCTGAAGGGCGCCCACCCGCAATGGTAATAACACCAACAATTATGGCACCACTCAGCACCATGCGAACACCGGGGCTGGCGCCGAAGGTGTTGAGCATGGTCAGTAGCAGCACCAGGAACAAGGAAGCGCCCCAGATGCCTGGCAGATTTGCTTTTCCGCCTGCCACCGAGGTGCCGCCGATCACGGCCACGGCGATGGAAGCCAGCAGATACTCGCTACCCAAATCATTGCTGGCGCCGCGGAAATAAGCCGCCAGCAGCGCTCCGTTCAGGCCACCCAGCAGGCCGCACATGGCGTATGTGATGGTGCGAATGCGCTCCACCGGAACACCCGCCAGATGGGCGGCATTCATGTTCTGGCCCGTCGCCAGCACACCGCGTCCAAACAAGGTACGCTGCAACAGGATGGCAGCTGCGATGGTGAAGAGGATGGTCCCAAGCGCCAGCACCGGCAGGCCCAGAAGTTGTGCGTTGGCGAAGTCGGCGAAACCATCCGGCGGCTTGATCTGCAAGCCGCGCCCATAAGAAATAGCAATAGACTGGATGATGAAGCTGGCGGACAGGGTCGCAATGATGGGCGGAATCCGCAAAGCCCGGATCAGAAGATAGTTAGCTATACCGATGGCAAAACCGGAGCCAGCCGCCGCCAACAATCCAACCGCCACCAGACTATCGTCATTGTTCATCACCTTCATGGCGACGGCGCTGGATAGACCGATATTGGCGGGCAGCGACAGGTCAACGTTTCCGGGGCCCAGCGTGATGACGAACATCTGGCCTACGCCCACGATCACCATGAAGGTGGCCAGCGCCATGGCGGAAGTAAGCATGTCGCCCCCACCCATGCCGCCGGTGAAGGCGATGGACGCTAGCCATACCAGCACCGCGCCAAAGAAAGACAACGCCCAGGGCCGTTCAGAGAACATATCCGCGACGCGCGTCATGCCTTTCTCCGGTTGATGAGAGCGCGGGCCGCCAGCACAATGATCAGGATGGCGCCATTGGCCGCCACCTGCCAGTCGGGCGGCACCTGCATGAACGTCAGCAGCGACGACGACGCCAGCGACAGCGTCAGCGCGCCCATCACCGCGCCGATGGGCGAAACGCGGCCACCGACAAACTCACCACCGCCCAGGATGACGCCCGCGATGGCCAGCAGCGTGTAGCCTGAGCCGATATTGGCGTCGCCCGAGGTGGTGATGCCGATTAGCGCCAGCCCCGACAGCGCGCCGAACAGGCCCGCCAGCGCGAACAGCGCCATTTTGATCCGCAGCAGCGACCAGCCTGCCCGCGCCACGGCGGCGGCGTTGCCGCCCGAGGCGCGCAGGATGGCACCGTAAGAGGTACCCATCAGCAGGAAGTGCGTCACCGCGGCGACCACGATGGCGGCCAGGATGGGAAAGGGAATGAAGTAGGGCTGGAAACCCATAAGGGTCATCAGCCATTCCGGCGCCGCGCCGCCGGGGTCGGGGAGCACCAAGACCGCCAGCCCCTGCCAGACAAAGCTCATGCCCAGCGTCACCACGATGGACGGTAGATTGCGCCAGTGGATCAACGCCCCCAGCAGCGCATAGACGATGATGCTGCCTAGAAGAATGCCAGCGCCCAATAGCGGATCGGTCGTCAGCCAGGTGGCGGCGACGCAGCAGACAAAGCCGATGAAGGAACCGATGGAAAGATCGAGGTCGTTGCCCGTGATCACAAACAGCTGTGCCATCGTGGCGAGAATGATGGGGATCGCCAAATTCAGCATCAGGTTGAAGCCCATATAGCTGATGGCGAAGGGATTCAGAGTGGCAATCGCCGCCAGCACCAAGGCTAGAGAAAAGGCAGGCAGCAGCGTTCGCGCCAGCGGGGCAACGCCGAACCTGGGGGCGGAAGCCTCCATCTCAGCCCGCCTCGTGGAAGGAGGACTGGATGACTTTTTCTTCGGTCAGCTCGCCGCGCGCCAACTGGGCCACGATCATCCCGTTGCGGAAGACATAGGTATGGTCGCAATACAGCAGCTCTTCGGTCTCGGTGGTATACCAGAGGAAGGTGCGGCCTTTGGCGGCTTCCTGGCGAATGATGTCATAGACTTCCAGCTTGGTGCTGATATCGACGCCGCGCATGGGATCGTCCATCAAGATGATCTGCGCGTCCGAGGCCAGGGCGCGGGCGAACAGCGCCTTCTGCTGGTTGCCGCCCGAAAGCGACAAGATGGGATTGTCCATGTCCGGCGTCTTGATGCGGATACGCTGCTGCCAGCGTTGCGCCATTTCCTTTTCGCGCGCGGGCGAGATCAGCGCACCCTGCTTCAAGGCCTTCAGCGACCCAACCGTGATATTGCGGGCTATGGACCAGGACGGGAAAATGCCGTCGCTCTGGCGGTCGCCCGCCACCAGCGACACCGGACCATCCAACGTGATGCTACCCCCGCCCTTGGGCGCCGCATCGAAAATGGCGCGCAGCAGCTCCGTCTGGCCATGACCGGAAAGCCCCGCCAGGCCGATGATCTCGCCCTTGTGCGCCACAAGTTCGCTATCGCCATTCTGGCCGCGCGGCCGAGCGCGGACACAGACCGGCCTCGCGGCGCGCACAACGCCGAAGGGCGAGGCGTCATGCGCGGCATGGTTGTCGCCCCCCATCTCGGCCACCAGCCGATCACGGTTGAAATGCGCCGCCATATCGTCCGCCACGGTGCGGCCGTCGCGCATCACGACGATGCGGTCGCTGTTGCCCAGGATTTCGCCCAGCATGTGCGAGATCAGGATGAAGCTCATACCTTCCGCCACCCGGCGGCGCATGTAGGAGAGCAATTGTCCGGCGGTGCGGGCGTCAAGCGAGGAGGTCGGCTCGTCCAGGATCACCAAGGCCAGCGGTTCGTCGGTGACGGTGAAGGCGCGCGCCACCTCAGCCATCTGGCGGCGGCCAATAGAGAGATCCTGCACCAGAGTGGAGGGATTGATGCCATGGCCGGGGAAAATCTCATCCAGCTTTTCCTGCACCAGGTTGGCGGCGCGGCGACGCCAGCCAAAGCCGCGCAGGGCGGTGTGGAAGACGCGGGTGTTCTCCGCCACGGTCAGGTTGGGACAGAGCGACAATTCCTGGAAGACACAGCGTATGCCAAGTGCGCGGGCCAGTCGGGTAGACCAAGTGGCCTGGGCTTGCCCCGCCACCATCACCCGCCCCTCGCTGGGCGCCAGCACGCCCGCCAGCACATTCATCAGCGTGGACTTGCCGGCGCCGTTATGGCCGACCAGCCCGACGCATTCGCCACGCGCCACGCCCAGGTCCACGCCTGCCAGGGCACGAACTGCGCCGAAATATTTTTCGACGCCGTTTAGGCTGGCAACGGAAGGCGCGAGTGAAGAGGCCATCACTTCTTGGTGATGATCGCGATGGCTCCGGCCTGGGTGTAGTCCTTGCTGGCGACGCCGCCCTTGGGAATGGCCTTGAGCTCGGCTTCGAAGTTCTCCTGGGTGAAGGCCAGGTAGGGAATGGTGATATCCTTGGGCACGGGCTTGCCGTCCAAAATCTGCTGCGCCACCCAGAAGGCGAAGGACGAAATGCCCGGCGAGATCGAAGCCGACCAGGTGCGATAGCCATCCTGCTTCTGCTGCTGCCACCAGGCCAGTTCGTCCTGGCGGTTGCCCAGCATGATGGTGGGACGCGGCTTGCGGGCGGCGGCAAAGGCCTGCGCCGCGCCGTAGCCGTCGCCCCCCTGGCTCACCACGCCGACGATGGGCGGCAGCGAAGGCAGCACGGCGGAGATATTCTTCTGCGCCGTGGTCTGGTCCCAATCGCCGGTGACGGAGCGCACGACCTTGAACTGCGGATAGTTTTTCAGGCCTTCCGTTATGCCGCCATGGATCTTGGCGTCTGTCGAGGTGCCAGCCAGGCCGCGGATTTCCAGCAGGTTTCCGCCCTTGGGCTGCAGCCTCGCCAGTTCGGCCACTTGCTGGCGGCCCATGGCATTGTAATCCACCGTGATGCGCCAGGCGCAGGGCTCGGTAACGATGCTGTCGAACGAGACGACGATGATACCAGCGCTACAAGCCTGTCTCACGGCGCCGTTTAGCGCACTGGGCGAGGAGGCGTTGAGCACGATGGCGTTGTAACGCTGCAGGATCAGGTTCTGGATCTGCGCGGCTTGGGTCGGTACGGCGCGGTCGGCGGTGGTGAAAACGTCGACTTTCGCTACGACCTTGTCGGCCACGGCCTTCTTGCCAACGCTCTCAAAGCTTTTCAGCATCGCCTGGCGCCAGCTGTTTCCTGCATAATTGTTGGAGAGCGCGATCTTCTTGTCTGTGGTGGCGGCATGGGCGGCCCCAGCCAGCAGGCTGGCGCCCATCAGGGAAACGATCAGAGCTTTGGAAACAAATTTCATTACCTTCGCCTCAATGTTACGGCCAACGGAATAGAGCTGGCCCATCATTGAGTAGACCGAAAAGTGTCTTGTACCAAGTTCGGATGACATGCAGGACCGGCACATCCTGCATCAGCGCACAGCGGTCGCGCCAGTGCTTTTGCTGGCCTGACCCGGTACAGGAGCCGGTGCCGGGGTGGTGCTGCGGTAATAACCGCCACCGCCGCTGCCCGACGGCGGCGGCGCCTGCAGCGTGCGCGTGGTCAGTGCGCGCATGAAGGCATCACGCTCCTGATAGGGCCGCTCGCCCGCCTGCTGGTCAATAACCACTGGCTGCCTGGGGTCCACCACGAAAGCAGGCAACGCCCGTATGCGATAGGCTGTCGAGATGCCCGTATTCTGACCGGTCGTCGCATCGGGAATGCCATCGGCATTGCGCCTCAGCGCATAGAACATGCCAATCTGATTCTGGTGATAGAAAGTCTCGCGCGTCGGCCCGCCCGAGGGAATGTTGAACGTGTCGCGGCCATAGATTTCGCGCCAGTCGCGATAGCCGCCCGCCATGCCCAGAAGCGTACCATCGTTGTTCATTGTCAGGCGCATCTTGCCTTTCTGGAACAGCGCTTCGCCGCGGTTGGATTCCGCCCAGGAGAACTCCGGCATGCGGATGTCCTTCTGCTCGGTCTCGATCACGCCGCCGCGAATACGCGCCTTTAGCTTTGTGAATTGCGCCGATTTCGCCAGCCGGTAGGAATAGTCCGGCGTCACCTTTCCCATCGGGTCTTTCACCATCTGGTCGGGCGAATAGCCGACCTCGACCACCACATCGGCGTCATTCATCGGGTCTTGGTTGCCAGAGACGCGGATGACCATGGTGTAGTGACCATCCACCATCTTGTCTGTCGAACGCTCGGACAGGTAACCCTTCCACGGCGCGCCGCGATAGGTCAGCGTGCAGCCCATGACGCGGTAGAAATTGTTGTCGATTCCCGCCTCGCCCTTCGTGCCCGAAAAGCCGGTGCGCGGATTATTGTCCAGGTTGAAGCCTTCGGCGATCTTGCCAGTCACCTGCTGGAAGCCCGGATCGGGCGCGGCGAAGGGATTGATATAGGTCTCGATGTCGGGGCGGAAACCGCGATAGGAAAGACCCGGTGCCATGATGCCACCTGGCTCGCGGCCTTCGACCGGCGTCATCAGCTTCTTTACCTCCGCATCGCTGCGCCAGCTGGTCTTCAGGATTTTGGCGTAATCATTGTCGGGCACTGCGCCTTTGGGGCAATCGGTGCCCAGATCGTCTTGGCTCAGCTTGCCGCCAAAATAGAAGGCCGGTTCATAGGCATCCACGACATAGCCGCGAACCCAGGGTACCGCAGAAGCGGGCGTGGTGGCAAACGCCAGACCAATCAGGCCGACCGAGACAAAAATAATGCGCATGATGCCCTCCTTCTGCACCGAGCTTCAGCGCGGTGTCGTCACCTGGTTGATCAAGTAATGGGAAACCGCGACCGCCTCGAAGGCCAATGGATCATAATCCGCGAGCATGCCATTGCGCGGAATGATATCTGCGGACACCTCGTAGTTGATGATGGTCTTGGCGTCGAGGCCCAACGCAAAGAACGGCGCCCCCGAAAGCGGTCGCCAGGTTTTCCAGTCCGGCGATCCGGCAAGCTTGTAGCGCCAGGTCGGGCGGAAATATTCCAGCCGGAAGCTGTAGCGTTGACCTTCCGCATCGGGCTTGGGTGTCAGCACTTTGTCGCCCGCAATGCGCCGTTCCACGAAGCTGAACCAG
Organism: Alphaproteobacteria bacterium; assembly: GCA_947445215.1. GTDB lineage: Bacteria > Pseudomonadota > Alphaproteobacteria > Micropepsales > Micropepsaceae > Rhizomicrobium. The sequence goes on along the minus strand of CANFDA010000010.1, from coordinate 13,757 downwards.
CGCGCCTTGCTGGCCGTTACATGCTCTGCCGCGCGCCAGGCAAGGTAATGTTCGACGGCCTCGCGGCCGGTGAAGTTAGTGCCCGTCACCACCAGCCTTGTCGTATTGCCCTGCTTGCGCAGGGCAAAGACGCCAGGCGCAGAAGGCGCAGGGTGCGACGATGCGGGCATGGTGGCGGGCGGGGACGCGGGCTGGGCCAGCGCAGGCACGCAAACCACCAGCAGCATCGCCGCCAGACTTCTGCGCAAATGTACACGTGCCGTCACCGCCGATGCTCCGCTCAGATCACGATTTCGGAAATTGGACGATTGGTTTGGTTCGACTGCGTGCCCCAACTATCCAGCAGGAAGCCCATGGCCTGCTGCACGGTCAGGCCGACGCGCGACACGGTGGTGCCGCCACCCGCGACATGCAAGCCGGTCTTAATCTTCCCATTGGCGCCGCCCGCCAGGACCATCGGGATGCCGTCAATCGCGTGCAGCTTGGCGTTGCTGGTGTCGGTATAGGCCAGCAACAGCGAGTGATCGAGCAGCGTGCCATCGCCTTCGCGGATACCATCCAGCTCGGCCAGAACCGAGGCCAAGCCCTGCATGCAATATTCGCTGAACTTGGAAGTGATGGGCTGGTAGCCCAGCGCCTCGTCCACCGGCTCTTCATGTGTCGCCTGGTGGAAGGGATAGGAATCGCCTGGCTGGTACATGGTCGAGGCCGGTTCGCAGAACGACATGTTGAAGACACGGGTCTGGTTGGTGGCAAGACCGATGGCCAACAAGCGGGCCATGATCGGCGTCACTTTTAGCAGGTTGGGCACCGCCTTGTTGACGATCATTTCCTCCGGGCTCGCCGGTATCTTCACATCGGCGATCATTTCTGGCCGGGACAGTTCGGCGGCAAGCCCCTGCTCCAGTTCGCGCACCGAGGTGAAATACTGCTCCAGCCGCGCCTTGTCGGCGGCGCCGACACTGGCCATCAGCTTCTGGCGGTCCTCGGTCACGACGCTCAGCACGCTCTGCTGCAGCATCACATGCGGGTCCGGCTTCCAGTCGGCATTGGACGGGTCCTGGAAGCCCGCGCCGAACAGACGGTTATAGAGACCAATAGGCGAGACTTCCGGCGGATTGGTGTTGCGGCCGCCCAGGCTCGAGAAGCTTTCATTGCGATTGCCGGAACAGGCGACCTCGATGGACTTGTAGCGCGAGCCTTTGGCGATCGCGCCCGCGATGGTCATGTCCAGCGTTTCGCCAGCAAACTCGCGGTCATTAGCCGGGGCGTTACCTGTGGCAATGGCGGCGTTGCCGCTCCAGTGCTGGATGTTGGGCTTCTCGTCCACGAAGGCGCGGAAGCCGGTCAGCAGGTTCATCTTGCCCTTGAAGGGCTTCAGTGAGGCAAGCTGCGGCGTGTCTTGATAGTTCGCGCCGACGCTGGCCGGCATGAACAGCGCCTTGGTCAGGCCGCAGCCCCAGAAATAAGTGCCGAAGCGCGTCGGAATTGGCTTGCCGGTGGCGGCCAGCGCGGTGCCGTTTTCGTTCAGGAAGCAATCCAGGAAAGGCAGCGACATGACCGCCAGCGAGCTATGTGTCATGCCACGCAGCAAAAATCTACGGCTCAGTGACATGCCATGATCCTCACGTTTTCTGGTTACTGGCCTGCACCGATACGGGCGCGGGCACCTGGAAGAATTGCGGACTGGTGGCCACGGCCCGGATCAGTCCTGGCACGCGATAGCCATCATTGATGAAGGTGTTCAGGAAGCTGTTATAGGTATTGGGCGTCACCGCGATGGTATTGCCTCCGGTGCCATAGGCAAACATCTTGCGCGCGAAGCATTGCGGGAAGCGAGGATTGTCGCGCAGTACCTTGCCCAGCCCCACCGCGCCGTCAAACGACTGCCCGCCCAGCGTGGCGGTGGCGTCAATCTTCTCGCCATTGTCCAGATCGCGCCAGGCGCCGATGGAATCAAAATGCTCCAGCGACAGGCCGATCGGGTCGCTGCGGTTGTGGCACGAGGCACAGGTCTTTTCCGTGGCATGGGCCGAAAGGCGCTGGCGCACTGTCTTCAGCTTGGGATTGCTGGCATCGTTGATCAGCGAGAAATCAATATCGCCCGGCGGCTGCGGAATGGGCTGGCACATCAGGATATCCACCACCGCCACGCCGCGATTAGTGGGCGATGAGCGGCCGGGATGGGAAAACAGGCTCAGCGTTGAGATATGCGTCAGCAGCCCGCTGCGACCATCTTTCTCGCTGAACTCATGCGGCATCCACTCGCCGTCAAAATTGAACGGCACGCCATAGATCGGGGCCAGTGCGCGGTTGATATAGGTCTTGCGCGTCGTCATCAGGTCTCGGAAATCGCCCTTCTGGCGCAGCGTCAGCTCCAGCATGACGCGCATGGTCTCATTGCGCGCACCCTGTGCCACCGCATCATTGTATTTCGGATAGATGGTGGCGTCCTTCGAGATGTCACCGCCGCGGTCCAGCTCCAGGTAATCGGAATAGAACGCCTCCATGCCCTTTTCCAGACGGGGCGAGGCCATCAGACGGTCCACCTGCTTCGCGACGCCAGCTTCGGTGGCAAGCTCACCGCTGGCCGCAGCAGCAAGCAGTGCCACATCGGGCGTCGAATGCCACAGCAGATAGCTAAGACGCGTCGCACGGCTATAGGGCTCCAGCGTCCAGCTCTTACCACCGTCGACGGGCACCGCGCGTTCCTTGCGGAACAGGAAGTCCGGCGAGGCCAGCAGCGACGACAGCGCATAGCGCAGACCGTTGTGGAAATTGCCTGTGTCGGCAGCGATCTTGTCCGCCAGCGCAACACGGATCTTCAGTTCTTCGGCGGTGAGCGGACGGCGGAACAGCGCCAGGCCGAACTGCGACAGGGCCTCTGCAGCGCAGGCGCTGTCGGCGGCCTTCGCCGCACGCGGCGTGCATGGCACGGTGCGGGGGCGGTTCTTTTCGTCAACCACCTGGGCTGCAATGCTGTCGCCGATACGGAGATAACCATCCAGACCAGACGGCGTGATAGAAAGCAGCGTGGTCGAGCTTGCCAGCAACCCGGCGATGCGCCGCTCCGGCTCGAAGCGGCCCTGCACCGTGATGCTGGCGCCGAAGATATCGCGGATAGTGTTGCGGTACTCGCCTTCGCTCAGCCGCCGCATTCCGGCAAGGCGTTCCTGGCCTGATGTATCCTGCGCAAGCACCAGCCCGCCCATCGCGGCAAGCACCGCACCGGCCAGCAATCCCGAAATGACAAACTTCTTACGCATGAAACCCGCCCGGTAAGAGACCAGCGGGATCAAAGCCGCAGGGCGCTCACGACACTGCAAACACTATCATGCTTCTCGAGGAGCCCTAATAAATTCTGAAGTATGCGTATCATTCTGGCCTGCCGCCGGTGCCGCGTGAACAAAGTCAGGGCGGCGCGGCGCGTCCCGGTGCTCGCTAATAATATTGTCAATAAATGACTGATAGTTTGTATCGTTGATCCCACTGGTTCACCGCGCGGGCTAGATCTCGGATCTCGCCAATCTCGCGTGGCCACACGCGTTCTGGTTGCGGTATGGCGGACCTAGCCGACTTGGCCATATTCGGGCGGCATCAAGCAAAGAGGGAACGCCCGTGCGGCGAAGTAAAAATCCCTTGGTATTGCTTGACTATTGGCGGACAGGGTGAGATTCGAACTCACGGTAGGCTTGCACCTACGCCGCATTTCGAGTGCGGTACATTCAACCACTCTGCCACCTGTCCGTAGCGCCCTGATAATTGAGGCGGGGCCGCAAGGCAAGTATCACCTAACACATTGATCTCAGGCTCGGATTTCTAGCTTTGTCTGGGTCGCCAGGGCGGGTTCTAGCCGCGCCAGGACCGCGCGCATGTCGTCCACGAAGCCGAAGGGCGGGTTCAGCACCAGCAGGCCCGAGCGCGCCAGCTTGCCCTGGGGGGCATCGATCCCGATTTCTATGGTCAGCGCCGGCGCGCCGGTGGTCAGCGCCTCGCCGATAAAGCCGTCTGCGGCGCTCTGGGTCTTCACCGGATACCAGACCAGATAGATGCCGGTGGCGAAGCGGCGATAGGCGGCGCGCAGGGCGGCGGCGAGTTGTTCGAACTCGTCCACCGCCTCGAAGGGCGGATCGATCAGCACCAGACCGCGCCGTTCCGGCGGCGGCAGCAGCTTGGGCATACGGGCATAGCCATCGGCGATCTCGACGCTGGCCTTGCGCCACAGCGCCAACGCATCCTGTAGCAGCACCGCTTCTTCCGGATGTTTCTCGATGGCGATGAGACGATCCTGCGGCCGCATCAACCGGGCCGCTATCAGCGGCGAGCCAGGATAGGCGTCTCCCGATTTTCCATCTTGTTGGCCAACGCACTCTATATAAGCGGCCAGCGCGGGCGGCAGATCGCCGTTGAGTTTCGCCAGACGTCCGATGCCGTTGGCAGCCTCGCCTGTCTTGCGCGCCTGCTCACCCGACAGATCGTAAGAGCCGCGCCCGCCATGGGTGTCGATCACCGCAAAGGGCGCTTCCTTCTTCTTCAGATGTGCGAGAATGGCGATCAGCGCGATGTGCTTGACCACATCGGCGAAATTGCCTGCGTGATAGCCGTGGCGATAGTTCATGAGGGCGTTATGCCCCCTCTGCCCTTCGCATCGCAAGCGCTGCTATGGGCATCTCCCCCCACTATGCGCTTCGCGCGCGGGGGAGAAAACTCACTCACACTTGCCGGCGAGCTTGTCGTTGATCTGATCCTGGCTGAGATCGTAATCGTCCACCCAGACGTGCAGGCGGCGCTGGCTCACCAGCATGTTCTGCACCCCGAAATGGAGAAAGTTACCGGTGACGATGTCGCCTTTTTCAGGCCGGTAGCTGCCATACCATTCCAGCAGGGCATAGCGCTTCTGGCCCATCTCGATCACGAACATGTCATGACACTTGACGGTGACCAGCATCACCTTGCCTTCGGCGGCGAAGGCAGGCGGGACGCCAAGCATCAACAGGGCGAGGATGGTTTTGCGAATCGCCGAAGGGTGGAGCGAAATCGTTAAGACAGTTTAACGCCCGTAATCCCTGTGCAAATCGTGGGTCACGATCCCGCCCGCCTTGGAGGGGATTTCCAGCCAGGCCTTGTGCGCCAGCGTCTTGCGGGTGTCCTCATGGCCGTTGAGCCAATGCTCGTGCATGGAATCGGCGGAGAATTCATAGTCGCGCGCTGCGCCTTCATAGGCCTGCTTCTGGTAGATCAGTTGCAGGATAGTTACGCGCGGCAGGTCAGAAAGCTTGTCGCGCATCTCGCGCTGCTCGTCGGAAAGCTCGCTTTCCGGAATCTTGATCAGCGCTTCGTAGCAGCGATACTTCCAGCGTTGCAGGCGCGCGAACATGTCGGTGACCTGGCGGGTGCGGGAGGAATACATGATGTCCTTGTGACGGACCATCACGTCCTGGATGGTGCGCGGCAACGGACCATTGGCGCTGAACAGGTCGACCTGGAAGACCAGGGAATTGAGGTTGTCGTCCTGCGCCAGCAGATGCTGCAGCGGCGTGTTGGAAACGATGCCGCCGTCCCAGAAATAATCGGTACCAATTTGGGTCATGGGGAAAGCGGGCGGTAGCGCGCCGGACGCCAGGACATGCGACGCGGTGATGGTCTCGCGGGCATTATCGAAGAAGACAAAATTGCCGGTCAGCACATTCACCGCGCCGACCGAGAAGCGCACCTGCTTGCTGTTGATCAGGTCGAAATCCACCAGCTCGTTCAGCGTCTGTCGCAGCGGCGCGATGTCGTAATAGCTGGTGGCGTCCTTGTGCCCGGCGGGCAGCAGCCAGGGGCTGAGCCTTTTCGGCTCGAAAAAGCCGGGCTGGCCAAACAGGGCGCTAGTGAAAGAACTGAAGGCGTTGCGGCCCTGGCGGAAGACATCGCCATCCGGCGTATGCACCCACAAGGTACGGTCGGTGATGCGGCGCCAGAATTCGCGGAGCGCAGGCAGGCGGTCGGCGCGGCGGTTGCCAGCGATCAGGGCCGCGTTGATGGCGCCGATGGAGACGCCGGAAACCCAGTCGGGCTCGATGCCGGCTTCCTGCAGGGCTTCATAGACGCCGCCCTGATAGGCGCCCAGGGCGCCGCCGCCTTGCAGCACCAGCGCGACGCGCTCGCAATCCTTGGGGCGCCAGGGCACCGCCGTTTCAGGCATCGGCTTGCTGTCCATTCCGGCTAGACTACGCGGATTCGGGGCTTTGCGCCCGAGATCTTTCGCCACTGCAGCATTTCTCTTGGCGCGGGGCCGGACCCCCGCCATCATGGGTGGGCGGCAGCGGGGAAGTTCTTATGCTCAAAGACAAAGTGGCGGTCGTCACCGGTTCGACCAGCGGCATCGGCCTGGCCCTGGCCAAGACCTATGCCGAGCAAGGCTGCCATGTCGTCATCAACGGCTTAGGCGATGCCGCCGACATCGAGGAAGAGCGGGCCAGCATCGAGAATGCATTCGGCGTCAAGGCGCTCTATTCGCCCGCCGACATGAGCAAGGGTGACGAGATCGCGGGAATGATCGCGCTGGCGGAGAAGGAATTCGGTTCGGTCGATATCCTGGTGAACAATGCCGGCATCCAGTTTGTCTCGCCGGTGGAGGAATTCCCCATCGACAAGTGGAATCAGATCCTCGCCATCAACCTGTCGGCCGCCTTCCACGCAATCCGCGCCGCCGTGCCGGGGATGAAGGCTAGGAAATGGGGACGCATCATCAACACCGCGTCGGCGCATGCGCTGGTCGCCTCGCCCTTCAAGTCGGCCTATGTTTCGGCCAAGCATGGCGTGGCGGGCCTGACCAAGACCGTGGCGCTGGAAACCGCGCCCCACGGTATCACTGTAAATGCCATCTGCCCCGGCTATGTCTGGACGCCGCTGGTGGAGAAACAGATCCCCGACACCATAGCGGCGCGCGGCCTGACGCGCGAGCAGGTGATCAAGGATGTGCTGTTGTCGGCACAGCCGACCAAGGAGTTTGTCACTGTGGAGGAAATCGCCGCCCTGGCCCTTTATCTCTCCGGCGACATGGCCAAGTCGATCACCGGCGCAATCATCTCGATCGATGGCGGCTGGACGGCCGCCTGATTATTTGAGTTCGGCGGCCGCCGCGTCGATCCCTGCCTGGACGCAGAGTTCGTCCTTGTCGGCGCCCACAGCACCTGATGACCCGATCGCGCCGATTACGTCACCGCGATACTTGATGGGGACGCCGCCGCCCACGGTGGTGACGCCGCGAATGTTGGGCATGGGCGTCCCCAGCGTGCCGCCGCGCGCATTGGCGAAGGTCAGCGAGGTTGCGAAGCGCGAGGCCAGGGTCAGCGCGGTATAGGCCTTGTCCTTCGCCAGGTTGATGGTGTGCGGCCCCGTGCCCTCGTCGCGCAGGAAGGTCTTCAGCGTGCCGCTGGCATCCACCACCGCGATGGTGGTGCGGAAACCCATCTTGCGGCAGGACTCGATGGCGGCGCGGGCGATCTTCTCGGCCAGGTCCAGCGACAATTCATGCGTGGCGAGCACACCGCGCGATGCGGTGATCGGCGGAAAGGAAGCGGGAGCAGGCAGCGGCTGGGCCATCGCGGGCGTCAATGCCAGCGCGGCGGCGACAAGCAGTATGATGGGACGCATGGCTTTCCCCTACCATTGGTGCCCCAGGCCGGACTTGAACCAGCACGCCTTTCGGCAACAGATTTTGAGTCTGCCGCGTCTACCATTCCACCACTGGGGCACAGGCCGTTTTGTTAGCGTTTTGGGCCGCTTCCGTCCACCCTTTTACCGGCGCAGGAAGCCACCTAGAATGCGTATATGAACGCCCCCGAAACCAGCCTGCATACCGCCCCCCGTTCCGACTGGACGCGCGAGGAAATTTCCGCGCTGTTCGCCCTGCCTTTTCCCGAATTGATGTTCCGCGCCGCCAGCGTGCACCGCGCCCATTTCGATCCGACCCAGGTGCAGATCAGCACCCTGCTCTCGATCAAGACCGGCGGCTGCCCGGAGGATTGCGGCTATTGCAGCCAATCGTCGAAGCACGACACCGGCCTGAAGGCGTCCAAGCTGATGGCGATCGATGCCGTGCTGGCCGACGCCGCCAAGGCCAAGGCCGCCGGCGCCAGCCGCTTCTGCATGGGCGCGGCGTGGCGCGAGCCCAAGGACAAGGACCTGGATGCCGTCTGCGCCATGGTCGAAGGCGTCAAGGCGATGGGGATGGAAACCTGCGTCACGCTGGGGATGCTGACCATGCCGCAGGCGCAGCGCCTGAAAGGTGCGGGGCTGGATTACTACAATCACAATCTCGACACCTCGCCTGAATATTATCGCCATGTCATCAGTACGCGGACATATCAGGAGCGACTTGACACGCTGGAGCATGTTCGCGGCGCGGGCATCAATGTCTGCTGTGGCGGCATTGTCGGCATGGGCGAAAGCGCGGAAGACCGTGTCGGCCTGGTGCATGCTCTGGCCACCCTGCCCACCCATCCCGAAAGCGTACCGATCAACGCCCTGGTCCAGATCGAAGGCACGCCGCAAGGTATGGCCCAGCCGCTCGATCCCATCGATTTCGTCCGCATGATCGCGGTGGCGCGTATCGCAATGCCGCGTTCGATGGTGCGCCTCTCGGCGGGCCGCGAGACCATGAGCGAGGAAACCCAGGCGCTTTGTTTCCTGGCCGGGGCCAATTCGATCTTCTATGGCGAGAAGCTGCTCACCACGCCCAACCCGGTGGCGGCGGAAGACCAAGCGCTGTTCGCGCGGCTGGGGTTAACCCCCATGCCGGCGGGCCACTGACCATGCAGCGGATATTCCTTCTGCTGATGATCGTGGTGGTGGGCGCCGCCGTGATAGCGCCGGTTTTCATGTTCCTGGAGCTGGAGCCCCAGCCCTGGGATTTCGTGCTGGAGATCGCCGAGCGGCCGACGCGGATACCGGCCACCTATTCGCTGTGCGCAAGTGTGACGATGGGCCTTTTCTATTGGATCATGAAGAAGTAATCACCCCGCGACACCGCCCACCAAAGCCGAGCCGCACATGTCTCTCCGTAAGATTTCCCGCGCCCTGCTTTCGCTCTCGGACAAGACCGGGCTGCTCGAATTCGCCCAGGGGCTGGCGGGGCATGGCGTGACGCTGATCTCCACCGGCGGCACCGCCAAGGCGCTGCGCGAGGCGGGCCTCACCGTGCTGGACGTTTCAGAGATCACCAACTTTCCGGAGATGATGGATGGCCGGGTGAAGACGCTGCATCCCAATGTGCATGGCGGCTTGCTGGCGCTGCGCGACAAGGCCAACCATGCCGCCAGCATGAAGGACCACGGCATCGAGGGCATCGACCTGCTGGTGTGCAATCTCTACCCGTTCGAGTCGACGGTGGCGCGTGGCGCCGATTTCGACACTACCATCGAGAATATCGATATCGGGGGCCCGGCCATGACCCGCAGCGCCGCCAAGAACTATGACTGGACCACAGTGGTGGTCGATGTGGAAGATTATAGCGCCGTGCTGGCCGATATGGCCGCCAACAAGGGTGCGACCACGCATGCCCTGCGCCGCACGCTGGCACAGCGCGCCTTCGCCCGCACTGCCGCCTATGACGCAGCCGTGTCGGGCTGGTTCGAGGGCGAGTTGGCCAAGGACGGCAATGCAGAGCCGCCGCGCCGTCGCGCCTTTGGCGGGTTGCTGCGCCAGGGCCTGCGTTATGGCGAGAACCCGCACCAGCAAGCCGCTTTCTATACCGACGGTTCGAACCGTCCCGGCGTGGCGACGGCGGTGCAACTGCAGGGCAAGGAACTGTCCTACAATAACATCAACGACACCGACGCGGCCTATGAGCTGGTAGCGGAGTTCGACCCCAAGGAAGCGCCCGCCTGCGCCATCATCAAGCACGCCAATCCCTGCGGCGTGGCGCTGGGTAGCAGCCTGAAGGATGCGTACCTGAAGGCGCTGGCCTGCGACACAACCTCGGCCTTTGGCGGCGTTCTGGCCTTCAATCATAAGCTGGACGGCGAAACAGCGGAAGAGATTTCTAAGATCTTCACCGAAGTGATCATCGCCCCTGATGCCGACGACGATGCACGCCGCATCCTGGCGGCGAAGAAGAATCTGCGCCTGCTGACGGCGGGCGGCCTGCCCGATCCGCTGGCCCCGACGCTGACCTATCGCACGGTGGCGGGCGGCTTCCTGGTGCAGACGCGCGACAATGGCCGCGTCACTCGTGAAATGCTGAAGGTGGTGACGAAACGCCAGCCGACGGAGCAGGAATTCACCGACATGCTGCTGGCCTTCACAATCGGCAAGCATGTGAAGTCCAACGCCATCGTCTATGTGAAGGATGGTTCGACCGCCGGCATCGGCGCGGGCCAGATGAGCCGCGTGGACTCGGCGCGCATAGCCGCGCTGAAGGCCAAGGATGCGGCGAAGATCGCGGGCTGGGACGAGCCGCGCACCATCGGTTCGGCTGCCGCTTCGGAAGCTTTCTTCCCCTTCCCCGACGGCTTGCTGACGGTAGCGGAAGCGGGCGCCACGGCGGTGATCCAGCCCGGCGGCTCGATGAACGACCGACACGTGATCGACGCGGCCGACGAAGCGGGCCTCGCCATGGTGTTCACCGGCATGCGCCACTTCCTGCACTAGCGCAGTCCTTTTGCGTCCCAAGTTCGTCGCTCGTCGCTTATGGGCAGTTCGCCCAAGTCGCTCCTCGCGCCTGCTCTGTCCGCAAAATTCCTCGCGCTAGCCGCGCACGTTACTTGAAAACTTCGTCGCGTCCGACGCCCCAGACCCGATCCTTGTCGATCCAGCCCTTCAGACCGGGCGCCCTGACGCGGCAGAAGCGCAGAGCGCAGGCTTCCACCTGCGCCGTCGCGCCGGGCATGACGTAGGCGACCAGCTTGGCGCGGGGTTCGGGATCGGCGTAGAGCGGCGCGCGCTGGCGGCCCGTTACCAGCAAGTTGCGGCGGTCGATCAGCATGGCGGCGCTCATCCAGCCGGTGGTGCCGTCATGGGCGCGCACCCGCCGCCAGACGTCGTAGCGGGCGATCACCTCGAAGGGGTAGCCCTTGTGCTTGTAGACCCAGAGAACGCGGTGATTGTAGGAGGGGCCTTCGCGCATATAAGCGTTGCCCTCGCGCTGGCTGACAAAGCGGGCGGGCGCGGCATGAGCCGCCGTGGCGGCCAGCAGCAATGCGAAGCTAAGAAACGCAGCGCGGCGCATCGGACGAATCACCCTCTGCTTCAGAGGTAACGCAGCCCCAAATCTGCTTCAACTATCATGCCGCTCATAGATCACCATGTTCCAGTAGCGGGCGCGGTGGCTGCCGCGCTTGGTGAAGCCTTTGCGCGCCAGCACACGGCCGATCATCCAGTTGAAATAGCCATGCGCCACCAGCGCCAGGGTGCCGGTCTCGCGCGCCTTGGCGATCAGCGCGTCGGCGGCCTTTTCGGCCCGCAGCTTCGCGCCGCGGGCATCCTCGATGCCGGGCGCGAAGCCCAGATGCCAGAGGATACGGGAGATCACCGCCCACCAGGGCACGCTCATCTTCAGCAGCGGAAGGGGCGGACTGGCCAGTGGCGCTTCGGCGAACAGCGGGTCCAGCATGGGCTCCACCCCTTCGCCCAGCGCACGGGCGCTCTGATGGGCGCGCGGCCTGTCGCTGGCGAACACAGCCGTCAGCTCGTGCCGTAGTTCCGCCAGTTCGGGGGGCGGCAGGCTAGCAGGGTCTAGCCCCGCGGCTTCGTAATCCCCGATATAGGTCTGAAAGCCGCGATGCCCGGTGGAAGGCGCCAGCGCAATCGCGGGCTGGCCGTGTCGCACCAGGACGATCCGCAAAGTCCGTCCCGTCATGTCCGCCCGCCCATGCATATCTCTGCCAACCTTCGCACCCCGGACTCCACGCACGACCACCTTAACGAGACGCAGTCACTTTAACGCCTCATTAAAACAGCCGCCGATTTGCCTATCCTTTTGGCGATGTGCCCAGCAATTGTTCAATTACCTGTTGCATCGCAACAACAATGTGTAAAATACCATTAAATATAGGGAAAAATGCGTATTGCAGAGCAATTGTCATATTGAAAACCAGCCCCTTTACACGAGAGTTTCCCCTCAAGCCGGAACGTCCGGTCCCCACGCATCCCAAGATGCGTTCAATGAAAGGATTTTAAATGAAGAACCTGACCAAGGCGCTGTTTGGCCTGATGGCCCTCACCAGCGTTGCCGGCGCCGCCCATGCCCAGGACGAATCGCCCTTCGCGATGTCGGCCGCCGTCGCGGTGCAGAGCGATTATCGCTTCCGTGGCATCAGCCAGAATGACCGCGAGCCCGCGCCGCAGGCCACCATCAACGTCACCGGCCCGGAAGGCTTTTATGCCGGCGCCTGGGGTTCCAAGACCAACTGGGCCATGAACGGCACCATCAGCCCGTCCTATGAAGTCGACTTCTACTTCGGCAAGAACACCGACCTGTTCGGCTTCGCCAACTGGAATGCGCAGGTCTATTACTATGCCTATCCGGACGCGCGCACGACCGGCCTGTTCTCGGGCACCGGCAACGCCTCCTTCGTCGAGCTGATTAACACTTTCAGCAAGGACTGGGGCGGCTTCACCACCAACTTTACCTGGGCCTACTCGCCTGAGTTCAGCCTGGGCGGCGGTACTGGCAACTACCTCAACGGCCAGGGCGTGATCCCGCTCAATGATTGGCTGTCCGTCAGCGGCACAGTCGGCCACCAGTGGGTCCAGGCTGCCAAGTATACCGGTTCCAGCGACTACACCCACTACGATATCGGCGCGACCGCAACCTATCGCAACTTCGCGCTCGACCTGCGCTATGTGGCCACCGACCTGAACGCGGCGAAGTGCGGCGCGTTCTACATGTCCACCCGCAACGCCTGCGGCGACACCGTCGTGGCGACGCTGACCTACAACATTCCCTCTTTCCCTTGGTAATCTGAGGGTAGTGGAAGAAACAAACCCGCCAGACGCAAGTCTGGCGCCCAGATCAGCCGGCTAGCAACGTTGCTAGCCGGCTGAGGGGTGGTGAAAATGATGCCCTTAAACTATATACCAACTGGACCACTCAGTGGGGGCGGGTCAACACAACGGGGGATAAGATGCATAAGATCATCGCCGTGCTCACGGCCTTTGCTCTGGCGGGCATGACCGCCGCCATCGCGCAGGCACCGGCACCTGCAGCCGCACCCGCGGCGGCGCCGATGCCGCCAACGCCGCGACAGGCCGTGATGCAGTCCAACCGCACCGCCGCGGCCTCCTACAGCGCGATCACCATCAGCAACATGGAGCCCGACGCCGCCAGGGCCGCCGCCCAGACATTGATCGACAATGGCGGCAGGATTGCCACCCTGTTCGCAGCGGGCACCGACCAGAACGATCCCCGCGCGCAACCCGCGATCTGGACCGATGCGGCAGGCTTCAAGGCCGGCAATGAACGCTTCATCGCCAATGCACGGAAATTGCAGGCCGCCATTCCCGACCGACTGGCCATGGCCGTGGCCATGCGAGAGCTGCAGGCCGATTGCGCCGAATGCCACAAGACCTATCGCGTTCCGCTCGCACCCACCCCAGGTGGCCGTGGCCGGGGCGCGGCGGCGAATTGAACAAGAGACTGTGGCTTTTGGCCCAGCCGCGCCCGCCCTCCATCCGCTGTCGCTGCGGGCGGGCTTGGCATTCATTTTCCACCTTCCGCGGAAAATGAATGGTCATAGAGAATAGAAGCGTCAAGGCAAGCTGCCGTAGCT
>CANFDA010000009.1 GCA_947445215.1 Alphaproteobacteria bacterium | reverse complement strand
GACAACATCCATGCCGCAGCGGCCTATCTGCGCTGGCTGAAAAGCCGCTACGGCTTTCCCGGCATGTTCGCCGCCTACAATTTCGGCCCCGGCAATTGGGAGCTGCACCGCCGTGGCCGCCGCGCCCTGCCGACCGAGACACGCAACTATCTGAAGCAGATCACCGCCTATCTGAAGGCCTCGCCCGCCAGCCTGGTCAACGCCGTGCACCTGACCGGGCCCGACGGCAAGGTCGTGGCGATCGACACCGACAGCATCAGCGCCATCAAGCCGGTGGCGCGGGCCGAATATGCGCCGGGCACGCAGACGGTGATCTTCATGGGCAAGAAGCGCCAGGCCGTGCGCGAAGACATCGCCATGGTGGTGCAGCGTCTCAATGCCCAAGGAATTGCACTTTAAAAGTGCATCGCACTCTAGTCAGTGCTTGCCCGGATCGCGTTCGCCAGCCGTCATCGCCACCGGAATCGCATCCACAGCCAGCGGGCAGGTGAAATGCGGCGACAGCGCGCAATTGGGGTTATAGGCGGTGTTGAAATCGATGGGCACCGCCTTGGGCGGGAAACGGCCGAAACCGGCGACATCGACATAGCGCCCGGCGCCATAGACGCCTTCGGTGCTGAGTTCATCCGTGAAGAAGGACGACATGTCGGCGATGTTCCTGGTGTCGCTGGTGTAGAGCGGCAAGCGGACATCCTTGCCCTTCAGGCGGAACAGCGCATCGCCAGCATGGAAGAACTGCTTGTCGGTGCCGCGTGAGGTCTTGAAGACGCGCGGCGGCAGTTTCGCGTTGGCCACGAAACGCGCTTCGACGCGAAAGGCCGGGTCGTAAGCGAAATACGACACGCTCTTGAAGGCCCTGGCCGCCTTATGGGTCTGGTTGAAGACGAAGATGCGCCAGCCATCCACGCCTGCGCCCACCTGGGTGGGCTGGCCGGAAATATCGACACCGGCATCCACCACCACGCTTTTCTGCAATTGGGCCGGGGCCACCGGCTTGCCGTCATGCTGGATGGCGAGCTTGCCGCCCTTGATGGACAGCCGCACAGGGGCATCGTCTCCCTTTTTGGGCGCGCCTGGCTTGCTGTTCCAGCGCCAACTGGATGCGACGCCCTTGCGGCCTTCCAGCACGGCGGACTCGCCCTCACCCAGATAGACCGAGTCCTGGATCTTCAGCATGGCGTGGGGCGTCGCGGCATAGAAACGATTCTGGTCGGCGATGCCCTGCTTCCAGACCGTGACGGGGTCCTTGGCAGCGGGCGTCGCGGCCAGCAGCAGCGGCGACAGCAGGATGGGTAACAGACAGATGGCGCGCATGGGGGACCTCCGGCTGCAGTCTAATACCCCGCCCGCTCGCATTTCCACGGCGTTTGCCCCCATGATGGCCCCCATGAAGCGTAATAAGCGAAGCGGGAACCCGTCATGGCGGAACTGAAACGCACCGTCGGCCCCGGCCAGATGATGCTCTATGGCATCGGCTCCATGCTGGGCGCGGGCATTTACGGCTTGGTGGGGCGCGCGGCGGGGGTGATGGGCGGGGCCATGTGGATGGCTTTTCTGCTGGCCATGACCGCAGCCCTGCTGACCGGGCTTTCCTACGCCTCCATCGCCTCGCGCTACCCGCGCGCCGCCGGGGCCGCCTATGCCACCCAACGCGCCTTCGCCGCCCCGTGGCTGAGTTATCTGGTGGGGTTGGCGGTGGTGGCGTCGGGCATCGCCTCGGCCGCCACCCAGTCCAAGGTTGTGGCGCTGAACCTGAACACCCTGTTGGGACTGGATTTCGGCGTCTCGGTGGCGGGCGCGCCGCTGGAGGTGCTGTTGCTGGCGGTGGGATTCCTGCTGCTGGTGTGCGGCCTTGTCTGGCGCGGCATCACCGAGACGCTGTGGGCCAACGCCGCCTGCACCTTCATCGAGGCCGCGGGCCTGGTGCTGGTGATCGCGGTCGGCATGCGCTTCTGGGGCCAGGCCGACATGACAGAAGTGCCCGCCACCGCCCACAATCCCGAAGGATTGGTGACGGCGGCGCTGCTGATGCAGGGAACGCTGCTGACCTTCTTCTCCTTCCTGGGCTTCGAAGACATGCTCAATGTCGCCGAGGAAGTGAAAGAGCCCGAACGCAACATGCCCATCGCCATGATCGGGGCGATGCTGGTGGTCTGCACGCTCTACATGCTGGTGGCGCTTACGGCGGTGTCGGTGGTGCCGTGGAAGGAACTGGCGGCGGCGCCCGCGCCCCTGCGCGCCGTGATCGAACGGGCCGCGCCCTGGTTTCCCGCCATCGGCTTTACCTTCATCACCATCGCCGCCGTCGCCAATACTGCGCTGGTCAATACCGTGATGGGCTCGCGCATGCTCTATGGCCTGGCCAAGCAGGGCCTGCTGCCATCCGCGCTCGGCAAGGTGCATGCGACGCGCCACACGCCGCATGTCGCGGTGATGGTGCTGTTCGTCATCATCGTGGCGCTGCAATTCGCGGGCGACATCTCGCAGCTGGCCGGCGCCACGGTGCTGCTGCTGCTGCTGGTCTTCACCATCGTCAACAGCGCCTTGGTGCTGCTGATGCGGCGGGAAGGCAAATTGAAGGGCCGCTTCAACGTGCCCATCGTCGTGCCCGCCTGCGGCGCCGTGATCTGCGCCGGGCTTATCGCCGGACAGCTATTGCAGCTTGACTGGCGGGCCCCCGCCATCGCGGGTGGCATGGTGGCGGCGATCCTGACGCTCTATTTCACCACCACGCATGGCAAGGGCGCGGCGGCGGCAAAGGTGCGCAAGGAATAATTTCAAAAAGAACAACCCCGCCGCGCGTCGCCGCACGGCGGGGTTGTTCAGATCAGGTCGGACTTTAGCCTTTGGTGGCGGTCCAGCCATTGCCCTGAATGCTGTTGCCATTGACCTTGCCCGTATAGGTGCGGCCGCCGGCGGTGAAGGTGATGTTCTCACCGTTCATCTTGCCTTCGCTGATCTGTGAGGTGCTGCCGGCATTGGTCATCGAGCCGGTCAACATCTGGTACTTCTGGTCCAGCACCAGCTGGCCGTTGGCGGTCTTCCAGCTGCCGTTCACCTGCGCCGGGATGATCCAGAGCATGGCGCGGCAATAGCTGGTGCAGTCGCCCTTGGCGCCGGCTTCCTGGTCCGGGGTCCAGTCGCCCATGTCGAACGAGTTGGAGACGATGCGGGTGCCCGGCCGCATCTTGAGCAGTTGCGGACGCAGGCGGACATTGAGTGACGGCAGCAGGAACATCGTCACGACCGTGGCCTTGGTGAAATCAGTCTGGAAGATGTCGCCATTGGTGAAGGTAGCCAGGTTGGTCACGCCCGCGGCGGCGGCGTTCTTGCGCGACAGCGCCACCATGTCGGGATTGTATTCGATGCCCTGGGCCCGCACGCCGCGCTTGGCGGCGGCGATGACGGTCTTGCCGTCGCCCGAACCCAGATCGACCAGATAATCGCTCTTGGTCACAAGTGCCATGTCGAGCATGGCGGTGACCAGGCCATCCGGCGACGGCACCCAGACCACGTCCTTGCCGGCTTGGCCGACCTGCGGCTCGAACGGCTTCTGCTGGGCGATGGCGACGCCGCCCGCGGCGACAAGGGCGAACGCACCGGCGGCGATGATGGAACGGAAAGCAAACTTGGATGTCATAGGTACCTCCTCAAGGATTGCGAAAACGGGATCATTCAGCGGCATCTGAGGCGGGTTGGGCCCGACCCCGGAAGAAGAGCAGCGGCACACCGGCCAGCAGCATGGCGAGACCGATCAGGGTGCCTTGCTGGACATAGTTCACGCTGGAATAAAGCATATAGAGACAGGTGGCGACGAAGATCAGCGGCGTCACCGGATAGAGCGGCACGCGGTAGCCGCCGCTCTCGCCCTGGCCGCGATGGCGGAACAGGAAGAGCGAGACGCCCACCAGGGTCATGAACAGCCAGAAGATCGGGGTGATGTAGTCCACCATGGTCTGCAGGCCGCTCTTTTGCAGATTGACGGCCAGCATCACCAGCAGCAGCGCCACCGCGCCTTGCAGTATGAAGGCGTTGACGGGATTTTCGCCCTGCGGGCTCCAGCGTCCGAATTTCTGCAGCCAGGGCAGATCGCGCCCGAGTTCATAATAGATGCGGCCACCCGTGAAGATGGTGGCGTTGAGCGTGCTGATGGCCGAACCGCAGATGAAGATCGCGATGGCGGTGGCGCCCGCGGGCCCGAAGGCGGCGCCCATCACATCGGCGGCGATTGTGCTGCTTTTGGCAAGCGCGTCGAAGCCGACGGCCTGCAGGTAGATGAAGGCGACGGCGAAATAGAGCGCGGTGATCATGAGGATACTCAGCACCAGAACGCGGACCATGTTGCGATTGCCGTCTTTCAGTTCGGCGGAAAGATAGGCGCTTTCGTTCCAGCCGCCATAGGTCAGCATCACGAAGACGATGGCGAGACCGATCATGCCGCCGTCGCCGGACGATGGCGCGGCCACCGGCGCAGGCGAGGCGGTTCCGCCCAGGATCAGCACGGCGCCCGCCGCTAGCAGCGAGACCAGCGCCAGCATGTCCAGGCTGGTGAAGACCTTCTGCGCCAGCGTGCCCTGGAAGGTGCCCGCCATGTTGATGGCAGTGAAGATGGAGATGATGATGGCGGCATGGATGGCGGCGCCGTGCGCGCCCAGGGGCAGCAGCGACTGGGCATAGTCGCCATAAACGAAGGCGACCAGCGCGATCGAGCCTGTCTGGATCACACTGCAGCGGGCCCAGGCGAACAGGATGGCAAGGTTCTTGCCATAGGCGCGAGAGAGAAACTGGTATTCGCCACCGGCGCTGGGGAAACGCCCGGCGAGTTCGGCATAGCAAAGCGCGCCATTGAGCGCGAGCGCGCCGCCCACCAGCCACAAGGCCAGATAGTTGAAGCCGTTGCCGGCGAACATGGCCACTTGGGCTGGCAGGGCAAAGATGCCAATGCCCACCACCATGCCCACGACGAGTACGAGGCCGTCGACAAGCGACAGGGTTTGCCGTGGCGCGGCACTTCCCTCACACGGCATGACGCCTCCCTGCATATTCTTCTTGTTGATTTGGCCGAATTCTGCCGCCGGTCAGGCCGCCTGTCAAAGCGGGCGGAAATTTGAAGCGTTTTTTCCTGTGCGTCCGGTCAATGTCCGGTTCATTCGCCCGTAATCAGGACCTGTTTCATACGGGCACTGTAAGACAATGATTTCAGGTGGGAAAGTGGTGGGTGATGCAGGGATCGAACCTGCGACAAGCTGATTAAGAGTCAGCTGCTCTACCAACTGAGCTAATCACCCAAGCATCCGGCGCACCGGAAGCGGGGCTTATAGCTAAGGGGGTACCCCCTGTCCAGCAGCCGTTAAATACTACTGTGGATTATATGATTCCGCCCGAATGGCGCGGGATTTCCACCTGGCTGTGGATGTGAACGCTCATCAGGAGCCCGAATCCGAACATTACGGTCAGCATAGCCGAGCCGCCATAGGAGAGCAGCGGCATCGGGATTCCCACCACCGGGATCAGTCCCATCACCATCGCCCCGTTGATCATGATGTAGAAGAAGAAGTTCAGGGTTACGCCCATCGCCAGCAGACGGGCGAACTGGCTGCGGGCACTCATGGCGATCTGCACGCCGTAATACAGGATCATCCCGAACAGGATCAGGATCGCTAGGGCGCCGACAAAGCCGAATTCCTCGCAGATCGCGGTCCAGATGAAGTCGGTCTGCTTTTCGGGCAGGAAGTTGAGGCGGCTCTGGGTTCCTTCCAGAAAGCCCTTGCCGGTGAGGGCGCCCGAGCCGATGGCGATCTTGGCCTGGGTGATGTTCCAGCCCTTGCCCAGCGCATCGGAACCGGGATCGAGAAAGGTCTCGACCCGGGCACGCTGATAATCGTGCAGCAGGAATTCCCAGGTCAGCGGAATGGCGGCGACTATGGCGGCGAAGGTCGGCCCGATCCACCACCAGGAAAGCCCCGCCAGGAACAGCAGGGCGCAGCCATCGGCGACAATGATCAGGGTGGTACCCAGATTGGGCTGCAACACCACCAGCACGGCGGGCACCGCGATCATCGCCAGGGCGATGGCGAGATTGAGCGGGCGGGAAATATCTTCCACGCTCTTGCCATGGAGGAAGCGGGCCAGCGCCAGCACCAGCGACACCTTCATCAGCTCGGACGGCTGCAGGTCGAAGCCGCCCAGCGACACCCAGCGCTGCGCGCCCATGCCGACTGTGCCCATAAGCGTCACCGCCACCAGCAGCAGCAGCGCCACGCCATAGGCCGGATAAGCAAGACGCATCCAGATGCGGATGTCGATGGTGGCCACCGCCACCAGCACGAACAGGCCCATGGTGAATTTGAGCAGTTGCGACATGGCCCAGGGCTGCATCTGCCCGCCCGCCACCGAATAGAGCATCGCGACACCGGCCAGCGCCACCAGGGTGATTAGCAGCACCAGGCCCCAATCCACTTCCTGCAGCTTGTCGAAAACTGAAAGGGTCCGCTTGGCGGCGGCATAGGCGCGCAAGGCCATCAGCCCGGCTCCTTCCGGCTGGGCGTGGCGTTCTGCGCCCCGCGCGTGTCGCGGGTCGCGGAGGCCGAATTCAGCGGATAGGCGGTGGGACGCGCGACGATGTCGCGCTTCTGGGCGAAGGTGAGAATGTCGCGCGCCATCTCGACATGCGGATGGCCGACCGCGCCATGCTCGATGATGATGGACAGCGCATAGCGCGGCTTCTCGATCGGTGCATAACCGATGAACAGCGCATGGTCGCGCAGCTTCCAGGCCAGGTTATGATTGCTGATAAGGCCGCGGGCGCGCTCTTCCTTGGTGAAGCGGCGCACCTGCGCCGTGCCGGTCTTGCCCGCCATCTCCATCCCGGGCTCGTTGATGCGCCACGCAAAGGCGGTGCCGCCCGGCACGTTGGTCACCTTGTTGAGGCCGGAGCGCACCACCGCCAGCGATTCATCGGCGAAATCCAGATGCGGGACGCTTTCCTGCTCCAGCACCTTGTCGCCCACCGAATGCACCATGTGCGCGTTGACCGCCTTGCCACCGGCAATGCGCGCCATCATCTGGCAAAGCTGCAACGGCGTGACGGTGACATAGCCCTGGCCGATGCCGACGCTGATCGTGTCGCCCTGCTGCCAGCTCCAGCCATAGGTTTTCTGCTTCCAGGCGCGGCTGGGGATCAGGCCGGAGCGTTCGCCCGGCAGTTCAATCCCAGTGGGCGTGCCCAGGCCCAGCTTGCGAGCCGCCGCCTCGATCTTGTCGATGCCCAACCGCCGCGAGGTTTCGTAGAAGAAGACGTCGCAGGAGCGCTGGACGGCGCCTTCGATGTCCAGCGTGCCATGGCCCTTGCGCTGCCAGCAGTGAAAGGCGTGGCCGCCGAAATTGTAAACGCCGCTGCAATTCACGTGATAGTCGGGCGTGGCGATGCCCGCATCCACCGCCGCCAGGGCGACCGCCGCCTTGAAGGTGGAGCCCGGCGGATAGGTGCCGCCCATCGCCTTGTTGAGCAGCGGCTTGTAGTCGGAGGTGGAAAGATCCTTCCACTGTGAGTTGGTGACGCCGACATTGAACCAGTTGGGATCGAAGCCGGGCGTTGACGACAGCGACAGGATCGCGCCAGTCTCCACATCCATCACGATGCAGGCGGCGCTTTCCTGGCCCAGCCGCTGGTCGGCGAAACGCTGCAATTCGCAGTCGATGGTCAGCCAGACATCCTGGCCGGGCGTGCCGGGGTCCTTGCCCAGTTCGCGCACGATGCGGCCATAGGCGTTGACTTCCACCCGCGTGTCGCCGCCCTTGCCGCGCAGCTCCTTGTCATAGGCTTTTTCGATGCCGCGCTTGCCGATGCGGTAGCCCGGCAGGTCGAGCAGCGGGTCGGTGTCGTCCTTGAGATCGTCCGGGCTGACGGAAGAGACATAGCCCAGCACATGCACCATCTCGGCGCCGAAGGGATAATCGCGGGTCTCGCCCACATCGGGCTGCACGCCCGGCAGATATGGCAAGTGGAGATTGATGCGGGAGAATTCTTCCCAGCTCATATTCTCCATCACCGGCACTGGCACGAATTTCTTGTTCTTGGCGACGTCGGCCAGAACCTTCTTCTTCTGTGCTTCGGTGAGGTGGATCACCTTGCCAATCTGGTCGAGCGCTTCCTTGACGCCATCCTTGGCCTGTTCGGCCACGATCATGACGCGATAATTGCGGCGGTTGGTGGCCATCTCCGCGCCGAAACGGTCCAGAACACGGCCGCGCGGCGGCGCCAGCGGGCGCTGCGAGACGCGGTTATTCTCGGCGGCGACGCGGTATTCCTCGCCGTCGCGAATCTGGAGCTGGTAGAGGCGGCCCGCCAGCACGGCGAAGACCAGGCTCATGGTGCCGCCCACGCCCACGGTGCGGCGGGTGAAGGTGGTGTAGCGGCTTTTGTATTTTTTATCAAAGACCGGCATCAGAAGTCGCTCCTGAGCGGGCCTATGACGCGATGATGGATGGTGCTGACGAGATAGGTCGCCGGAACATAGAATGCGACGGTCATCGCCAGCTGCACCACCATGGGCCCCAGCGGCGGGACGCGGCCATAATAGACGCCGACAATGGCATAGGCGGCGGTGATGGCGGCGAAGGCGCAGGCCGCGAAGCCCAGCACCGCGCCCAGCCCGCCCAAGCCCGCGAAGCTTTCACGCTGGCGCGCCACCAATGCGTAAGACAGCACGAAGGCCAGCGTCCAGACGCCGGGCGGCGCGCCCGACATCACATCTTCCAGCATGCCGATGGTGAAGGCGGCTGCAGGCGTCATCAGGTCGGGACGCACCAGGCACCAGAAATAGACCGGCGCCAGCCCCAGCAGTGGCGGCGGCACCACAACGCTGACGAAGGAGATGGGAATGTTGGCGATGAAGACGCCCACCAGACCGCACAGCAAAGGCACCAGCGCCGTCAGGAAACGCAGCACCGCTGGAGCATGGAGTTTTTCGGTGGTGCCCATCGCCTACTCCGATCCCGCGTCGGGCGCGGCAGGGCTGAGCGGCGGCATGACAAAGGGCTTCTGCTTGGGCTTGGTGGTCAGTTCACCCGGCTGCGGCGCCGTGGTCGCAATCGCGGTGACGGGCGCGGGCGGCGGCACCGGCTTGAGGCCCGCGGCTTCGGCGGGCAGCGTGGCGGTGGCGGGCGGCGCTTCCTGCAGCCGCGCGAAATTCAGGATCTGGACGCTCTCGCTCTGGGCGCTGTCGGCCAGCAGCGCGACGCGGAAGCCGCCGCCATCGGCCACCACCGTGCCGATGGACAGCCCCGACGGCAGCAGGCCGCCGTCACCGCTCGACACCACCTGGTCACCCGCCTTGATGCGGGTGTTGGGGGCGATCATGTCCAGGCGCGGCCCGGCGGAATTGTCGCCCGCCAGCACCGCCTGCACGCCGCCCGGCGCGATGGAAACGGGAATGCGGCTGTTGATGTCGGTGAGCAGGATGACCCAGCTGGTCTGCTTGCCGGTGAGGTAGAGGCGGCCGATCATGCCGTTCTCGTCCATCACCGCCTGGCCGGGGCGCGCGCCATTGGCGGTGCCGGCATCCAGCACCATGGTGCGCAGGAAGGGACGGTTGGCCCGCCCGATCACCCGCGCCAGCACGGCGTTCAGCTCCAGGTCCGGCACGGCGTTGAGCAGCTTCTCGTAATGGCGGACGCGGCCTTCCAGCACCACCGAAGTGTTGCGCCACTGGCGCAGGCGGGCATTCTCGTCCTTGAGCTTCAGATTCTCTTCATAGACCCGGAAGATCTCGCCGATGGAACCGGCCCAGCGTTCCGCGCCATCGAGCGGCGCGCGCACCTGGGACAGCGCCGGGGCCATCCAGTCTGTGATGCGCACGCGGGCGGCGTCGAACAGCCCGCTCTGCGCCTTGCCCACCAGCACCAGCACCACCGCGAGCGCCAGAACAATGATCAGCGGAAGCTGAGCATTGCCGCGTCGGGCGATTTTCCAGGTACGGTTGGCCATTCGATACGCGGCCCCTGCCCGAGCGGGTTTTAAAAAGCGGTGGAAAGAACGTGGCGCATGCCCTTGGCGTTCTCGAGAACGCGGCCGGTGCCCAGTGCGACGCAAGACAACGGATCGTCAGCGATGGAAACCGGCAGGCCGGTCTCTTCGCGCAGCACCTGGTCCAGGTTCGCCAGCAGCGAGCCGCCGCCGGTGAGCACGATACCCTTGTCGACAATGTCGGCCGCCAGTTCGGGCGGGGTGGCTTCCAGGGCGACCTTCACCGCCTCGACGATGGCGCCGACCGTCTCGGCCATGGCTTCGGCGATGTGGCGCTGGGTGATGGTGATCTCCTTGGGCACGCCGTTGAGCAGGTCGCGGCCCCTGATCTCCATGGTGATGCCGTTGCCGTCTTCCGGTGGGGCCGCGGAGCCGATTTTCTTCTTGATGCGCTCGCTTGACGCTTCGCCGATCAGAAGATTCTGGTGGCGGCGGATATAGGCGATGATCGCTTCGTCCATCTTGTCGCCGCCGACGCGCACGGAGCGCGAATAGACGATGCCACCCAGCGACAGCACGGCCACTTCGGTGGTGCCGCCGCCGATATCGACCACCATCGAGCCGGTGGGTTCGGAAACGGGCAGACCGGCGCCGATGGCGGCGGCCATGGGTTCTTCGATCAGATAGACGCGGCGGGCGCCGGCGGAGAGCGCCGATTCCTGAATGGCGCGGCGTTCGACGGCGGTGGAGCCGCTGGGCACGCAGACGATGATCATGGGATTGGCGAAGGAACGGCGGTTGTGTACCTTGCGGATGAAGTACTTGATCATCTCCTCCGCCACTTCGAAGTCGGCGATGACGCCGTCGCGCATCGGGCGGATCGCCTCGATGTTGCCGGGCGTGCGACCCAGCATCATCTTGGCGTCGTTGCCGACGGCGCGGACGGATTTCTTGCCGCCCCTGGTGGTGATGGTGGCGACCACCGACGGCTCGTTGAGAACGATGCCGCGGCCCTTGACATAGACAAGCGTGTTCGCCGTGCCCAGGTCGATGGCCATGTCGCTGGAAAACGCGCCGAGAAAACTACCGAACATGCTTAATATGTGTCCTTAGAGCTGGAGAGCTACGACAAAACCTGCAAGCGCCGTACCGTTAATGAACGGCCCCGGAGCGCTCTTCCGGGGCCGATCTGTTTCATCTTGCGACAGAGAGCGCTTCCGGCTCCTGCTTTTCGCGCTTCACGACCAGCTTGTTCAGCGCGTTGACATAGGCGTAGGCGGCGGCGGCCATGGTGTCGGTGTCCGACGCCTTGCCCGTGACGGTGCGGCCATTCTCGTCCAGCCGGACCGTGACCGTCGCCTGGGCGTCGGTGCCCTCGGTAACGGCGCTGATCTGGAACAGCTGCAGCGTAGCGGTGTGCGGATAGAGGCCGCGGATCGCCTTGAAGATGGCGTCCACCGGGCCGCCGCCTTCGGCGGTGATGCAGCGCTCGTCACCATTGACCACCAGGGTCAGGGCGGCGACCGGCTCGATGCCGGTGCCGCTTTCGACCCGCAGATGCTTGACGAGGATGGCGTCCTGGCCGCGCATGATCTCGTCGTCCACCAGGGCGGCGATATCCTCGTCGAAGATGTGCTTCTTCTTGTCGGCCAGGTCCTTGAAGCGCTTGAAGGCGTCTTCAAAGGCGTCCGCATCCAGGCGATAGCTCATCGATTCCAGCTTGTCCTTGAAGGCATGGCGGCCCGACAGCTTGCCTAGCATCAGGCTGGTGGCGTGGACGCCGACATCCTCGGGCCGCATGATCTCGTAGGTCTCGACATTTTTGAGCATGCCGTCCTGGTGAATGCCGCTCTCATGCGCGAAGGCGTTCTTGCCGACGATGGCCTTGTTGTACTGGACCGGAAAGCCGGTGATCGACGAGACCAGCTTGGAAGCGCGGGTCAGCATGGTGGTGTTGATATCGGTGGTGAAGGGCATGATGTCCTTGCGCACCTTCAGCGCCATCACGATCTCTTCCAGCGCGGCGTTGCCCGCCCGCTCGCCGATGCCGTTGATGGTGCATTCCACCTGGCGGGCGCCCGCCAGCACGCCGGCCAGAGAATTGGCCACTGCCAGGCCCAGATCGTTATGGACATGGGTGGAGAAGATCACCTTGTCGGAATTGGGCGCGCGCTCCCGCAGCATCTTGAAGAGCTCGAAATATTCCTGCGGCGTGGAATAGCCCACTGTGTCGGGGATGTTGATGACGGTGGCGCCGGCATTGATGGCGACATCGACGCAGCGCACCAGGAATTCCGGCACGGTGCGGGTGGCGTCTTCGGCCGACCATTCCACTTCGCCGGTATAGTTGCGGGCCCGCGTGACGGAGGCGCCAATCGCTTCCAGCACGGCATTTTCGCCCATATTCAACTTGTGCTTCATGTGCACGGGGCTGGTGGAAATGAAGGTGTGGATGCGCGGACGCTTCGCGCCCTTCAGCGCTTCGCCGGCGCGGTCGACATCCTTGAAGCCGGCGCGCGCGAGGCCGCAGACGCTGGCGTTCTTGACGATCTTGCTGATCTCCTGCACGGCCTTGAAATCGCCGGGCGAGGAAATGGGGAAGCCGGCCTCGATGACATCCACGCCCATTTCGTCGAGCAGTTCAGCGATGCGCAATTTCTCTTCATGCGTCATCGCAGCGCCGGGCGATTGCTCGCCGTCGCGCAAGGTGGTGTCAAAAATGATGATCCTGTTGCTGTCGTTGGTCATGAGTTACGTCCTTCTGTCCGCCGCGCGGGCTTATGTTTCTCCTCGTTGCTGTCTCCCCTAAACACCTGGCGCGTGTGCGAACACACGCGCCTATCAGCGCCTAGGGGCAGCTAAGAAGAAGCAGCGCGCGCGAAGAGGAAGGACGGGGCTGACGCTGGGCGCGCGAGCGGATGCGAGCGGCAGAGCCACCCTTCCTATTCGCAATGTGCATGCCCGTGGTCATTGACCTGTCGCCGTTCCGTCCGCCGTTTAAAGCCGGAGTGCTCCATAACAAGGTATTCTAAGAGAAAAAACCCAAATTTTCCCTTGTTTTGGCCGCTTTTTTACGCCGATTTCCCCCTGTGGCGCAAGTGCGACGGGGTCCGGAAAGGGATTTCTTTCCGGCGGCTTGGCCATAAAGTTATCGATATAAACAATCGTTTCGAGCTCTCCGCCCGCCACACTGCCCCTGCCGCCGCACAGTCGCACCCGGCGCACGCCCGTCCGGCGGATGGCGCCAGCGCGACATACCGCCCTGATTTGTCTCGCAATCTTTTCTTTTCCGCAGGCTGGCAAAGTGGTTGTCTGCCAATGCGGTTCAACTGGAACCGCGCAATCGAACGCTCCATCGTCGCCACCCCTTCGAGGCCGGAATGAAAATCCTGCCCCCCGTCTCGATCGAAGGACGCAGCCTGCTTCCCGGCAAATGGGACCTGCTGGCGGCGGTGCTGGTGCTTGGCTTTCTGATACTCTTCGCCGATGTCAGCCGCGACCTGGTGCAGCCCCTGGCCAGCGTCTCGACCAGTACCCTGTCGCTCGATCCCGCCAACCTGCCCGGCTTCGCCGCGCGCACCGCCCTGCGCATGCTGATCGCCATGGGCGTGTCGCTGGCCTTCACTTTTGCCTACGCCACCTGGGCGGCGAAGAATCCGCGCGCCAGGCTGTTGCTGGTGCCACTGCTCGACATCCTGCAATCGGTGCCGATCCTGGGATTCCTTTCGATCACCGTGGTCTGGTTCCTGTCGCTGTCGCCGGGCCGCGTCTTCGGCGCCGAGCTGGCCTGCGTCTTCGCCATCTTCACCAGCCAGGCCTGGAACATGGCCTTCAGCTTCTACCAGTCGCTGCGCACCGTGCCCGAAGATCTGACGGAAGCGGGGCGCACCTTCGGCCTGTCGGCCTGGGCGCGCTTCTGGCGCATCGAAGCGCCCTTCGCCACACCGTCGCTGATCTGGAACATGATGGTGTCGATGTCGGGCGGCTGGTTCTTCGTCACGCTGTCCGAAGCGATCAGCGTCGGCAACACCACCATCGCCCTGCCCGGCATCGGCAGTTACATCGCAGTGGCCATCGCGCAACAGGATGTCGGTGCGATCTTCTGGGCCATCGGCGCCATGCTGGTGGTGATCCTGATCTATGACCAGCTTCTGTTCCGCCCGCTGGTGTCCTGGGCAGACCGTTTTCGGGTCGGCGAGGAACAGCGCGATGACCCGCCACAAAGCTGGGTGCTGACCATGCTGCGCCGTTCGCGCCTGATCGACTGGCTGACCGCACCGTTCGAGGCGATGATGCGCTGGAGCTATCGCTTCACCCCGCCCAGCTTCGGCGTGCGCGCCGCCTTCCGCGATTCCGACAGCCGCGTGTCCGGCGCCGTCTGGTACGGCATCCTGGCGCTGCTGGGCGCATTCGCGCTGTGGCGCATCTGGGGCTTCGCGGCGGCGAATTTCAGCTGGCGCGAGCTGCTGCACGCCACTGGGCTGGGCTTTCTCACCATGCTGCGGGTGGTGGTTCTGATCCTGCTGGCCAGCGCGATCTGGACGCCCATCGGCATCTATGTCGGCCTGCGTCCGAAGCTGACCCGCATCGTGCAGCCGGTGGCGCAATTCTTCGCCGCCTTCCCGGCCAACATTGTCTTTCCGCTGGCGGTGTCGCTGATCATCTTCTGGGATCTTAATCCCGACATCTTCCTGTCGCCGCTGATGGTGCTGGGGACGCAGTGGTACATCCTGTTCAACGTCATTGGTGGGGCCAGCAACATCCCACGCGAATTGATGGATGTGGGCGACAATTTCAGCGTGAAGGGCTGGCTGTGGTGGAAGCGGATCGCCCTGCCCGCCGTCTTCCCGCATTACCTGACGGGGGCCATCGCGGCATCGGGCGGCACCTGGAACGCCTCCATCGTGGCGGAGGTCGCCAACTGGGGCAATCACACGCTGCGGGCCCATGGCCTGGGCGCCTATATCGCCGACGCCACGCAATCGGGCGATTTCAAGCGCGTGGTGCTGGGCATCGCGGTGATGGCCTTCTTCGTGGTGGTGGTGAACCGGCTGTTCTGGCAGCCTCTCTACTGGTACGCAGAGCGCAAATTCCGGATGACCGCATGACCGACCTGCTCGAAGTGCGCAATGTGCGCCGGTCCTTTCCCCGCAGCGGCGGCGGCGAGTTGCTGGTGCTGGACGATGTCAGCCTCACCCTGAAGGAAGGCGAGATCGTCGGCATGCTGGGCCGTTCCGGCTCCGGAAAATCGACCCTGCTGCGGCTGATCGCGGGTTTGGCGCGGCCGCAAGGCGGCACAATCTCCTATATGGGCGCGCCCATTCTCGGCCCCGCCCAGGGCGTCGCCATGGTGTTCCAGGGCTTCGCGCTGTTTCCCTGGATGACGGTGCTGGAGAATGTGGAACTGGGACTGGAAGCGCTGGGCCTGCCGGAAAAGGATATCCGCGCCCGCGCCCTGGCCGCGATCGATCTGATCGGCCTGGACGGTTACGAGAGCGCCTATCCGCGCGAATTGTCGGGCGGCATGCGCCAGCGTGTCGGATTCGCCCGCGCCGTGGTGGTGCATCCCAACATCCTACTGATGGACGAGCCTTTCTCGGCGCTGGACGTTCTGACCGCCGAAAATCTGCGCACCGACTTGATCGAATTGTGGGGCAACAAGCAGTTGCCCACCAAGGGCATTATCCTGGTGACGCACAATATCGAGGAAGCGGTGCTGATGTGCGACCGCGTCCTGCTGTTCTCTTCCGATCCCGCCCGCGTCAGCGCCGAGATCGTCATTGACCTGCCGCAGCCGCGCGAGCGCACCAGCCCCGCCTTCGAGGATTATGTCGACCGCATCTATGTCGAAATGACCGCCCGCCGCGTCGAGCGGATGCGCCAAGTGCAGGCCCAGGGCGACAGCATCGCGCTGCCCTTGGGTCATGTCCCGCCCAACCAGATCGCCGGTTTGATCGAAGCGCTGTCGGCGCCGCCCTATGACGGCAAGGCGGACTTGCCCGACATCGCCTATGAGCAGGAACTGGAAGTGGACGAACTGTTCCCCGTGGCGGAAGCGATGCAGTTGCTGCGGCTGGCGGATGTCGAAGGCGGCGACATCAAGCTGACTCACATGGGCAAGCGCTTCGCCGATGCCGAACTGAACGAGCGCAAGGAAATCTTCTCCCGCGCCTTGATGAGCCACCTGCCGCTGGCGGCGCATATCCGGAAAGTTCTGGACGAACGCGCCAGCCATTCCGCCCCGCGCACCCGCTTCCTCGACGAGCTGGAAGACCATATGACTGAGGAGACGGCGGACGAGACGCTGAAATGCGTCGTGTCCTGGGCCCGTTTCGCGGAGCTGTTCTCCTACGATGACGACGCGGAATTGTTTTCGCTGGAGAACCCGACCTAACAATTCTCACCATGGGCGGGCGTCGGCACGCTGACGCTACCGACCCCGGCCCATCCAACTTGGTGCCGCTTGATAGAAAGCGGGATGGCCGGCTCAAGGCCGGCCATGGAGATTGTGGGTTACGAAAGAGCTTTCGGCTTCACCAAACTCGCTGCCAGTTTCGCCCGGTCTCGCGCTTCGTCGGTATTGCCGCCCCGCGCCAGCGCCACGCCCATGCGGCGCTTCACGAAAGACTCCGGCTTGCCAAACAGGCGCAATTCGCTTTCCGGCACGGCGAACGCGTCATCGACGCCTTCGAACCGCATCGCCACCGCATCGACGCCGCCATAGATCACGGCGGAGGCGCCGGGCGACGCCATCTCGGTGGAGACCGGCAGGCCCAGTATGGCGCGGGCATGCAGGGCGAATTCCGACTGGAACTGGCTCACCAGCGTCACCAGCCCGGTATCGTGTGGCCGGGGCGAGACTTCTGAGAACCAGACCGCGTCGCCCTTCACGAACAGCTCGACGCCGAAGATGCCCAGCCCGCCCAGCGCGCCGGTGACCTTGGCGGCCATGTCGCGCGATTTCTCCAGCGCGACCGCGCTCATGGCCTGGGGCTGCCAGCTTTCGACATAGTCGCCATCCTTCTGCACATGGCCGATGGGGGCGCAGAAATGCGTGCCCGAAGCGGCACGGACGGTCAATTGCGTGATCTCGAAGTCGAAGCTGATCTCGCCTTCCAGAATGACGCGCGCCTCGCGCACGCGCCCGGCGCTGAGCGCCTTCTCCCAGGCGGCTTCGACATCCGCCGCCGATTTGAGGCGCGATTGGCCCTTGCCGGAGGATGACATCACCGGCTTGACGAAGCTGGGAAAGCCGATCTTCGCGGCGGCGGCCTGCAATTCTTCCAGCGAGGAGGCAAAAGCATAAGGCGAGGTCGGCAGCTTCAGTTCTTCCGCCGCCATAACCCGGATGCGCTCGCGGTTCATGGTGATGTGCGCGGCGCGTGCCGTCGGGATCACGGTGCAAAGGCCATCGGCCTCGATCCTCACCAGTTCGTCCGTCGCCAGCGCCTCGATCTCCGGCACCAGGAAATGCGGCTTTTCCCGCTCCACCAGCGCCCGCAGCGCCTTCGCGTCGGTCATGTCGATGACATGGGCGCGGTGCGCCACCTGCGCGGCGGGCGCGCCGGCATAGCGGTCCACGGTGATGGTCTCCACGCCCAGCCGCTGCAATTCGATCACCACTTCCTTGCCCAGCTCGCCCGAGCCCAGCAGCATCACCTTGACGGCGGCAGGCGATAGCGGCGTGCCCAGCGTCATGGCTCAGCCATACACTTTGGTGAAGGCGTCCATCAGCATAGCGCGGTCCTCCGGTTGGCCCACCACCTTGATGGCGTCGTCCTGCATCACCACGCCGGGCGAAATACATTCCACCCAGATATGCGAGGTGGGAATTGCCCAGCTGGTGTCATCCAGCGTTCCCGCTGCGATGAAGACCAGCGCCGCATTGGCCAGATTGTGGTGGAAGACGCGCGTGCCGCAATGGGCGCAGCGCTGCACATCGAGCTGGCGGCCGGACTCCGCCGTCTTGCGATAGGTGTGGGTCGCGCCGGTGGCGGTGAAGGCTTCGGCGGGCGCGATCAACGCCAGGATGTTGGTGGCGCCCGACTGTTTCTTGCAGGCCTGGCAATGGCAGGCGTTGATCGCGCGTGGCCGCGCCGTCAGCGTCCAGCGCACTTGGCCGCAGAGACAGCCGCCCTGATAAGGCGGCGCGGGGATGGGCGGGCGGGCGGTCATCGCGTCCTCAAACAAAAAGGCCGCCGCATCGTACCCGATACAGCGGCCTTGTCGATAATCGCAGGCACCTTAGTTCTTGGCGACGTCCACCAGCTTGTTCTTGGAGATCCACGGCATCATGGCGCGCAGCTTGGCGCCGACTTCCTCGATCTGGTGGGCGTCGCCCATGGCGCGGGTGGCCTTGAACGAAGACTGGCCGGCCTTGTTTTCCAGCACCCAGTCGCGGGCAAACTTGCCCTGCTGGATGTCAGTCAGCACGCGCTTCATCTCGGCCTTGGTTTCCGGGGTGATGATGCGCGGGCCGGTGACGTATTCGCCATATTCGGCGGTGTTGCTGATGGAATAGTTCATGTTGGCGATGCCGCCTTCATAGATCAGGTCGACGATCAGCTTCACTTCGTGCAGGCATTCGAAATAGGCCATCTCGGGGGCATAGCCCGCCTCGACCAGCGTCTCAAAACCAGCGCGGATCAGTTCGACCAGGCCGCCGCACAGCACGACCTGCTCGCCGAACAGGTCGGTTTCGCATTCTTCCTTGAAGCTGGTCTCGATGATGCCAGCGCGGCCGCCGCCGATGGCCGACGCATAGGACAGGCCGAGGTCATGGGCATTGCCCGAAGAATCCTGGTGGATGGCGATCAGCGACGGCACGCCGCCGCCCTTGAGATATTCGCCGCGCACGGTGTGGCCGGGGCCCTTGGGTGCGACCATCAGCACGTCGAGGTCCTTGCGGGCCTCGATCAGCTTGAAGTGCACGTTGAAGCCGTGGGCGAACAGCAGGGCGGCGCCCTGCTTCATGTTGTTCGCCAGATCGTCCTTGTAAATGTCGGCCTGCAGTTCGTCCGGGGTCGCCATCATCATCACATCGGCCACCTTGGCGGCGTCGGCGACGCTCATCACTTTGAAGCCCGCGGCTTCGGCCTTCTTGGCCGACGGGCCGGGACGCACCGCGATGATGACGTCCTTCACGCCGCTGTCGCGCATGTTCTGGGCATGGGCATGGCCCTGGCTGCCGAAGCCGATGATGGCGACCTTCTTGTTCTTGATGAGGTTGAGGTCGGCGTCCCGGTCGTAATAAACCCGCATTTTCAAGGCCCTTCTCAGTTTTGGGGTCTAATGCCCCTGAAATCCGCCCGGTTTCTACAAGGGGCTGGCCGGGAGGGCAATCCGGCCGCCCGCATGGCTATACCCGCAAAAGCGGGACGATGGAGGCGACCAGCGCCAGGGCCATCACGATGTTGAAGACCTGGATGCGGCCGGGAACCTTGAGCACATCGCGCAGCCCCGCTCCGAAGCCGGTCCAGATCAGCATGCAGGGCAGGTTGATCAGGGCATAGGCCGCCGTCACCGTGGCGGTATCGACCAGCGTGTGGCCAGGCCGGACATAGAGCGAGACCGTTGCCACCGCCGCCATCCAGAGCTTCACATTCACGCCCTGGAACAGGACCGAGGCGCTGTAGCGCATGGGATGGGGCAACTCGCCGCCGCCCAGGCTGCCGGAGGTGGCGATCTTCCAGGCGAGGAACAGGATGTAGCCGATACCCGCCACCCGCAGCACATCGCGCACGACGGGGTATTCGCTGAAGATCGCGCCCAGCCCCAGCCCGATGGCGACGGTGATGACGAGCAGGCCGGTGAAAACGCCCGCCATCTGGGGCACGGTGCGCCGAACACCGAAATTCACGCCCGAGGTGGCGAGCATGATGTTGTTCGGGCCCGGCGTGATCGAATTGACCAGGGTGAACCACATCAGCGCGATGATCGTCGCGGGCGGCAGGAAGGTGGCGGCGGCGTCCATCGTCCGCGTTACATGGCGTCCGGGCCGCGGCTCATGGCGGCGACACCAGTGCGCGACACATCCACCAGACCCAGCGGCCGCATCAGCTCCACGAAGCTGTCGATCTTGGCGGGCGCGCCGGTGATCTCAAAGACGAAGCTGGAATGGGTGGTGTCCACGGCGCGGGCACGGAAGGCGTCGGCCATGCGCAGCGCTTCCATGCGCTTGTCGCCGGTGCCCGCCACCTTGATCAGCGCCATTTCGCGCTCGATGCCGCCCTTCTGCGAGGTCCAGTTGGTCACCGAATGCACCGGGATCAGGCGCGCCAATTGCGCCTCGATCTGCTCGATGACATGCGGCGGGCCGCTGGTGACGACGGTGATGCGGCTGGTGTGTTCGGCCGGATTCACTTCGGCCACCGTCAGGCTTTCGATGTTGTAGCCGCGGCCAGAAAACAGGCCGACGACGCGGGCAAGCACGCCCGCCTCATTGTCCACCAGCACCGTGATCGTGTGGCTCTCGCGCGTGGTGGTGTTGGTGTCTTTCTCGTACAGCATCAGACCATCATCTTGCCGGCGTCGGAAACGCTCGCTTCGTCCAGTTCGCCCAGGATCATCTCATTGTGCGCCGCGCCAGACGGGATCATCGGGAAGATGTTCTCCTTCGGATCGACGCGGCAATCAAACAGCACCGGGCGCTTGGTGTTGATCATCTCCAGGATGGCGCCATCCAGGTCTGCGGGCTTGCTTGCGCGCAGACCCAGGCAGCCAAAGGCTTCCGCCATCTTGACGAAATCGGGCAGCGCTTCGGAATAGGAATGCGAATAGCGGCCGCCATGCAGCAATTCCTGCCACTGGCGCACCATGCCCATATATTCGTTGTTCAGGATGAAGATCTTTATCGGCAGATCGTACTGCATCGCCGTGGACATTTCCTGCATCGTCATCTGCACCGAAGCTTCGCCCGCAATGTCGATCACCAGCGCGTCGGGATGTGCCACCTGCACGCCGACGGCGGCGGGCAGGCCATAGCCCATGGTGCCCAGGCCGCCCGATGTCATCCAGCGGTTCGGCTCTTCGAAATGATAGCGCTGCGCCGCCCACATCTGGTGCTGGCCGACTTCGGTGGTGACGAAGGTCTTGCGATCCTTAGTCAGCTCGTAAAGGCGGTCGATGGCGTATTGCGGCTTGATCAGCGTGTCGGACGCCTTGTAGGCGAGGCTCTTGCGGCCGCGCCATTGCTGGATCTGCGCCCACCATTCGCCGATCTCGGGCTTAGCAGTCTTCTTCGCCTTCCAGGCCGCGATCATCGCCGCGATGGCCTTGCCGGCATCGGCGACGATGCCGAGATCGACCTGCACCACCTTGTTGATCTGCGACGGGTCGATATCGAGATGGATTTTCTTGGACGCCGGCGAGAAGGCGGCGATGCGGCCCGTCACGCGGTCGTCGAAGCGCGCGCCCAGGCAGATCATCAGGTCGCAATCATGCATGGCATGGTTGGCTTCCCAGGTGCCGTGCATGCCTAGCATGCCCAACCATTCGGGACGCGACGCCGGAAACGCGCCCAGGCCCATCAAAGTTGAGGTGACAGGAAAGCCGGTGATGTCCACCAGTTCGCGCAGCAGCTTTGAGGCCTGCGGGCCCGCATTGATGATGCCGCCGCCGGTATAGAAAACCGGGCGCTTGGCCTGCGCCATCATATCCACCGCGCAGGCGATCACATCGGCATCGGGCTCGATCTTGGGCTTGTAGGTGCGATGATGCACCGCCTTGGGGCCGACATATGCGCCGTTCTGGAACTGGATGTCCTTGGGGATGTCGACCACTACCGGACCCGGACGACCCGTGGTCGCAATCTCGAAGGCTTCATGGATGGTACGCGACAGATCATTGACGTTCTTCACCAGCCAGTTGTTCTTGGTGCAGGGCCGGGTGATGCCGACCGTGTCGCATTCCTGGAAGGCGTCGGTGCCGATCAGATGCGTCGGCACCTGGCCCGAAAGCATCACGATCGGGATGGAATCCATCAGCGCATCGGTCAGGCCGGTGACGGCATTGGTGGCGCCGGGGCCGCTGGTAACCAGCAGCACGCCGGGCTTGCCGGTGGAGCGGGCATAGCCTTCCGCCGCATGCGCCGCGCCCTGCTCATGGCGGACCAGAATGTGCTCGATGCCTTCGGCCTGGAACAGCGCGTCATAGATCGGCAGCACGGCGCCGCCGGGATAGCCGAAGATATGCGTGACGCCCTGATCCTTTAGGGCGCGGATCACCATCTGCGCCCCGGTCATAACTTCTTGGCTGCTATTTGGCGCCGCCGCGTCCGCCGTCTTGGTCTTCGTCTCGCTCATCGTCCAACCCGCTCGTGAAATCCGCTTATGCCCGAAAAGATTAAGGGGCGTTGCAGCCCCTTTTCTCATACCCGCCATGTCCTACCTGGGCTCAGGGAGCCCGTCGGCACGGCAGAAGTGTGAGTACCAAAGTATGTTGCATTGCAGCGCAACTTATGGACAAGAAGCGGCCACGTCAAGACATTTCATGCGGTAATTTCATTAAATTCAGCAATAATATTGCTTTTCGTAGGATCGAACCGGCGATACTGGGGCATCCGGCCCCGAAACCAGGTCATCTGGCGCTTGGCGAACTGCCGCGTCACCGTCACCGCTTCCTCGATCGCCGCCGTCCGCGCCATCTCACCCCGCGCCAGGGCCTGCAGAGGGCGCAGCCCGAGCAGCTTGGCGGCGGGCAGCGCCGGATCGAGGCCTTCCAGCGCGCGCGCCTCGTCCAGCCCCTGCTCCACCATGGTCTCGAAGCGGATGGCGATGGCGGCGCGCAGTTGCTCGCGCGGCGGGTCGAGCAGGAAGCGGGCGAGCGTCATGCCGCGCAGGACCGGTTCGGCGGGTTCGTTCTGCCACGACACCAGTGGACGGCCAGTGGCCTCCAACACTTCCCAGGCGCGCAAGGTGCGCTGCGGATCGGTGGGGCGAAGGCCCGCCGCCGTCTCCGGATCGCGCGCCGCCAACCGCTTATGCAATTCTTTCACGCCAATTTGCACCAACAGCGCGCGTGCGGTGTCGCGCACCGCATCGGAGATGGGCGGGATAGTCGCCAGCCCTTCTTCCAGCGCCATGAAATACATGCCGGTGCCGCCGGCAAAGACCGGCACCCTGCCCATCGCTTGCACGTGCGCCAAGGCGGACTGCGCTTCCTCGGCCCAGCGTCCCACCGAATAGGCCTCGCGCGCGGAAACATGGCCGTAGAGCAGATGCGGTACGCGCGCCTGCGCCACCGCGCCGGGCTGCGCCGTCAGGATCGGCGCTTCGGCATAGACCTGCATGGAATCAACGTTAATGATCGCGCCATTGATACGCTCGGCCAACGCCAGCGCCGCGGCCGACTTGCCGCTGGCGGTCGGCCCTGCAATAAGCACCGCGTCAAACATGGGCGGCAGAATGTTTGTTCTCAACGTCATCGGCAAGGGCGTGAGCCCAGACGCCTTCGCGGCGCTGGCGACCAGCCGGCCCATGGTGCTGGCGAATGGTTTCGCCTGCGACATTCCGGTGGAAGGCCGCGCCGCGCTGGATGCGGCGCGCGAGATGGCGGGAGATGCGCCATGGGACATCAACCTTGTCGCGCTCGAACACCGCCGCAAGTGGCTTCTGGTGGCCGACATGGATTCCACCATCATCACCGTCGAATGTCTGGACGAGCTGGCCGACATGGCGGGGTTGAAGCCACAGATCGCCGCCATCACCGAGCGCGCCATGCGCGGCGAACTGGAATTCGAGGCGGCCCTGCGGGAGCGGGTCGGCATGCTGAAGGGGCTGCATCTGGACGCGCTGGCGCGCACCTATGACGAGCGGGTGCGGCTGATGCCGGGGGCGAAATCGCTGCTGGCCACCATGCGGGCCCATGGCGCGCACACGATGCTGGTCAGCGGCGGCTTCGGCTTTTTCACCAAACGCGTGGCGGAAGCGGCAGGCTTCCATGAAGAGCGCGGCAATATCCTTCTAGACTATGACACCTACCTCAGCGGCGCGGTGCAGGAACCGATCCTGGGCCGCGAGGCCAAGCTGGCGGCGCTGCAAGAGGGCGCCACAGCGCTGGGCATCACGCTGGCGCAAACGCTGGCGGTGGGTGACGGCGCCAACGACCTCGCCATGATCCAGGCGGCTGGCATGGGCGTCGCCTTTCACGCCAAGCCCGTGGTCGCGGCAGCAGCGGGCGCAAGCATCGCGCACAACGACCTCACGGCGCTGCTGTATCTGCAGGGCTACAAAGAGTCCGAGATCGTTGCCGTCTAATTGGACGCGGTGCTGATACAAATTCCTCCCCCGCCACGCGGGGGATTTGGCCTTAGCAGCGCTTACGATGCGAAGGCCGGAGAGGGCGTCAAGTGTTCGCTTAATTCAAGCGAACACCAACATAAGTAACCTCGCCAGCACGGCTGATCAGGAACAGCGCCACCGGCTTGCCCGACTTGGCCGCCGCTTCGATCGCGCCGTTGAGCGCCTCGGGCGTCGTCACTTTCTGGCTCTGCACTTCCACGATCACATCGCCAGGGCGCAGATTTTTCTCGCCCGCGCGGCTGCCCGGTGTCACGGCGGTCACCACCACGCCCTGCACATTGCCGCCGATCTTGAAGCGGGTGCGCGCCCCGCTATCCAGCGCGCTCACCGTCAAGCCCATCTGGCCCAGCCGCGACTGCGGCCGAGGCGCGGGCGGGGCGGGCTTCAAGGCGCGATCGGCGGGTTTGTCCTCGGCCAGCCTGGCCACCAAGATGCGCTGGCTGAGTTTGCGGCCCCCGCGCAGCACATCGACATTCACGGTCTTGCCGATGGGCGTGTTGGCGACGATGTGCGGCAGGGCGCGGTTGTCCGTCACCGGCTTGCCGTCGAAGCTCACCACCAGATCGCCATTGCGCAGGCCCGCCCTGGCCGCAGGACCCGCCGCCGTCACATCGGAGATCAGCGCGCCCTGGCGCGAGGGCAGATTCATCGCCTGCGCCAGTTCCGCCGTCACCGCCTGGATGCGCACGCCGATCCAGCCACGCCGCGCCTGGCCGAACTTGCGCAGCTGCTGGATCACGTCGCGCGCCAGATTGGCGGGAATGGAGAAGCCGATGCCGACACTGCCGCCAGTGGGCGAGAAGATCGCCGAGTTCACGCCGATAACGTCGCCATCCATGTTGAACAGCGGACCGCCGGAATTGCCGCGGTTGATCGGCGCGTCGGTCTGGATAAAATCGTCATAGGGCCCGGCATTGATGTTGCGGTTGCGGGCCGAAACGATGCCCGCCGTCACGGTGGAGCCGATGCCGAAGGGATCGCCGATGGCGATGACCCAGTCGCCGATCAGGGCCTTGTCGCTGTCGCCGAAGCGGGTGGCGGGCAGCGGCTTGGCGGGGTTCACCTTCAGAAGCGCCAGGTCGGTCTGCGGATCGCGGCCGATGACGCGGGCGGGCAGGCTGGTGTCGTCGCTGAGGATGACGGTGACGGACTCGCCATTCTCGATCACATGGTTGTTGGTGACGATGTAGCCCGACGGATCGATGATGAAACCCGAGCCCAGCGACGTCACCTGACGGGGCTGGTTGCCGCGTGGCCCCAGGAAATTCTTGAACAACTCCGAAAGCGGTGAATCTTCCGGCAGGTTGGGCAGGTTGCCCCGCGCCGGGGCATTCAGCGTCTGCGAGGTGGTGATCTGCACCACCGTCGGCAGCAGCCGCGCCGTGAGCTGCGAGAACGAAGTCGGCGCATTGGGCCGCGGCGTGATGGGGGCCGCCGGCTTGGGCTGCGCCAGCGCGGGCATCGCGCCCAGCGCGAGGCAGAAGGAAACCAGAAGGGCGGGCAGGATGCGCATGGTGGAGGAGCTTTGGGATTCGCAGCGGCAGTCTAGTGAGGCTTTTGCCCCGCAAACAGGGTGAATTCGCGGCAACCCGGCCGGTTCCCAGCTTTGTCTTGGTTTCGGCGTGGGTGGCCGCTATAGGAGGCCGCGCAAAAGCAGGCGAATTATGGCGGTTTCCCGGAACGATGTGTTGGCAGCGCTGGATCAGGTGATCGACCCGGTCTCCGGCCGCAGCGTGGTGCAGCAGGACATGGTGCAGGGCCTGGTGGTCCGGGACGGTCATGTTGGCTTCGCGCTGGAAGTCGATGACAACCGTGGCCGCGAGGCCGAACCCCTGCGCCTGGCGGTCGAGGCTGCCGCCAAGGCGGTACCCGGCGTGCTGTCGGTGACGGCGGTGCTGACGGCGCATGACGGCGCGCCTTCGGATCATCACAGCCATGATCACGGCCACTCACATTCCGGTGGGCATTCCGCCGCCCCGCCGCCGCCGC
This sequence comes from Alphaproteobacteria bacterium, assembly GCA_947445215.1. Classification (GTDB taxonomy): domain Bacteria; phylum Pseudomonadota; class Alphaproteobacteria; order Micropepsales; family Micropepsaceae; genus Rhizomicrobium. The sequence continues at coordinate 5,856 of CANFDA010000009.1, read as the reverse complement.
GCCAGGCTCCTACGGGTCCTACAGGCGTCGAAGGCGTCAAGCACATCATCGCCGTGGCCAGCGGCAAGGGCGGCGTCGGCAAATCCACCGTCGCGGTCAACCTAGCGCTGTCACTGTCGAAGCTGGGCCTGAAGGTGGGCCTGCTGGATGCCGACATTTATGGCCCCTCAGTACCGCGCCTGCTCGACATCACCACCAAGCCGGAAACCACCGACGGCAAGCGCATCCTGCCGATCGAGAAATACGGTATCAAGTCGATGTCGCTGGGCTTCATCATCCGCGAAGACGAAGCCGCGATCTGGCGCGGCCCGATGGTGCAATCGGCTCTGATGCAGTTTATCAACCAGGTGAACTGGGCCCCGCTGGATGTGCTGGTGCTGGACATGCCGCCCGGCACCGGCGACGCCCAGCTCACCATCACCCAGCGCGTGGCGATGGCCGGCGCGGTGATCGTCTCGACACCGCAGGACATCGCGCTGATCGACGCCCGCAAGGCCATCGCCATGTTCGGCAAGGTGCAGGTCCCCATTCTGGGCATCGTGGAGAATATGAGCATGTTCGTCTGCGCCAATTGCGGCCATGAACACCCCATCTTCGGCCATGGCGGCGCACGCGCCACCGCCGAAACCGTGGGCGCGCCCTTCCTGGGTGAGATTCCGCTGGTGCTGAAAATCCGCGAACTGTCCGATCTCGGCACGCCCATCGCGGTGGCCGAGCCGGTAGGCCCAGAAGCCGCGGCTTTTATGGCGGTCGCAAAAAAAGTCGCCACTGCGCTCGAAACGACACAGCGTGCCGCGCCCAAAATTGTGCTGGAATAGCGTCACCCGCCATGCCCCCGACCAAACCGCAAATTCACAGCCTGTTCGCCACACCGCTTTGCGTGCATTTCCTGCCCGTGGCGGTGGAGATGAACGCCGCGCTGAAGCCGATGATCGCGGCGAAGCTGGATGGCGCGAAATCCAAAGACCAGGGCGCCTATGCGGCGGAGGATTTCCGCAGCTGGGGCAATCATCACGCCGAGACTTTGTTCACCGTCGTTACCGACATCGCCGACAGCATGACCGCCTCGCGCACCGGCGGACGGGTGAAAACCGATTGGAAGATCGCCGCCCGCGCCAGCATGCGCTTCAAGGGCGAACATAAGGACGCCGCCGCCACCCGCGCCGGAGCCTTCTGGGCGGGCGTTTATTTCGTCGATGACGGCTATGGCAAGTCGGATGACGATGCGCTGGGCGGCCAGGTCGAACTGGGCGATCCGCGCGGACCAATGCCCGCCATGGTGGCCCCTAGCCTGTCGTTCCGCCTTCTCAGCGGACTGAGCGGCAGCCAGGGCGGCGGCGGCTTCTCCGAAGTGATCCGCCCGCAATCGGGCATGATCCTGCTCTATCCTGGCTGGTTGCCGCGCGGCGAACGCGCCTATGAAGGCGAGGAGCAGCGGCTGGTCATCGAGTTTGAATTGAGCGCGCCCGTCTAGGCCCAATTTGTCATCCCGGGCGCACTGCGGCACGCAGTGATGCAGTGCAGACCCTGGACCCATTCCCCAAGCAGCACAATGGGTCCCAGCTCGGCGCGATGCTGACACATCGCTTGGCTGGGATGACAATCATTTTCTTTCCAGCGTCACGAAGCTGTAGGCCAGTCTGTCGTCGGTGACGTGATCTTCGCGCACCGTTTCCTGCCATTGCGAGCGGTCGAAGGTGAAGGCGGCGTCGCCGTGGAAATCCTTGTGCACTTCGGTCAGTTCGATGCGCCGGGCCCGCGACAGGGCGGCGCGATAGATTTCCGCCCCGCCGATCACGAAAATCTCGCCCTCTTCCGCCAGCGCCTTTTCCAGCGTGGCACGCTGTGCGCCCGGCGCCGCCCAAGCCGCATCGCGGGTGACTACGACATTGCGCCGTTCCGGCAGGGGCCGGTTCTTGTCGGGCAGCGAATCCCAGGTCTTACGCCCCATCACTACGGTGTGGCCTAGCGTCAACGCCTTGAAGCGCTTCAGGTCATCCGGCAGCCGCCAGGGAATTGCGCCATCCTTGCCGATCATGCCATTGCGCGCCGCCGCCACCACCAGCGTGATCATGAAGCCAATCTTTCCAAATCTTCGCCCGTCAGGCGGTAGGTGACCCAGTCATCCACCACGCGCGCGCCCAATTCCTCGTAAAAGGCCATGGCCTTGCCGTTCCAGTCCAGCACGCGCCATTCCAGGAAGCCGTCATCGGCCGGCGCCATCTTCGCCAGCCGCGCCAGCAGCTTCGCGCCCAGGCCCTGGCGCCGGAAGGCGGGACGGAAATAGAGATCCTCGACACAAAGACCGCGCGCCGCGCCGAAGCTGCGATAGACCGAGAACCACACCACGATGGCCGCGGGCGCATCGCCGACAAAGACCAGATCGCAATGCGCCACGCGATTTTCTCCGATCAGATCGCGCAGCACCGCGACTTCCGTCAGCGCAAAGCCGCTGGCGCGCTCGTAATCCGCCAGTTCCCGCAGCAAAGCCACAATTGCGCCTTCATCGCCCGCCTGCGCGGCGCAGATGCTGAACGGAACGGCGGCGTCTTTGTTCATACTGCAGTCATGTCGGGTGGATCATTCTGGCGCCCATAGAACCGGCTCCTTATCCCCAAGTTATGGTTCAGATAGCGTGTGGAGTAAACGCCATGAAAAATATCCTTCTGTTGTCCGCCGCGCTGGTTGCGGCCCTGACCGCCCCGGCACTGGCCCAGCGCGATGGTCGCGGCGACGGTACCCGTGCCCAGCAAAGCGATCAGTACCCCAATCGCAGTGGCAGCGATGACGGCCAGCAGCGCGCGCCGCAGGGCCAGCCGCGTTATGACCGTGGCAATGACGGCGGCGTGACCCGCACCGAAGAGTTGTCGCAGGTCCAGCAGCGTCAGCAGGCGCCGCAGGTCCAGTCCCAGCGCAACGACAATCGCTCCGGCTACAATCGCGGCGACAATGACCGCCGCCCGGACGTCAACCGTGGCGGCAACGACAACCGCTTCGACAACGATCGCAGCGGCTACAACAACCGTCCGGGCTACGACAATCGCCGCTTCTCCCAGTATTATCGCAACTGGAACTCCTAGAGCCGCTTCCGGGCCGGCGCCTATTACCGCCCGAATGGCTTCTCCTATCGCCGTTGGAGCTATGGCGACATCCTGCCCAGCGTCTTCTGGGGCAGCCGCTATTAGCTGAACAATTACTATGCCTATGACCTGCCGCGCCCCTCTGCAGGCACCACCTGGGTACGTTATGGCGATGATGCCCTGCTCATCGACCGCTATACGGGCGAAGTAATCCAGGTTTCCTAGAGCGTCTTCTGGTAAAATGAGCGTCCGGGTGCCGCATCCACAAGGGTGCGGCACCTTGGGGCTTACGCCGCCTTCCCCACCTGCTATAAGCCGCCACGCAAATCCGCGAATGCCTCGCGGGTTTTATTGCGTGGACCAGCCATGTCGAACGTCACCGTGATCGGCGCCCAGTGGGGCGACGAAGGCAAAGGCAAGATCATCGACTGGCTGTCGAACCGGGCCGAGATAGTTGTCCGCTTTCAGGGCGGCAACAATGCCGGCCACACCATCGTGGTGGGCGACAAGACCTACAAATTATCGCTGCTGCCGTCCGGCGTGGTCCAGGGCAAGCGCTCCATCATCGGCAATGGCGTGGTGGTCGATCCCTGGTCGCTGCTAGAGGAAATCGCCAAGGTCGGCGCCGCCGGTCTCAGCGTGACGCCCGAGCTGCTGGTACTGGCCGAGAATGCCTGCCTGGTGCTGCCGCTGCACCGCGAACTCGACGCCATGCGCGAGGATGCCGCCGCCCAGAAGATCGGCACCACCAAGCGTGGCATCGGCCCGACTTACGAAGACAAGGTTGGCCGCCGCGCCCTGCGCGCCATCGACCTCAAGGACCCCATCTCGCTGCCGGGCAAGATCGAGAAGCTGCTGGCGCATCACAATGTGCTGCGGCGCGGCTTTGGCCACCCGGAAGTCGATGCGGTGGGCCTGCTGAAGTCGCTGACCGAGCTGGCGCCGAAGATCGTGCCGTTCATTGGCTCGTCCTGGCGGGAACTGCATGCCGCCAAGCTGGCGGGCAAGCGCGTGCTGTTCGAAGGCGCGCAAGCCGTGCTGCTGGATATCGACCATGGCACCTATCCTTTCGTCACCTCGTCCAACACGGTGGCGGGCCAGGCGGCGGCGGGTTCGGGCGTGTCGCCCCGCGACATCGGCACCGTGCTGGGCATCGTCAAGAGCTACACCACCCGCGTCGGCGAAGGCCCCTTCCCCACCGAACTGAAGGACGCCATCGGCGAGAAGCTGGGCCAGCGCGGTCATGAATTCGGCACCGTCACGGGCCGCAAGCGCCGCTGCGGCTGGTTCGATGCCGTGCTGGTGCGCCAGACCTGCATCACCGGCGGCGTGGACGGCATCTGCCTGACCAAGCTGGACGTGCTGGACGGTTTCGACGAACTGAAGGTCTGCACCCATTACATGCTGGATGGCGAGCGGCTGGATTATCTGCCCGCCGACGCCAACGCGCAGGGGCAGGCGACGCCGGTCTATGAAACGCTGCAGGGCTGGAGCGAAACCACCGCCGGGGCGCGCAGTTGGGCCGAACTGCCGGCCAACGCCATCAAGTATGTCCGCCGCGTCGAGGAGCTTATCGGCTCGCAGGTGCTGCTGTTGTCCACCAGCCCGGACCGCGATGACACCATCATGGTAAGAGACCCGTTTGTGGTCCTTTAATTGACTCTGTCATGGCCCGGCTTTGCCCGGGCCATCCAGGGCAACAAACACCGACGCTCGCAGCCCTGGATGGCCCACTTAAAGTGGGCCATGACGATTGGGCTAGCTTGGCTTCACAAAATGGTTCAACGGCCCGTGGCCGCTGCCCAATCCCGGCGCGGTGCGGATAGCGTACTGCACATAGGCATGCGCGCGGCGCACGGCATCGGCCAGCGAACGCTTCTGCGCCAGGCCTGAAGCGATGGCCGACGCCAGCGTGCAGCCGGTACCATGGGTGTGGCAGGTCTCCAAGCGCGGCGCTTCCAGCACCAGCAATTCGCCGGTTTCGCCGTCGGCCAGGATATCGCGCACGATAGCGCCCGAGGCATGGCCGCCCTTGAACAGGACATGACGCGCGCCCAGAGCGCGGAATTTCTTCGCCGCGTCGCGCGCTTGGCCGTCGGTGGTGGGCGCGAAGCCGATCAGCGCCTCGCATTCCGGCAGGTTGGGCGTCACCACCATGGCCAGCGGCAACAATTGCGTTCGGATGGCGGTCACCGCTTCATCGGTCAGCAATTTCGCGCCGCCCTTGGCCACCATGACGGGATCAAGCACCAGCGGCGCGGACTGGCCGCGCAAGGCATCGGCCACCGCCGTCACCACGGCAGCATCGCCCAGCATACCGGTCTTGAGCGCATCGGTGCCAATGTCGGAAAGACAGGCGTCTATCTGGCCCTTCACCACATCGGTGTCGATGGACTGCCAACCGTTGACGCCCAGCGTGTTCTGCACCGTCACCGCCGTGATCGCGGTCATGGCATAGACGCCGAAGGCGCATGCGGTCTTGATGTCGGCCTGGATGCCGGCGCCGCCGCCGGAATCCGAACCGGCGACGATGAGAAGACGTGGGATCATGCTACCTCATGCTTCTACAGGCTCAGCATGAGGAAGAGCTATATATCCTCACCCTGAGCTTGTCGAAGGGTGAGAAGCGGCGTTCTAAGCTGCCGCTTCTTCAATCGCCGTGGCGATTTCGCGCACCACGGCGCGCACCAGCACCTCGTCCTCGCCTTCAGCCATGACGCGGATCAAGGGCTCGGTGCCGGACTTGCGCACCAGGATGCGGCCAGCTGCGCCCAGG
>CANFDA010000008.1 GCA_947445215.1 Alphaproteobacteria bacterium | reverse complement strand
TCGCGTCGGTTACTCTCAGCGGTGATCAGGCGCGCGCCGCGTCCGCCTTGCGCGACGCCGTGGCGGCGCAAAGCTTTTCGGCGCATCTGCTGGATGGCGTCACCGGCTCCGGCAAGACCGAGGTTTATTTCGAAGCCGTGGCCGAGGCGTTGCGACAAGGGCGGCAGGCGCTGATCCTGCTGCCGGAAATCGCGCTGACGGCGCAGTTTCTGGAACGATTCACCGCCCGTTTCGGGGTGCGGCCCGCCGAATGGCACAGCGATCTTTCCCAGAAGGAACGCCGCCGCGTCTATCGCGCCGTGCTGAGCGGCGAAGCCCGCGTTGTGGTGGGTGCGCGCTCGGCACTGTTCCTGCCTTTCAGCGAACTCGGCCTGATGGTGGTGGACGAGGAACACGAACAGGCCTTCAAGCAGCAGGAAGGCGCGCTCTATCATGCCCGCGACATGGCGGTGGTGCGGGCGCGGATCGAAGGCGCGGCCGCCGTACTGGCGAGCGCGACGCCATCGCTGGAAAGTTTCGTCAACGCCACCAGCGGGCGCTATGCACATCATGTGCTGGCGCGGCGGCATGGCGTCGCCGAACTGCCCAGCGTGAAGCTGATCGATCTGCGGCAAGAACGTGATCCGGTTGATGCGGCGATCAAGGCGCAATGGCTGTCGCCACCTTTGCGCCGCGCCATTGCGGAAACGCTGGTAGCGGGCGAACAGGCGATGCTGTTCCTCAACAGGCGCGGCTATGCCCCGCTGACGCTTTGCGAAGCCTGCGGCCACAAGCTCACTTGTCCCTCCTGCGCCACCTGGCTGGTGGAGCACAAGTACCGCCGCCGCCTCGCCTGCCATCAATGTGGTTATGAGATCGCCGCGCCATCCGAATGTCCGGAATGCCGTGAAAGCGGCGCGCTGATCGCCTGCGGCCCCGGGGTGGAGCGTGTGGCGGAAGAATTCGCGTTGTTCTTCCCCAATGCGCGTTACGCCATCGCCTCCTCCGACACGATGGCGACGCGCGGCGAAATTCAGGGACCGCTGCGCGCTTTCGCCAGCCGCGAGATTGACGTACTGATTGGCACCCAGATCGTCGCCAAAGGGCATCACTTTCCGCATCTCACCCTGGTGGGCGTGATCGATGCCGATCTGGGCGGATCGGACGGCGATGTAAGGGCGCGCGAGCGCACCTTCCAGCTTTTGCACCAGGTCTCGGGCCGCGCCGGACGCGCCGAAAGGCCCGGCACGGTGCTGTTGCAGACCCGCAATCCCGAAGATGCGGTGATGCAGGCGCTGGCGTCCGGCGACCGTGACGGTTTCTATGAACAGGAGCGCATGTTGCGTGAAGCCGCCGCCGCGCCGCCGTTTGGACGCCTGGCGGCGATCATCGTCTCCGGCTATGACGGCGAAGCGGTGCGCACGGTGGCGCGCGAACTTGCCAAGACCGCGCCGACCGCGAAGGATGTGAAAGTGTGGGGCCCGACGCCCGCCTTCTATGCTCTGTTGCGGGGCCAGACGCGCGAACGCTTATTGGTGCAGGCGGCGCGCGGCGTCGATGTGCAGGCTTACATGCGCGCCTGGCTGGCTCGGGTGAAAACACCCGGCGCGGTGCGCGTCACCGTCGATGTTGATCCGGTGTCGTTCTTCTAAAGCGTCCGCACATCCGTGAGATGACCGGTTACCGCCGCCGCCGCCGCCATCGCGGGCGAGACCAGATGCGTGCGCCCGCCACGGCCCTGACGGCCTTCGAAGTTGCGGTTGCTTGTGGAAGCGCAGCGTTCGCCTTCCTTCAGCTTGTCGGCGTTCATCGCCAGGCACATCGAACAGCCCGGATCACGCCATTCAAAGCCCGCTTCCAGGAAGATCTTGTCCAGGCCCTCTTCCTCGGCCTGGTTCTTCACAAGGCCCGAGCCCGGCACGACGATGGCTTGCACGCCCGGGGAAACCTTGCGGCCTTTCGCGATCTCGGCAGCGGCGCGCAAATCCTCGATGCGGCCATTGGTGCAGGAGCCAATGAAGACGTGATCCACCTTGATTTCGGTCAGCTTCATGTTGGCGGTGATGCCCATATAGTCAAGGGCGCGCTGCGCGGCGGCGCGCTGATGCTCGTCGGCCATCTTGGCGGGATCGGGGACATTACCGGTGATCGGCAGGCCTTGTTCCGGCGAGGTACCCCAGGTCACCATCGGCACGATGTCGCGCGCATCCAGCGACACTTCGACATCGAACTTGGCGTCGGCGTCGCTTTGCAGCGTCTTCCAGTAATGCACGGCATGCTCGAACGCCACGGCCTTGGGCGCGCGCGGGCGGCCCTTGATGTAGTTGATCGTCGTGTCATCGACGGCGATGAGGCCGGCGCGGGCGCCGCCTTCGATGGTCAGGTTGCACAGCGTCATGCGGCCTTCCATCGACAAAGCGCTCACGGCGTCGCCGGCATATTCGATGACATAGCCAGTGCCGCCGGCGGTGCCGATCTTGGCGATCACGGCCAGCGCAATGTCCTTGGCGGTGACGCCTTCGGGCAGCTTGCCGCTCACGTTGATGCGCATGTTCTTCGACTTGGGCATCAGCAGGGTCTGGGTCGCCAGCACATGCTCGACATCCGAGGTGCCGATGCCGAAGGCCAGCGCGCCGAAGGCGCCATGGGTGGAGGTGTGGCTGTCGCCGCAGACGATGGTGGTGCCCGGCAGGGTCCAGCCCTGTTCCGGCCCGATGATGTGCACGATGCCGGCACGCTCATCGTCCATGGTGAAATATTCGACGCCGAATTCGGCGGTGTTGCGGGCCAGGGTGGCGACCTGCTCGCGGCTTTCGGGATCGGTGATGCCCTGGTCGCGGTCCTTGGTCGGCACATTGTGGTCTGCCACGGCCAGGGTCAGCTCCGGGCGGCGGACCTTGCGGCCTGTATTGCGCAAGCCTTCAAAGGCCTGGGGGCTAGTCACTTCGTGGATCAGGTGGCGGTCGATGTAGAGGATCGGGGTCTCACCCGGCTTCTCCTGCACCAGATGCGCGTCCCAGATTTTGTCGTAGAGCGTCTTGGCCATGACCTAACTCATTGGAGGGAAACGGAAAGTCTCCCCATTCGTTTCGCACTTTTCCGGGTACCCCCTCTCGGGTGGTAGCGGGCGGGCCGCCCTGAAGAGCGCTTACATATAAGTCAGGGCTGGGGACAGCAAGCCGGGCAGCTGCGGGGTCAGGGCTGACCGCTTTGCGAAGCCCAGAGCACGATCATGATCAGGACGATGGCCACGAACTGGGCCAGGACGCGGATGCGCATCAGCTTGTTCGACCAGGTCGCGGCGGTCTCGCCGCCCTTCCACAGGGTGTAGAGCCCCAGGCAGAGGACGACGAAAACGGTGAAGATGGCGATGATGATGACGGCGTTGCCCATGGGTGGAGTTTAGACCCCAGAGCCTCCCCTGTCATGGCCCACTTTATGTGGGCCATGACAACAGGAGTTAGGCGAGAGCGTAGATCTGCGCGTCGGTAAAATTACCCGGAACAATCGTCACCGGGATGGACTGCACCGCCGATCCGAACAGGGAGACCAGCGGGCCCTGACCTTCCTTGCCCGCGCCCGAGGCCAGCACCAGGATCGAGATGTCCTTGTCTTCTTTCAGGATCTTGCCGAGGCAGGCGGTGATCTCGCCATAGGGGATCACCAGTTCCGGCAGGATGCCCGACAGGTCGTTCACCGTCTTGTGGGCGGCATAAAGCAGGCCTTCGGCTTCGGCATGGGCCTCGTCCTTCATGATCTCTTCCACCCCGCGCCATTGCTGGAAGTCGGGCGGCGACGCCGCGCACATCAGGGTGACGCGGCCGCCGGTATGCTGGGCGCGGCGGGTGGCGAAGCGCAGGGCGACGGCGCATTTCGGCGTCCGGTCGATAACCACTAGGAATTTGCGGGGGGCGCGGCCCAAAGAGGATGGAGTGCCTGACGAGCTCATGGCCGGATGATAACCTAAGGCCGCAGGAGGAGCGAGATGCGGATCGAGCCGATCAATGCGGTGATGAAGCCCGAATGGCTGGCGCTACGGGTGGCTCTGTGGCCCGACGAGGCGGCGAATCTGGCGGGCGATCTGGACAGGATGCTGACAGACTGCGTCGCGGCCAATTTCATTGCCCGCGACGCAGGTGGCACCGCCATCGGCTTTATCGAGGCGATGGTACGGCACGATTACGTCAATGGCTGCGAAACCTCGCCCGTGGCTTTCGTCGAAGGCCTATTCGTGACGGAGCCGCATCGCCGCCAGGGTGTGGCGCAGGCGCTGGTTGCGCGCGTGGTGGCGTGAGCGGCGGAACGCGGCCTGAGCGAACTGGCTTCGGACGCGTTGCTGGACAATGCCCAAAGCCACGCGATGCACCAGGCTATCGGCTTCGCGGAGACCGAGCGCGTGGTCTATTTTCACAAGGCGCTTTAAGGCAGCTTCTTCTTCAGCGCGTAGAGAATCTCCAGCGCCTCCTTCGGCGAAAGGGAATCCGGCTCGACAGTTTTCAATGCCTCTTCCACTGCACTCGGCTTGGGCGGCGGCGCGGCAGAGGCGGAGAACAGCGGCAACTCGTCGATCCGCGCCAGCGGCTTGTGACCTTCGCGGCCCTCTTCCAGCGCAGCAAGCACGGCTTCCGCGCGATGCACCACGGCGGCGGGCAGGCCCGCCAGCTTGGCGACATGGATGCCATAGGAACGATCCGCAGCGCCCGCCGCGACTTCGTGCAGGAACACGATACTGTCGTTCCATTCCTTCACCTTCATGGTGACGCAGGCCGCCTTGTCCAGCCTTTCACACAGCGCCACCAGCTCGTGATAATGCGTGGCGAACAGGGCGCGACTGCGGTTGTCCTCGTAGAGATGCTCCGCCGCTGCCCAGGCAATGGCGAGGCCGTCATAGGTCGCGGTGCCGCGCCCGATCTCGTCCAGAATGACCAGCGAACGCTGCGTCGCCTGATTGAGGATCGCCGCCGTCTCCACCATCTCGACCATGAAGGTGCTGCGCCCCGCCGCCAGATCGTCGCCCGCGCCGACACGGGAGAAGAGCCGGTCGATGACGCCGATATGCGCCGCTTCGGCGGGGACGAAGCTGCCCATCTGCGCCAGCAGCGCGATGATAGCGTTCTGGCGCAGAAAGGTGGATTTGCCCGCCATGTTGGGGCCGGTGAGCAACCATAGGCGGCCACGCGCTTCTGGAGACAAGTCGCAATCATTGGCGACGAAGGGCCCGGCATGCTGGGCCGCCAGCGCCGCTTCGACCACGGGATGGCGGCCACGGGTGATGTGGAAGGCGAGGCTGTCATCCACCTTCGGACGCGCGTAACGCTGCGCCACCGCCAATTCGCCCAGGCTGGACGCGACATCGATCACCGACAGCGCATCCGCCGCCGCCGCGATGGGTTCGGCATGGGCCAAGGCGAGATCACACATCTCGTTAAATAAAGCGGTTTCCAGCGCCAGCGCGCTTTCCGCCGCTTCGGCGATGCGCGCGGCCAGGCCCGCGAGCTCGTCGGTGGAGAAGCGCACCGCCCCCGCCATGGTCTGGCGATGGCGGAACAATTCCTTGTTCGCCATCAATTTGTCAGCGTGCTGCTGCGCGACTTCGATGAAATAGCCCAGCACACCATTGTGCTTGATGCGCAACTGGCTGACGCCGGATTCGGTCTTGTACTTGCCTTCCAGCAGGGCGATGACGCGGCGGGATTCGTCGCGCAGCGCGCGCAGTTCGTCCAGCGGCGCCTGCGCCCCGGCGACGATGAAGCCGCCATCGCGCGAAAGATAAGGCGGTTCTTCCACCAGCAGGAAGGACAGGCGATCCGACAATTGCGACAGATCGGCGATGCCTTGCGTCAGCGCGGCATGGGCATCGGCGGCTTCACCGCGCAACTCATTCATGTCGTCACGCAGCCGCCGCGCCGCCTTGGCGCCGTCGCGCAAATTGCCGAGGTCGCGCGGCCCGCCGCGACCCACCGAAATGCGCGCCAGGGCGCGGGCCATGTCGGGAGCGGTGCGCAAATGCTCGCGCGCCTTGCGCCGCTGATCGGAATCTGCGGCGAACCCTTCCACCCCGTCCTGCCGCGATGCGATCATGGCGATGCCGGTCAGCGGTGCCGCCAGCCGCGCCGCCAGCAGGCGCGCGCCCGAGGCCGTCACCGTGCGATCGATGGTGGCCAGGAGCGAGCCGCCCCGCGACCCCGACAAAGTCTGGTCGAGTTCGAGATTGCGCCGTGTCGCCGCGTCGATGCCGACAAATTGCGCCGGCTGCACCTTGGCCAGGCGGCGCAGCGCCACCTTGCGGCCCTTTTGCGTCAGGTCGATGTAGGCGATCAGCGCTCCTGCCGCCGACAATTCGGCGCGCGCGAACGATCCCAGGCCATCGAGCGACAAGAGGCCGTAATGCGATTGCAGCGCCCGCGCCCCAGCATCGGAATCGAAACGCGAGGCGGGCAGCGGCGACAGCGCGATCTTCAGCGCTGCGAACAGGGGCTTGAAGCCGTCATGGCTGACCAGCGCATCGGGCAGCAGCAATTCCTTTGGCGACAGCCGCGCCAGTTCGGCGGCGACTTCGTCTTCCGCCACGGCGCTGACTTCGAAGCGGCCGGTGGACATGTCGGCGGCGGCCAGCGCGAACGAACTCCCGCTGCGGCCCAGCGCGGCGAGAATGTTCGACGCCCTTGCTTCCAGCAGGGCATCCTCGGTCAGCGTGCCCGGCGTCACCAGCCGCACCACGTCGCGCTTCACCACGGATTTGCTGCCGCGCTTTTTCGCTTCGGCGGGATCTTCGATCTGTTCGCACACCGCGACGCGATGGCCGCTGCGGATCAGCTTTTCCAGATAGGCTTCGGCGCTGTGCACCGGCACGCCGCACATGGGAATGTCTTCGCCCAGATGCTTGCCGCGTTTTGTCAGGGCGATGTCCAGCGCCTCGGCGGCCTTTGCTGCGTCCGCAAAAAACAGCTCGTAGAAATCGCCCATGCGGTAGAACAGCAGATAGTCGGGATGCGCGGACTTGAGCGACAGATACTGCGCCATCATCGGCGTGATGCCGTCGGCTGCCGAGATATCGGTTTCATTGGGCATTCTGCTCATGCGGGCATCATAGCAGAGCGTTTTTTTGCCCGCCCGCCCGCTTCCCCTGCTAGCCTGTGGATGCCTTTGGGAAGATTTGAAAGCCATGTCGAAACGCCCCTCTTTCACCGACGAGGAAGCCCTGGCGTTCCATGCCGGCGCCAAGCCCGGCAAGCTGGAAATCGTCCCCACCAAGCCGATGGCGACCCAGCGCGACCTGGCGCTGGCCTATTCCCCCGGCGTCGCCGTGCCGGTGCGGGCCATCGCCGAGAACCCGGAGCTGGCCTGGGACTACACCACGCGCGGCAATCTGGTGGCGGTCATTTCCAATGGCACCGCCATTCTGGGGCTGGGCGATCTGGGCGCGCTGGCGAGCAAGCCGGTGATGGAAGGCAAGAGCGTCCTGTTCAAGCGCTTTGCCGACGTCAATTCCATCGACCTGGAGGTGGACACCAAGGACGTCGACCAGTTCATCAACGCGGTGCGCTATCTGGGGCCCAGCTTCGGCGGCATCAATTTGGAAGACATCAAGGCCCCCGATTGTTTCATCATCGAGCAGCGCCTGCGCGAGCTGATGGACATTCCGGTGTTCCATGACGATCAGCACGGCACCGCCATCATTTCGGCGGCGGGCGTCATCAATGCCTGTCACCTCACCGGCCGCAAGCTGGACGCGATCAAGGTGGTGACCAATGGCGCGGGCGCGGCGGGCATCGCCTGTATCGAACTGCTCAAATCGATGGGCGTGCGGTCCGAGAATGTCATTCTCTGCGACACCAAGGGCGTGATCTATCGCGGCCGTACCGAGGGCATGAACCAGTGGAAGTCGGCCCATGCGGTCGAGACCAAGGCCCGCAGCCTGGCTGACGCCATGGTGGGCTGTGATGTTTTCTTAGGACTGTCGGCCAAGGGCGCGCTGACGGACGACATGCTGCGCAGCATGGCGGCCAATCCCATCGTCTTCGCCATGGCCAATCCCGATCCGGAAATCCTGCCCGACGATGCCAAGGCGGTGCGCGGCGATGTCATCATCGCCACCGGCCGCAGCGACTATCCCAACCAGGTGAACAATGTGCTGGGCTTCCCCTACATCTTCCGTGGCGCTTTGGATGTGCGCGCCACCACCATCAATGAAGAAATGAAGATCGCCGCCGCCCACGCCATCGCCGCCCTGGCGCGCGAGGACGTGCCCGATGAAGTCGCCGCCGCCTATCGCGGCGCGCGCCCGGCCTATGGGCCCGACTACATCATTCCCGTGCCGTTCGATCCGCGCCTGATAAGCCGCGTTTCCGCCGCCGTCGCCAAGGCGGCGATGGAAAGCGGCGTCGCCAAGAAGCCGATTCCCAACCTGGCGGCCTATGCCTATGAACTGTCCGCCCGCCTGGATCCCAGCGCGGGCCTGTTCCAGATGGTGACCAACGCGGTGCGCAGCGCGCCCAAGCGGGTGGTGTTCGCCGAAGGCGAGGAAGACAGCGTCATCCGCGCCGCAGCCGCGTTCCAGAATTCCGGCCTGGGCAATGCGATTCTTGTGGGCCGCGTCGAAGTCATCAAGGCGGGCATGCAGCGCGCCGGGCTGGATGAAAACCTATTGGAAATCCGCGTGCCGCGTTCGGCACAGGAATCCGGCGCCTATACCGAGGCGCTCTACCAGCGCATCCAGCGCCGCGGCGGGCTTTACCGTGATGCCGTGCGCATGGTGAACAATGACCGCAACATCTATGCCGCCTCCATGCTGAAAGCGGGCGATGCCGACGCCATGGTGACGGGCGTCACCCGCAACTATGCCCAGGCGCTGGCGGATGTCCGCACCGTGCTGGACCCGCCGCCGGGCAAGCGCCCCATCGGGCTGCAGGCGATCTTCGCGCGTGGCCGCATCGTGCTGGTGGCCGATACTTCCGTCACCGAAATGCCGACCTCCGAACAATTGGCCGACATCGCCGTGCAGGCGGCGGCGGCGGCGCGCCGTCTCGGCCTGACGCCGCGCGTGGCGCTGCTGGCGTCGTCCACCTTCGGCTTTCCCCGCAGTGAGCGCAGCGAACGCATCATCGAGGCGGTGCAGATCCTGGAAACGCGTGGCGTCGACTTTGAGTATGACGGTGAAATGGCGATCGATGTGGCGCTGGATAAAGACAAGCTGGCACTTTATCCTTTCGCCCGCATCACCGACACCGCCAATGTCCTGATCATGCCGGCGATCCATTCCGCTTCCATCTCCACCAAGCTGTTGCAGCAGATGGGGCAGGCCTCCGTGATGGAGCCCATGCTGGTGGGGCTGGAAAAGCCGGTGCAGATCGCGCCGCTGGGCGCCAAGATGAGCGAAATCTACAATGCCGCCCTGGTCGCGGCCTATGATATCAATCGCTAATGGATCGGAGCAAAGCGTCGGACAGCATCGCGACATTGTGGGACAGCGAGATCGTCCCCACGCTGAGCGATTACATCCGCATTCCCAACAAGAGCCCGGCCTTCGATCCCGCCTGGGAAGCGAATGGTCACATGGACCGCGCCGTGGAAATGTTCGCGGCCTGGGCGCGCAAAAAGCTGACGGCCTTTGAAGGCGCGACGCTGGACGTGGCGCGCCTGCCGGGCCGCACGCCGCTGATCTTCATTGAAGTGCCAGGCAGTGGGCCGGGAACTCTGCTGGTGTACGGCCATCTCGACAAGCAGCCGGAAATGGCGGGCTGGACCACAGGCCCGTGGGAGCCCGTCATCAAGGATGGGCGGCTGTACGGGCGCGGCGGCGCCGATGACGGCTATGCTTTGTTCGCGGCGCTGTCGGCGCTGCTGGCGCTGAAAGAACAAGGCATCCCCCATTCGCGCACCGTGATCATCATCGAGGCGAGTGAAGAGAGCGGTTCGCCCGACCTGCCCGCCTATATCGCGCATTTCTCGGACCGTATCGGCACGCCCGATCTGGTCGTCTGCCTTGATTCGGGCTGCGGCAATTACGAGCAATTGTGGCTCACCACCAGTTTGCGCGGCATGGTGATCGGCACCTTGACGGTGCGGGTGCTGGACGAAGGCGTGCATAGCGGCGCGGCCAGCGGCATCGTGCCGTCCTCCTTCCGCATCGCGCGGCATCTTCTGTCGCGGATCGAGAATATCGAAACCGGCGAGATCATAGTACCGCAGTTGCAGGTGGCGATTCCGGAAGATCGCGTGGCGCAGGCGCGCGCGGCGGCGGCGATTCTGGGCGATACCGTCATCACCGAGCTGCCGTTTGCGGGCGGCACGCAGGCGATGGCAGGCAGCAACGAAGACGCCATCCTCCAGAAGACCTGGAAGGCGCAGCTGGCGATCACGGCGGTGGACGGTTATCCCGCCCCCGCCAACGGCGGCAATGTGCTGTTGCCCTTCACCACCCTGAAGCTTTCCATCCGCGTTCCGCCCAGCGGCGATGCCGAAGCCGCGCGCGCGGCGGTGAAGGCGGCGCTGGAGCGTGATTCGCCTTACAACGCTGAGGTTTCGTTCGAAGCGCCGCGCGGGGAGAATGGCTGGAACGCGCCGACGCTCGCGCCTTGGCTGGCCGCTTCACTGGAAAAGGCCAGCCAGGCCGCTTTCGGAAAATCAATGGCTGCCCAGGGCGAAGGCGGCTCGATCCCCTTCATGGGCATGCTGGGGCGGCGCTATCCCGAAACCCAGTTCGTCATTACCGGCGTGCTGGGGCCGCATTCCAACGCGCATGGCCCGAACGAATTTCTCGACATCGGCTATGCCAAGAAGCTCACCGCCGCCATCGCTTCGGTATTGTCGGATCACGCCGCGCGTTGATCCCAAATTGTCATGGTCCGGCCTGCCCGGGCCATCCAGGGATCGTCGAGCGCGTTTGTTGCCCTGGAGGGCCCACGTAAAGTGGGCCATGACATAGAGTTTGATGTGCGCAGTCAGCGCGGCGTCAGAACCTTCGTAATCACACGTCCTGCACCCTGGCGCGTGTCCATCATGTCCTGCGTCTGCAGCACCTGTTCCACCAGCGGCCACAGCGCGCGGGTGCGCGGCTGGTCGGCCATGGAGAGAATGAAGTGACCGCCCGGCGCCAGCATGGCGGCATAGCGCGTCAGCACCGAAGCCGGATCGGTAGGATAGTAGAGACTCTGGTTGAAGATGATGGCGTCGAAGCGGTCCGGGCTTTCGAAGCTGTGCAGGTCGGTCACTTCAAAGCCGGTGCGGCTGTCGCCCAGATTTTCATTCGCCCGCGCGATGGCTGCGGCGGAAATGTCGAGGCTGAGATACCTTTCATAGTCGAGCAGCCGCAGCTTGGCCGCCAGCAGGCCTTCGCCGCAGCCCGCATCCAGGATGTTGGCGGGGGCCAGGTGCTGGCAGTAGCCCATCACCGAGGCCTGGCCCGCGACATTCTCGATGCCGCCCAGATAGTCCCAGGCGCCGCTGCTATATTCCCGGTCCCAGGTGGCGGCATCGACCCGCTACGGCCGATAGCCCAGCAGGGGATACAGCATGCGTCCGGCAAATCCCCTCAGGCGTTCCATGCGTATCTTCCCAGCTCCCCTTATTGTCGGGGGTTCCGCAAGCCTTGTTTCGGAACTTGGCACCTGATTCTTAAATTCCCTGTAATGTTGGGCAAATCTATGGTGACCCATGCTTTTTGACCGCGAAGCCGAACCTGGAAAGAACCGGCCCCTGCTGGCCTTCATTCTCGTCACCCTCTTGGTAGGGGCGTCGGGCACCTTCTTCACCGAGCCCAACATCCCCACCTGGTATGCCGGTCTGGCCAAGCCCAGCTTCAACCCGCCCAACTGGCTGTTCGCCCCGGTCTGGACGACGCTCTACATCCTGATGGCGGTCGCGGCCTGGCGGGTGTGGAAGATCGCCTCCCCCGCGTACGAAGCGCAAAGTGGGGGAGACGCCGTAGCTGGCCGTCAGGCCAGCGAAGGCAGAGGGGGCAAAGGCCTGAAGTCGCCAGAAATGGCGCTGTGGGGCGTGCAACTGGCTTTGAACTTCCTCTGGACGCCGCTGTTTTTCGGCGCGCATCTGCTGCTGGTGGCGCTGGTGGAAATGGCGGCGCTGTGGCTGGCCATCGCCGCGACGGCGGTGCTGTTCTGGCGCAAGGACCGCGTCGCGGGCCTTTTAATGTTGCCCTATCTGGCCTGGGTGAGCTTCGCCCTCTGCCTCAACTACGCGATCTGGCAGCTCAACGGCGGCTGATTCGCATCCCGGGGTTGCAGCCCACCGAGCCCCTCCCTATATACCCGGATAGGTCAGCATGGGCTTTGTCCTCGCGCTGATTTTGTCAAGAATATCAATGTGATGATCCGAAGGCGCCGCAAGGGCTTTGGTCTCATGCCCGTTAGAAGGAACACGCGTAATGGCTAAAGTCATCGGTATCGATCTTGGCACCACCAATTCCTGCGTCGCCGTCATGGAAGGCGCTGCGCCGAAGGTGATCGAGAATGCGGAAGGCGCCCGCACCACCCCCTCCATCGTCGCTTTCGCGCCCGACAGCGAGCGCCTGGTCGGCCAGCCCGCCAAGCGCCAGGGCGTCACCAATCCCGAGCACACCTTCTTCGCCATCAAGCGCCTGATCGGCCGCCGCTTCGATGATCCGATGACCAAGAAGGACATCGGCATGGTCCCGTACAAGATCGTCGCCGGCGATAATGGCGATGCCTGGGTCGAGGGCCGCGAGAAGAAGTACAGCCCGTCCGAGATCAGCGCCTTCACCCTCATCAAGATGAAGGAAACCGCCGAGGCGCATCTGGGCGAGAAGGTGACGCAGGCCGTCATCACCGTGCCCGCCTATTTCAACGACGCCCAGCGCCAGGCGACCAAGGATGCCGGCCGCATCGCGGGCCTGGAAGTCTTGCGCATCATCAACGAGCCCACCGCCGCCGCGCTGGCCTATGGCCTGGACAAGAAGTCGTCCGGCACCATTGCGGTCTATGACCTTGGCGGCGGCACCTTCGACGTCTCGGTGCTGGAAATCGGCGACGGCGTCTTCGAGGTGAAGTCCACCAATGGCGACACCTTCCTGGGCGGCGAAGACTTCGACCATCGGGTGGTCAACTTCCTGGCCGACGAATTCAAGAAGGAGAACGGGATCGACCTGCGCTCCGACCGCCTTGCCCTGCAGCGTCTGAAGGACGCCGCCGAAAAGGCCAAGATCGAATTGTCGAGCGCGCAGCAGACCGAAGTAAACCTGCCCTTCATCACGGCGGATGCTTCGGGCCCCAAGCATCTCACTATCAAGATCACCCGCGCCAAGCTGGAATCGCTGGTCGAAGACCTGATCCAGAAGACCGTCGGGCCGGTGAAGCAGGCCTTGAAGGATGCCGGCGTCACCGCCGCGCAGATCGACGAAGTCATTCTCGTCGGCGGCATGACCCGCATGCCCAAGGTGCAGGAAGCGGTGAAGGCGATCTTCGGCGGCAAGGAGCCGCACAAGGGCGTCAACCCGGATGAAGTCGTCGCCATCGGCGCCGCCATCCAGGGCGGCGTGCTGGCCGGCGAAGTCAAGGACGTGCTGCTGCTCGACGTCACCCCGCTGTCGCTGGGCATCGAGACGCTGGGCGGCGTCTTCACCCGCCTGATCGACCGCAACACGACCATCCCGACCAAGAAGAGCAACATCTTCTCGACCGCAGAAGACAATCAGGGCGCAGTGACGATCAACGTCTTCCAGGGCGAGCGCGAGATGGCCGCCGACAACAAGAGTCTTGGCCGCTTCGACCTGCAGGGCATTCCGCCCGCGCCGCGCGGCGTGCCGCAGATCGAGGTCACCTTCGACATCGACGCCAACGGCATTGTCAGCGTCACCGCCAAGGACAAGGCCACCAACAAGGAGCAGCAGATCCGCATCCAGGCTTCGGGCGGTCTTTCCGACGCCGACATTCAGAAGATGGTCAAGGACGCGGAAGCCAACAAGGCGGAAGACGAAAAGCGCAAGGCGCTGGTCGAAGCCCGCAACCAGGGCGATGCGCTGGTGCATTCTACCGAGAAGGCGATGTCCGAGCATGCCGACAAGGTCGGACCGGAAGAAAAGACCGCCATCGAGGCTGCAACCGCCGCGTTGAAGGACGCGCTGAAGAATGACGATGTCGAGGCCATCAAGGAAAAGACCAACACCCTGGCGCAGGCTTCGATGAAGCTGGGCGAGGCGATGTACAAGGCGCAGCAATCCGCAGGCGCGGCGGCGGACGCTGCGGCCGATGGCGCTGACAAGAATGGAAGTGGGCCCGCCGAAGACAACGTCGTAGATGCCGACTTCGAGGAAGTCGACGACGCCAAGAAGTAAGTCTTATCGGCCCTCGCGGTGAAACGCGGGGGCCGTTCGTTTTCCACGGGGCAGGTGAGTAGAGTATCGGGGCATGTCGGCGAAGCGTTGCTATTACGAGACTCTGGAAGTCGCCAAGGGCGCCGATGGCTCGGTCCTGAAGTCGGCCTATCGCAAGCTGGCGATGCAGTTTCATCCCGACAAGAATCCCGGCGACGCCAACGCCGAAACCAAATTCAAGGAAATCAACGAGGCCTATGACGTCCTGAAGGACGATCAGAAGCGCGCCGCCTTTGACCGCTTTGGCCATAGCGCTTTCGACGGCAGCATGGGGCGCGGCCAGGCAGGCGGCAGCCCGTTCGGCGATTTCGCCGGCGGCTTCGGCGATGTCTTCGAAGATATCTTCAGCCAGATGATGGGCGGCGGACGCGGCGCCAAGCGCAGCAATCGCGGCCAGGATCTGCGCTACGATCTCGCCATCTCGCTGGAAGAGGCCTATGCGGGCCGCGCCGCCGAGATCAAGATTCCCACCCAGGTCGCCTGCGAGCCTTGCGGCGGCGCGGGCGCCGAGCCCGGCTCGTCGCCGGAGACCTGCCCGACCTGCAACGGCCACGGCAAGGTGCGCGCCACCCAGGGCTTCTTCTCCATCGAGCGCAGCTGCGGTTCCTGCCGCGGCAGCGGCCGCATCATTCGCAATCCCTGCAAGACCTGCCGCGGCGCGGGCGTGGTGCAGAAGGAACGCACCCTGTCGGTCGATGTCCCGCCCGGGGTCGAGGAAGGCCAGCGCATTCGCCTGTCGGGCGAAGGCGCGGCGGGCGCCAATGGCGGCCCCAATGGCGACCTCTATATTTTCCTGTCGCTGCAGGAGCATCCCATCTTCCAGCGCGACGGCCATGACCTGCATTGCCGCGCCCCGGTCAGCTTCGTAACGGCGGCGCTGGGCGGTTCCATCGAGGTTCCGACCCTGGATGGCGGCCGCGCCAAGGTGGCGGTGCCCGAAGGCACCCAGCCGGGGCGGCAGTTCCACCTGCGCGGCAAGGGCATGCCGGTGCTGCGGTCCGGCCAGAAGGGCGATCTTTATGTGGAGATCGCGGTCGAGACCCCGGTCAAGCTTTCCAAGCGGCAAAAGGAATTGCTGCGGGAATTCGAGGGCATGAGCCCCGTCGGTTGCCACCCCGAGGCCGAAGGATTTATGGCCCGGCTGAAAGACTTCTGGAAAGGCGACGCCTGATCGCTAATGTCCGGGAAACCCGGATCAGTCTCCCAAGGAATCCGCCAGGAACCCCGATGAGCGATACCACCACCCTGCAGGACAATCTGCGCTTTTTCCGCGCCCTGCTTGCCCGGCCCCGGAAGGTCGGCGCCTTCGCACCGTCGGGTCCGCACCTGGCCCGCGCCATGGCGGCGCAGATCCAGGTCGATGGTCCGGTGCTGGAACTGGGCCCCGGCAGCGGCAGCCTCACCCAGAGAATCCTGGAGCGCGTTCCGGCCAGCCAGCTCACCGCCATCGAATACGACCATGATCTATGCCAGCTTCTGAAGACCCGTTTTCACGGGGTCAACGTGATCCATGGCGACGCCTTCAACCTGGAACACACGTTGGGCCATGCCGAGCCTTATGCCGCGATCATTTCGGGCCTGCCGCTGCTGAACTTCCCCTTGCCGGACCGCCAGCGCCTGATCGAAACCGCCACGGCGCGGCTGCTGCCGGGCGGCGTCTTCGCCCAGTTCTCCTATGGCCTGAAGCCGTCGGTGCCCGCGCCGCCGGGCTTCAAGGTCACCCGCGCCGCCATGGTCTGGGCCAACGTCCCACCCGCCCGCGTCTGGGTCTATCGCAAGGCCTGAGCATAACTTTCATGCTGCACCTTATGCTGCGCGGTAAGTTGTTGAATTAGCATAAATGTCGGTAGAGCGCCCGCCGCCGGAAACAGTTCGGCCAGGCGATGCTTTTCGCCGCCTGGTCGATCTCTGAACCGTCAATGCTGCGCGGCCTTACTGACCGGCGGTGTTGTTCATGTTGTTGAACGGATAGGGCGACAGGGCCAGGCGGGTCGACATGCCCGGACCGACGAACTCCATCTGGTGCCAGGTGCTGGCCGCGGCGTTGAGAACATCGCCTTCCTCGCCATGCATCACGCCCGCGCCTTCGAACTTGCCGTCGATCTTGCCTGACATGACGATCCACCATTCCGACATACCCGGGTGCATGTGCCCGAAGACGCTGTTGGGATTGAAGGGCGCCGCGTCCGCAAGCGCACCGCCCCGGCCGCCACGGCCACCGGCCGCCGGGCACTTGTTCTCAGGGTCGTTTGGAACGGCGTAGCCGTTGATGGCGCTGCCATAGACATGGTCGCCATTGACCCGCACGCCGGTCGGCTGACAGGCGGCGACCGCAGCGAACAGGTTCCAGTGCGGCGTGTTGGGGGCGGCATAGGCACCCGGGCGATGGCCGAACGCCACCTTGACCATGGTCCCGCCCGCCTTCGCCACCGGCGCGGGATCGGCGCCGGGATAGACCAGACGGTAGTCGAGCGGGCCGATCTCCACCCACAGCGCGCTCTGCGCGCCCGTTGTCTCATAGGAATAGATGGTGCTTTCCATCACATGCACGATAGAGCCGCGCGTCGCAGTGAAGGCCTCCTGGTCTTCGATCTCGAACTTCATCTCGCCCGCCATCACCACGAAAAGAATCTCGGTGTCGAAATTCATCCGGCGCGGCACCTTGATGCCGGGGGCGGAGGAATTGTAGCTGGCTTCCTGCTGCAGGTTCTTGAGGATCGGTTCGCGCCAGCTGTTCTGCCCGGCATGCATGCGCTTGAGATCGGACAGCTTCCACAGCGGCTTGTTGGGCGCGGTATAGATGGCGGGCTTGGTCTTCTCGCTCCACCAGGTTTCGGCAGGAGCGCCGCCACGGCCAGCGGCGGGCGCGCCTGCTGCGGGTGCACCGGCGGGCTGCGCCAGAAGCGGCGGACTGGCCAGCAGTGCCATCATGGCAGCGGCAAAGCTGAGACGGACGGAAGGCTTCATGGCGCGGGCTCCCCAATTGTTACGCCCGACCTGGATCGGACCATGGAGCGTCCTTAGCAGCGATGCCATGCGGGAACCAGCTAGCGCTTGTCGCAATTTGTGCCGCGAAAACAACCACTAAGACGCCGCGCGCCTGCAATCGATATCGCAAAGCGCCTGCGAAATGCTATGGAAGTCCATGAGCCTGAATGACGACGAGTTGGAGCGCTATGCCCGCCATCTGGTGCTGCGGGAGATTGGCGGCCAGGGCCAGGCCCGCATCCGCGCCGCCAAGGTGCTGGTGATCGGTGCGGGCGGGCTAGGCAGCCCGCTGGCGCTCTACCTCGCGGCTGCGGGCGTCGGCACGCTCGGGCTAGTGGACGATGACACGGTCAGCCTGTCGAACCTGCAACGGCAGATTCTCTACCGCACGGCGGATGTGGGGCGGGCCAAGGTCGAAGCCGGGGCAGAAGCGCTGGCGGCGCTCAATCCCGGCACCGTGGTCGAGACGCATCCGGTGCGGCTGACGGCGGACAATGCCGCCGCCCTGTTGGCGGGCTACGACATCATCGCCGACGGCTCGGACAATTTCGTCACCCGTTTCCTGGTGCACGACACCGCTTTCGCGGGAGCCAAGACCCTGGTCTCGGCGGCGGTGACCGAGTTCGACGGCCAGCTCGCCACCTGGAAGGCGCATGACGGAATCTCGCCCTGCTATCGCTGCCTGTTCCCCGCCCCGCCCGCGCCCGGCACGGTGGGCAACTGCTCCGAGACCGGCGTGCTGGGGGCCGCCGCCGGGGTGATGGGCAGCTTGCAGGCGTTGGAAGTTCTGAAGGAAATCACCAGCATCGGCACCGGGCTGGCCGGACGGCTGCTGATTTACGAAGCGTTAAGCGCGCGGTTCAGAACGATCACCGTGCCACGTGACCCGGGCTGCGACCTTTGCGGAAAAAACCAGGCTTAACCGCGTTTTAAGCGCGGGCGCTGCAAACTTCCCCCATGGGCACTCAGATTCATTACGAGCTTTTCAAGCGCGTCGGCGCCAAGGGCGACTGCACGATGCACGATGTGCTGCCCTCGCGCGAGCGCGCCATCGAGACGGCGTAGGAGCTGATGAAGGACGAAAAGGCCACCGTCGTGAAGGTGGTCAAGGAAACCTATAACGACGACACCGGCGACTATCTCTCGCTGAAGATTTTCGAGGATGGCCACAACCAGGTGAAGGTCGATCCCAAGGCCGAGGACGCGCCGCATGCGCTGCCCTGCCAGGTGGAAAGCCGCGGCAAGCTGTTCGAATCGCTCAACGCCCGCACGCCCAACCATGTCGAGAAGGCGCAGACCCTGCTGAAGCTGGCCGCCACCGGCATCTTCACCGAAGGCAAGCTGGCGGGAAATGGCCGCAGCCTCATCCTGGCTTACTGGAGCAAGCCCGGCTTCCTGGCGGGCTATATGGCCACGCAGAAGAAGGATGGCGAAGCGCAGAATTCCGAAAAGGTGATGACGGAGCTGGTTGCCACGCTGGACAAGATCGGCATCAGCGCAGAGACGGGGCTCAAGAGCATCGCGGCCTAGGAGCATCGCGCCCGCGAAGTGCGGAGCGGTTCGCGTCAGCGCGTGCGACCATCAAATCAGTGCGCGGCATCCCAGTTGTCGGCCGCGCGCGCCTCGACCACCAGCGGCACGGAGATTTCCACGGCAGGCAGAGCCGCTTTTTCCATCACGCTGACAATGATCTTCGACGCCTTGGCGACGTCTTTTTCGGGCGCTTCGAAGATCAGTTCATCGTGCACCTGCAGCAACATTTTCACCGAGGGCGGCAGCAGCGGTGGCAGTTTGACCATGGCGCGACGGATCACATCCGCCGCCGTGCCCTGTATGGGGGCATTGATGGCGGCGCGCTCGGCGCCCGCGCGGAAGCCCTGAATCTTGGAGTTGATCTCGCGGATATGGATGCGCCGCCCGAACAGGGTTTCGACATAGCCATGGCTGCGCGCCAGTTCCTTGGTCGTTTCCATGTAATCGCGGATACCGGGAAAGCGGGTGAAGTACTTCTTGATATAGTCGTTGGCCTCACCCTGCGGGATGCCCAGCTGATTGGCCAGGCCAAAACCGGAAATGCCATAGACTATGCCAAAATTGATTGCCTTGGCCTTGCGGCGCACATCGGCGGGCATGTCTTTCACCGGCACAACGAAGATTTCCGACGCCGTCATGGCGTGAATGTCGATGCCGTCCGCGAAGGCTTTCTTCAGTTCGGGAATGTCGGCGATATGAGCCAGCAGCCGCAGCTCGATCTGGCTGTAGTCGGCGCTGATCAGCTTCGAACCTGCAGGCGCGATGAAGGCCTGGCGGATGCGGCGGCCTTCCTCGGTGCGCACCGGAATATTCTGCAGATTGGGATCGTTCGACGACAGCCGCCCTGTGGTGGTCGAGGCCATGGCGTATGAGGTGTGGACGCGGCCCGTCTTGGGGTTGATGTAGCCGGGCAGCGCCTCCGTATAGGTGCCGCGCAGCTTGGCCAGGCCGCGCCATTCCAGCACCTTCTTGGCAATGGGGTGGCCTTCCGCCGCCACATCTTCCAGCACATCGCTGTCGGTGGACCAGGCGCCGGTCTTGGTCTTGCGCCCGCCCGTCATGCCCAGCTTGTCGAACAGGATCTCGCCCAGCTGCTTGGGCGAACCAATGTTGAAGTCCTGCCCTGCCAGCTTGTGAATTTCGGTTTCCAGCTTCGACTGGGTGGTGGCGAAGTCGTTGGAAAGTTTCGAGAGCAGCTTGGGATCAATGGCGACGCCCGCCCGCTCCATGTCGGCCAGCACCATGACCAGCGGTCTCTCAAGCGTTTCGTAAACGCCGACCTTGTGCTCGGCCAGAAGGCGGGGCTTCAGCAGCATGGCAAGGCGCAGGGTGACGTCGGCATCCTCGGCGGAGTATTTCACCGCTTCGACGACTTCGACACAATCGAAAGTGATCTTGTCCTTGCCCTTGCCCGTGACCTCGGTGAAGGAAATCGGCTTGTGGCTGAGGTGCAGCTCGCTGAGTTCGTCCATGCCATGGCCGTGCAGCCCGCCTGAGAGGACGTAGGACATCAGCATGGTGTCGTCGATGGGATGGAGCCGGATGCCGCGCTCGAGCAGGATCAGCGCGTCATATTTCAGGTTCTGGCCGATCTTGAGGATGGAATCGTCTTCCAGAAGCGGCTTGAGTTTGGCCAGCACGACGGCTTCGGGAAGTTGCGCGATAGTCTGGTTGCCATCGCCATTTTCGGAGAAATCAAAATTCAATCCATCGCCACGGCGATGACCGCAGGGGATGTAGCAAGCCTCGCCCGGCTGCACTGCCAGCGAGATGCCGCAGAGATTGGCCTGCATGGGATCGAGCGAGGTGGTCTCGGTATCGACGCAGACCAGGCCCGCCGCGAATGCGCGCGCCACCCAGGCATCCAGCGTCTTCTCGTCCGTCACCGCCGTGTAGGCGCTGTGGTCGATGGGCTTGCGGATGGCGGCGTCTTCGCCCGCGCGCGGATGCACGCCATTGGAATCAAAGCCCGCTTCCGCCAGGGTCTGCGGCGCAGGCTGCGGCCGGGGCGCGGCAGCGGTCACCGGGCCCGGCGCGATGCCGTCGATATCCTCGATCTGAAAATGCGCGGCGACGCGGCGGGTTATGGTGCCGAACTCCATCGCCTTGAGGAAGGCGATCAGTTCCTGCGGATTGGGCTCGTGCACGGCGAAGTCGGTGATCGGCTCCTTCAGCGGCACCTGGTCGTCGAGCGTCACCAGCCGCAGCGAGATGCGGGCATTTTCCGCATTCTCGATGATAGTTTCGCGGCGCTTGTGCTGCTTGATTTCATGGGCTCTGGAAATAAGCGTTTCGATATCGCCATAGGTGTTGATCAGCTCGGCGGCGGTCTTGATGCCGATGCCGCGCACGCCCGGCACATTGTCGACGCTGTCGCCCGCCAGCGCCTGCACCTGGATCACCTTGCGGGGATGGACGCCGAAATTTTCCATCACCTCGGCATCGCCGATGCGCTTGTTCTTCATGGTGTCGAGCAGTTCGACGCCTTCGCAGATCAACTGCATCAGGTCCTTGTCGGACGAGACGATGGTGCAGCGGGCACCCGCCTCGCGCGTCATGCGGGCGTAAGTGGCGATAATATCGTCGGCCTCATAGCCCTTCATCTCAATGCAGGAAACGCCGAAAGCGCGGGTGGCGTCGCGCACCAGCGGGAATTGCGGCACCAGGTCTTCCGGCGGCGGCGGCCGGTGCGCCTTGTATTCGGGATAGAAATCGTTGCGGAAGGTCTTTTCCCCCGCATCGAAGATCACGGCCAGATGACTGGGAGCATCCCCGCCCCGCAGGTCGGCCAGCAGCTTCCACAGCATGTTGCAGTAGCCCGACACCGCATTGGTGGGCAGGCCATCAACCTTGCGGGTCAGCGGCGGCAGAGCGTGATAGGCGCGGAAGAGATAGCCCGAGCCGTCAATCAGGTAGAGATGGTCGCCCTTTTTGAGGCCGCTCAATGCCAAATACTCAATGTGAGTGGCCCGCGCCCGGCTTCAGGTTGAAGCGCTTGTCGCAATAGGGGCATTCGACAAAATGCTCGTCGCCCATTTCCAGGAAGACCTTGGGGTGGCCCAGCGCGCCGCCACCGCCATCGCAGGCGACGCGGGTGTGATCGGTTTCGACGCTTTCGGGACTTTCGGCAGGCATGGCAACGCTCGCAAAACGAGTAGTTGACCGGGATCATACAAGCTAGGATTTGAGGGGCAAGGCAGGATTTCCCATGGTGAAACTGGACAAAATCTACACGCGCGGCGGCGATGCGGGCGAAAGCGGCCTGACCGACGGCACGCGCCGTTCCAAGGCGGACCAGCGCTTCGCCGCCATCGGCGCGGTGGACGAAACCAACAGCGCCATTGGTGTCGCGCGGCTGGACAGCAGCGGCCCGCTGGATGTTCTGCTGGCCCGCGTCCAGAACGATCTCTTCGACCTGGGCGCTGATCTTTCGACGCCAGAGGATGGCCGCAAGGATGAAGGTGCGCTGCGGATCGCACCAACGCAGGTGGCGCGGCTGGAACATGAGATCGACGCCATGAACGAAGATTTGAAGCCGCTGACCTCCTTCATCCTGCCGGGCGGCTCGCGGCTGGCGGCGCATCTGCACCTGGCGCGCGCCATCGCGCGGCGGGCGGAGCGGGAGATGTTGATGCTGGCGGCGAAGGAAGCGGTGGGCCCGGCGGCGTTGCAATACATCAACCGCCTTTCCGACCATCTCTTCGTGATGGCGCGGCTGGCCAATGATGGCGGCGCGGGCGACGTTCTGTGGATTCCCGGTCAAACGCGCGGCCCTTAGGCCCGTAAATTTTGTGGCCTGAGCAGGATCGAGGAGCGATGTGGGCAAATGAGCCCATGAGCGACGAGCGACGCACTCAGGACGCAAAAGAGCGGGCCTATTCAGGACCCAGCTTGCGGCCAAAGACAAAGGCGAGAATAACGCCGATCACGCCCGCTACGCTCCAGCCTGGCAGCCCCAGAAGCGAATAGACGAAAGATGCAGCGAAGGCGGCGTTGTTCTGAATCCAGCGCTTGAAGGCGTCCAGCACGCCCTGGTTCAGGATGCCCCAGACAGTGTCGAGGCTGCGCACGGTGATCTCGCCGCCCTTTTCCAGCGACGTCACCGCGTCCGCGCCGAGCAGCATCAGCGCGATAACGATCAGAATGAGACTGAGAAGTCGCAAGGAAACGGCCATCACGCGAACCTAGCGTGGCGCGTTACGCCAAACAAGTTTGGCCAATCCTGCATTAATCAAGAGCGCGGCCAGGAAAAGTGGCCCCCTTCAAATTGAAGAGGGTGGTTTTCCGTCCGGCAGCGCGACCATTCAATAAGGCGTGCCGTCCTTGTGCCGGTAGCCCAGCACGGCATCGAAGGTGAGATCGATGTCGGAATAGGCGCCGGAATCCTTGCCCGTGCGGGTGCCGACTCCCAGCAGCGTCACATCGGCATCAGAACGATTGATCAGGTGGTGCCCGTTCTGCTAACCGGCGGGGAAGGCGGCGCAGTCGCCCGCCCGCGACACCTCCTCGCCCGCGTCCGTCACCAGCACCACTTCGCCGGACAGGATATAGACGAACTCATCCTCCAGCCGGTGCCAGTGGCGCTGGCTGGACCAGACGCCGAGCTTGAGGGTGAGCGGGTTGACGCCGAACTGGCTGAGGCCGCCGGTATCGCCCAGCTTCAACCGATGCCGCATCCGGCAGGGCGTATCATACGGGGCGGGATAGCGGCTGCCGGTGAGCACCTGCGCCGTGGCAAGATCGATCTTCCGCAATTGGGACTCCTTCTTGGTCGCGCGGCCGAACGGAAAACCGCAAGTACACTTTTCCTGGCCGCGCTCCGCCCAAAAGAAAAACGCCCGCGAAGCCTAAAGCTCGCGGGCGTTGTTTCACAATTGTTATTGGCTAGTTGCGCGGCCGGACGGAAAACCGGAAGTCCACTTTTCCTGGCCGCGCTCCTACGCAGATCAGCCTTCGGCGGGCGCCGAGGCCTTCTTGGACAGGTCTTCGCCCGTCTCCTGGTCGACCTGCTTCATCGACAGGCGCACCTTGCCGCGATCGTCGAAGCCCAGCAGCTTCACCTTCACGGCCTGGCCTTCCTTGATGATGTCGGAGGGCTTCTCGACGCGCTTCGCCGCCAGTTCGGAAACATGCACCAGGCCGTCCTTGGGCCCGAAGAAGTTCACGAAAGCGCCGAAGTCCATGACCTTGACGATCTTGCCGTCATAGATCTGGCCGATTTCCGGCTCGGCGGTAAGGCCGCGGATCCACTTCAGAGCGGCCTTGATCGACTCGCCGTCGGCGGACGCCACCTTCACGGTGCCGTCATCCTCGACGTTAATCTTCGCGCCGGTCTTCTCGACGATCTCGCGGATCACCTTGCCGCCGGTGCCGATCACGTCACGGATCTTGTCGACCGGGATCTTGATCTGCTCGATGCGCGGCGCATGTTCGCCCAGCTCGGCGCGGGCGCCGGTGAGGGCCTTGTTCATTTCGCCCAGGATGTGGATACGGCCATCCTGCGCCTGATCCAGCGCGACCTTCATGATTTCCTTGGTGATGCCGGAAATCTTGATGTCCATCTGCAGCGAGGTGATGCCATCGGCGGTGCCGGCAACCTTGAAGTCCATGTCGCCCAGGTGATCTTCATCGCCCAGAATGTCCGACAGAACCGCATAGCGGTCGCCTTCCAGGATCAGGCCCATCGCGATGCCCGCGATCGGCTTGACCAGTGGAACGCCCGCATCCATCAGCGCCAGCGAAGTGCCGCAGACGGTGGCCATCGACGAGGAACCGTTGGACTCGGTGATCTCCGAGACGGCGCGCATCGTGTAGGGGAACTGGTCCTTGGTCGGCAGCATCGGATGGATGGCGCGCCAGGCCAGCTTGCCATGGCCGATTTCGCGGCGGCCCGGCGAACCCATGCGGCCCGTCTCGCCCACCGAGTAGGGAGGGAAGTTGTAATGCAGCATGAAGGTCTGCTTGCCGGTGCCTTCCAGGCTGTCCACGAACTGCTCGTCTTCCGCCGTACCCAGGGTGACGACGCAGATCGACTGCGTCTCGCCGCGGGTGAACAGGGCCGAACCATGGGTGCGCGGCAGGATGCCGACTTCCGCCAGGATGGGGCGGACGGTGGTGAGGTCGCGGCCATCGACGCGCTTCTTGGTGTCCAGCACCGCGTTGCGCATCACATCGGCTTCGACGTCATGCAGCAGGCTGCCATAGACGTTGGCGGGAACCTTGCCCTCGTCCGTGCCGACGAAGTCGGCGGCGAACTTCTTCTTGATCGCGGAAAGCGCATCGCGGCGCTCGAACTTGATCGGAAGCTGGAAGGCCTTGGACAGTTCGGCGCTGGCGGCGGCGCGGATCTTCTCGCGCACCGGGGCGTGAATGTCTTCCGGCACCGGGCGCGGGTCCTTCGCCGCCTTTTCCGCCAGGCGGATGATGGCGTCGATGGCGACCTGCATCTGGTCATGGCCGAACACCACGGCGCCCAGCATGACGTCTTCGCTGAGTTCCTGGGCTTCGGATTCCACCATCATGACGGCGTCGCGGGTACCGGCGACGACGAGTTCGAGCTTTGACTCCTTGTAGGTGTCGATCTCGGGGTTCAGGACATATTCGCCGTTGATATAGCCGACGCGCGCGGCGGCGATCGGGCCCTTGAAGGGCAGGCCTGACAGGGTCAGCGCCGCAGAGGCTGCGACCATGGCGACGACATCGGGATCGTTCTCGAGGTCGTGGGACAGCACCTGGCAAACCACCAGCACTTCATTCTTGAAGCCGTCGGCGAAGAGCGGACGGATGGGGCGGTCGATCAGGCGCGAGATCAGCGTCTCGCGCTCGGTCGGGGCGCGCTCGCGCTTGAAATAGCCGCCCGGGATCTTGCCGGCGGCGTAGTAGCGTTCCTGGTAATTGACGGTGAGCGGGAAGAAGTCCTGCCCTTCCTTGGCGGACTGCGCGCCCACGGCGGTGGCCAGCACCACGGTCTCGCCATAGGTGGCAAGCACGGAGCCATCAGCCTGGCGGGCGATCTTGCCGGTTTCGAGGGTCAGCGTGCGGCCGCCCCATTCGAAGCTTTCTTTATGGATATTGAACATGCGGTTTTTTCTTTCTTCGGTGCCCGCCGCCATATTGCGCGCGGGCCTTGCAGTAAGGGCCCCCTATGGGCCCGTCATTTGCGCCGGCTCATCCCGCGCAAATGCAAAAACACGGCCCCAGGCTTAGCCCAGGACCGTGTCAATTCTGTTGGACGCGCGGATCAGCGGCGCAGACCCAGGCGAGCGATGATGCCTTCATAGCGCTTCACATCGCGGGACTTCACATAGTCCAGCAGGTTGCGGCGCAGGCTAACCATCTTGATCATGCCGCGGCGGGAATGATTGTCCTTGGCGTGGGTCTTGAAGTGTTCGGTCAGGTTGGTGATGCGCTCGGACAGGATGGCGATCTGGACTTCCGGCGAGCCGGTATCGTCCTTGCTGGTGCCATGCTCGGCGATAACTTGCTGCTTGCGTTCGGGGGTAATCATTTTTCTCTTCCGGACATCAGGGTTCAGGCGAAATTGAAGACGCGAAACGGCCGGAGTTCTCCTTCGGCGATTTCGGCCAGTGCCACGGGCGAGCCGTCATCCTCATGGAGGTAGACGACCTGCCCCTGGAGTTCGTCGCCGGGAATATCCTTCAGCCGGGCAAAGAGATTTGCGCGGATGAGAATGGGGTTGCCCGAGCGAAGGCGAACCGTATCCGGGCCACTGACGGCGAGCGCCGGGATGCCGTCCAGCGCGGTCGAAAGGGGCTTTAAATACGCAAAAGCGGCGGGACTATGCATAAAAGGGGTCAGGGTATCCAGCGCCACGGCGTCTTTTTCTTCCCACCCGCCCAGCCTGGTCCGGCGCAGAGCCGTAACATGGCCCAATGTGCCCAGCGCCAGGGCAATATCGCGGACCCAGGACCGGACGTAAGTCCCTTTGCCACAAAGGATTTCAAACTCAGCGCTGTCGGCATTGCTGGCCAGCAGGCGGGCTTGCGTGACCTCCACGGCGCGGGGTTCCAGCACCACCTCCTCGCCTTCCCGGGCCAGGTCATAGGCCCGCTCGCCATTCACCTTGATGGCGGAATAGGCCGGGGGCACCTGGGTCAGGGTTCCGGTGAAGCGGGGCAGCACGGCTTCGATCTGCTCGCGCGTCGGCCGGGCGGCAGAGGTGCCGGTGACCTTGCCCTCGGCATCGTCGCTGTCGCGGCCCTCCCCCCACTGGGCGGTGAAGCGATAGATTTTGTCGGAATCCATGGCGTAGGGGACGGTCTTGGTTGCCTCGCCCAACGCGATGGCCAGGATGCCGGTGGCCATGGGGTCGAGGGTGCCGGCATGGCCGGCCTTCTGGGCGTTTAAGAGGTAGCGGATTTTGGCAACGGCCTGGGTCGATCCCATGCCCAGCGGCTTGTCCAGCACCACCCAGCCATGGACCGGATCGCCCTTCTTGCGACGGCCCATTACTTTTCTTCTTCGCTATCGTCTTCGTCGCCATCTTCCGCCGCGATGTCGCGGCTGACGCGCTCAGAGCGCAGGATGGTGTCGATCTTCAGGGCTTCGGCAAAGGACGCGTCCTCGACGAAACGCAGCTCGGGCGTGAACTTCATCGTCAGGCGATGACCCATTTCGCCGCGCAGAAAGCCCTTGTGGCGGTTCAGCGCCTTGACGATCACATCGGCATTGTCGCCCCCCAGCGGTTCGCAATAGACGGTGGCATAGCGCATGTCGGGCGACGGCTTGACCTGGGTGATGGTCACGGAGACGCCGGCCAGATCGGGGTCCTGGATTTCGTTGCGGAACAGGATGTCGGCGATGGCGTGGCGCAACGCCTCGCCGACGCGCAACTGGCGCTGCGACGGGCCAGTAGGGCCGTCATTGCGGCCGGTACGGCGGGGACCGCCACGGGGAGGGCGAGCGTTACGGGACATTTTGCTCACTTGCTCTCCCCGCCACAGCGGCGGGAAGCCAGGATTGGGACCTGATGCGAATTGTTACAGCGCGCGCTTGATGGTTTCGACATCGAAACATTCGATGACGTCGCCCTTCTGCATGTCCTGATAGCCGATAAAGCCCATGCCACATTCCTGGCCATTCTGGACTTCCTTCACTTCATCCTTGAAGCGCTTCAGGGTCGAAAGCTCGCCTTCGTGGATCACGACATTGTCGCGCACCAGGCGGACCTTGGAACCGCGGCGCATGACGCCTTCGGTGACCTTGCAGCCCGCGACCTTGCCGACCTTGGTGATGTTGAACACTTCCAGGATCTCGGCATTGCCCAGGAACTTCTCGCGCACTTCCGGCGCCAGCATGCCCGACAGCACGGCTTTGATGTCGTCGATCACGTTGTAGATGATGCTGTAATAGCGGATTTCGAGGCCATCACGCTTGGCGCGGTCGCGGGCCTGGTTGTTGGCGCGGACATTGAAGCCGATCACGGCGGCGCCGCTGGCATGCGCCAGGATGACGTCGCTTTCGGTGATGCCGCCGACACCGGCCTGCAGCACCTGCACGCCGACTTCGTCGGTCTCCAGCTTGGCCAGCGCGCCCTGGATGGCTTCCGCCGAACCCTGCACGTCGGCCTTGAGCACGATGGGCAGCAGCTTGCGTTCGCCGACTTCGCGGGTCTTGAGCAGCTGGTCCAGGGTCTGGCGCGAATTGGAGGCCTGGCGCGACTCACGGCGCTTGCGCGAGCGGTATTCCGTCACTTCACGGGCGCGGGCTTCGTTTTCCACCACCACCATTTCGTCGCCCGCATCGGGCGCGGCCGAAAGGCCAATCACTTCGATGGGCGTGGACGGACCCGCCCACTTCACGGATTCGCCACGCTCATTGGCAAGCAGGCGCACCCGGCCCCATTCGGCGCCGGCCACGACGATGTCGCCGACACGGATGGTACCGCGCTGCACCAGAACAGTGGCGACGGGACCGCGGCCCTTGTCGAGCTTGGCTTCGATCACCGCGCCTTCGGCGGCGCGGCCGGCATTGGCCTTGAGGTCGAGAATTTCCGCCTGCAACAGGATGGCTTCTAGCAGCTTGTCGAGACCCAGCTTCTTGGTGGCGGAGACTTCCACCGCTTGGATGTCGCCGCCCAGATCTTCGACCTGGATTTCGTGCTGCAGCAGTTCGGTCTTGACGCGCGTCGGGTTGGCGTCGCCCTTGTCGATCTTGTTGACCGCCACGATGATCGGCACGCCCGCCGCCTTGGCATGGGCGATAGCTTCCACCGTCTGGGGCATGACGCCGTCATCGGCCGCCACCACCAGGATGACGATGTCGGTGACCTTGGCGCCACGCGAACGCATCGCCGTGAAGGCGGCGTGGCCGGGCGTGTCGAGGAATGTAACCTTCTGGCCCGAAGGCAGAATGACCTGATATGCACCGATATGCTGGGTGATGCCGCCGGCTTCGCCCGACACGACATCGGTCTGGCGCAGGGCGTCCAGAAGAGACGTCTTGCCATGGTCGACATGGCCCATGATCGTGACCACGGGCGCGCGGGGGGTCAGCTCGCTATCGGGATCGGCCTCGCCGGTCAGACCTTCCAGCACGTCGCTTTCGGCGACGCGCTTGACGATGTGGCCATATTCGGTGGCGACCAGTTCGGCGGTGTCGGCGTCGATGACGTCGCTGGGCGTCGCCATCATGCCGTTCTTCATCAGCACCTTGATGACGTCGACGGCGCGGCGCGCCATGCGGTTGGCCAGTTCGGCCACTGTGATGGTTTCGGGCACGACGATGTCGCGCGGACCGGCCGGACCGGCCTGAACCTGATGACCCTTGTTGACGCGCTGCAGGTGGCGCTTGTAAGCGGCGACCGAGCGCACGCGCTCGTCATCGCCCGCCAGGGCGCGGGTGACGGTGAGCTTGCCGCGGCGGCGCTCGCCTTCGCCCACGACCTTCTTGATTGGGGCGGGCGTCTTGGGCGCGCCCGGCTTGCCGGGGGCGCCGCGCTTGCCGCTGTCGCCTTCTTCTTCTTCGTTCATCAGGCGGCGGCGCGGCGCTTCGCCGGGCACCGTCGAGAGTGGCGTTTCGGTGCGGCGCGCGACTTCCTCGGCGCGCTTCTTGGCGATGTCGTCGGCGGCCTTGCGGGCGTCTTCCTCGACCTTGCGCTTTTCGGCGGCGGCCCGCTCGATCTTCAGCTTCTCTTCGTCTTCGGCGCGGCGCTTGGCGTCGACCTCGGCATTCTTGCGGGCCTCGGTGTCCGAAACCTTGGCTTCGGCCAGGGCGACGGCGCGGCGGGCCTTCTCTTCATCCGAGAGCTGGCGCAGAACGACACCGCGCGCGGGCGCGGCGGCCTTCGGCTCCGGCGCCTTCACTTCGGGCGCGGGCGCGGCCTTGGCTTCCACCTTCGGCGCGGCGGCGGGCTTGGGCGCAGCGGCGGCGGGGGGAGCGGCCGAACGCTTTTTCTCGACCACAACCGCCTTGGTGCGGCCATGGCTGAAGCTCTGCTTGACGGTCGACATCTCCGTCTTCTTCAGCGAAAGCGTCTTGGGGCGCTTGGTCTCGTCAGTGTCGCTCATAACTTGCTTTCATTTTCACGCGCGGACCCGCGCGGGCTTTCATTCCGGGTACGGACTGCGGCCGCTCGGAACCCCGAGAGCCGCGCCGCGTCAAAGATCAAACGGTTCGCCAGACCGCCCGGTTGGACGGCGGCATGTATCACATTCTCGCGGCCAAGGGCCAACCCCAATTCCGCGCTGGTCAGCGTCTCGATCACCACGCATTCCAGTTCCAGCCGGTGCGCGGCGGCGTACAATTTGCGCTTGCCGTCCTTAGAACCGTCAAAGGCCTCGATCAGCGCCTTGGGCGGCTTGGGGCCTTCCAGCTGGCGCTGCACATTGTCGAAGCCCAGCACCAGCGCGCCGGAGCGGCGCGCCATGCCCAGATCGCCGGTCATGCGGGCGACCAGCAACGCTTCGGTGCGCGCAGGCAGATCGCCAGAGGCGGTCACATTCGCCTTGGCTGCCTTGGCGAAAAGTTTCTTCTCCACCGCGATGGCGATCGACTTGGCCGAGGCTTCCACCCACAGCCCGCGCCCCGGCAGCTTGGCGGCGACATCGGGTATCACCATGCCATCGGGCGCGGCAGCAAAACGGATGAGACGGTTTTCGGGCAGCACTTCGCCCGAGACGATATCGCGCCTCTCGCGCGCATCCGCGCGCGAGTCATCGTCATCCCGGTCACACGAAAGACGCGCGACCGGGGCGCGCATATCGTCTTCCGCCTCTTCCGTGGTGATCGCCGCTTCCGTCATCAGGCCTCGTCCGTCACGCCTTCTTCTTCCGCCGGCGCCTCTTCCTCGACGACCGGGGCTTCGATCCAGCCAGCCTTGATGCGCGCCGCCATGATGATGGCGTTGGCGTCGTCGGCGCTGAGGTTGAAGCCTTCCAGCGCGCCCGGAACGCGGGTGCGCTCGTTCTTGCCGGCCGCGTCCTTGCCGGTTTCGTAATAGCCCAGCAATTCGTCGGTGGCCGCGCCCGCCAGGTCTTCCAGCGTCTTGATCTCGCCTTCGCCCAGCGCCACGGCCAGAAGCGGCGTCACGCCTTCGACTTCCAGCACATCGTCGGTGACGCCCAGCGCGGTCCGCTTGTCGTCCAGTTCCTTGTTGCGGGCTTCGATGAATTCGATGGCGCGGTTCTGCAGTTCCTGCGCCGTCTCTTCGTCAAAGGCTTCGATCTGGGCCAGATCGCCGACATCGACATAGGCCACGTCCTCGATGCTGGCGAAGCCTTCCGACGCCAACAGCTGGGCCACGGTCTCGTCCACGTCCAGCGATTCCATGAAGAGGGCGCTGCGCTGGGTGAATTCCTTCTGGCGGCGCTCCGATTCCTCGGCTTCCGTCAGGATATCGATCTGCCAGCCGGTGAGCTGCGAGGCCAGACGCACATTCTGGCCACGGCGGCCGATGCCGAGCGAGAGCTGCTCGTCGGGCACCACCACTTCGACGCGATGGGTGTCTTCGTCCAGCACCACCTTGGAGACTTCGGCGGGGGCCAGGGCGTTGACGATGAAGGTGGCGGGTTCCGGCGACCACGGAATGATGTCGATGCGCTCGCCCTGCAGTTCCTGCACCACCGCCTGCACGCGCACGCCGCGCATGCCGACGCAGGCGCCGACGGGATCGATGCTGCTGTCCTTGGAAATCACGGCAATCTTGGCGCGGCTGCCGGGATCGCGGGCCACGGCCTCGATACGGATGACGCCGTCATAGATCTCGGGCACCTCCTGCGCAAACAGGCGGACCATGAACTGCGGATGGCTGCGCGACAGGAAGATCTGCGGCCCACGGGCTTCGCGACGCACGTCATAGATATAGGCGCGGATGCGGTCGCCGGGACGGAAGCTTTCGCGCGGGATCATCTCGTCGCGGCGGACAACGCCTTCGGCTTTGCCGAGGTCAACCACCACCGAACCGAACTCGCTGCGCTTGACCTGGCCGTGCACGATCTCGCCGATGCGGTCCTTGTATTCGTCATACTGGCGCTCGCGCTCGGCGTCGCGCACCTTCTGCACGATAACTTGCTTGGCATTTTGAGCGTTGATGCGGTTGAAATCGACCGGCGGCAGGGTCTCGGCGATGATGTCGGCGATCTGTGCGTCGGGATTGCGCTTGCGCGCAT